>JAZQAR010000041.1:0-22895 GCA_045545315.1 Eubacteriales bacterium | reverse complement strand
CCGCAAAAATACCCTGTTGTAAGTTTTTGGAGTTCCAAGAACCTTTTTTCAAAAAGGTTCTTGGGCGGGGTTTGGGGCTGCGCCCCAACAAATAAACGCCTTGTGCTGTTGCACAAGGCGTTTATTCATTTATTCCATTTGTCCGTTGGCATAGCCTTCGTATTCCATCAGGAAATACTCGGCGCTCCGATCCATTTTAACGGAGACCCGTTTTTCCATAAAGCTGAAGGTCATATAGAGGATCCCAATGTATTCATCGATGATCTGCACCAGCATACTGAGTTTTTGGGGAGTCCGCCAGGCGGCGGAAACGGCGCAATCATACCGATGGCCGGGACATTCCTGATCCCCGATCTCGTTGGAGTAGCCGGTTTGGGGGAAGGGTTGGAAGGCGTTTTCACACCGACCGAAGGCCAGTTCCTTTTTCCCTTGGTCGTTTTCGTAATACAGCACGCCGCCCTCGGGCTTGAATTCCAGCCGGAATTCCTTCCAGCCCATTTTATTGTCGTTCATTTTGAAGGTCTTGCCGTTGATCTTTTGCTCCAAGGCGGAAGAGGCTTCGCCCACAGCGGCCACCATTTTGGCATTTTTGGCCCATTCGACAATTTTTGCGGCATCTTCAGAGGGCGGCAAGGGCTCCCCGACCCGATTTAAGACCATCTGCATCATCAGATCGGTGAAGATCTCGGCATAGTTCACGTTCCGATCCAAGGCGGCGGTCATGGTAAAGGTGATATCGGTGGGCGCGTGATAGAAGGTGAACTGGCCGTGCATCCCGTGGAAGGAAAAGCCTTGATCAAACATCCCCCAGATCTGCCAGCCGTAGCCCTGCTGGCTCATCTGCTCCCGGGAGAAGGCGCCGTTATCCACCAACGGAGAGGTGGCCTTTTCCACCATCGCCCGATCCAGAAGTTGTTTGCCGTTCCATTCGCCCTTTTGGGCCAAAAGGCGGGCAAAGGAGAGCATATCCCGGGTGGTACAAAGCAAAGCGGAATCCGCCCAGGCCTTGCCGCCGGGGCAGAACAGCACCTTGGCATTTTGGAAGGTGCCCATCTCGTTAAAGCATTTTTCCTTCAGGTAATCCAAAAAGGTCTTGCCGGTGATCCGCTCCACCAGAGCGCCCAGAATAAAGGAACCGGTGGAATCATAACTGAAGTTGGCACCGGGCAAACGCTCGGGCTCATAATGAAAGTAGAAAGCCTCCCGATCCCGGGTTCCTTGCATAAACCAGCGCATCCCCGGCATAGAGGTATGCATAGTCAGCATCTGCTCCACGGTCTGTTCCGCCAGGTAGGGATGCACCTTTTCGGGCAATTTATCCCGGAAATAGTCGATGATCTTATCCTCGGCCTTCAGCTTGCCCTCGGCGATCAGCTGACCCACGGCGATGCCCACGTAGCTTTTGGTCTGGGAATACATCCGATGGTTTTGCTCCGCCTTGGTGGGCGCCCAATAGACCTCGGTAAAGATCTTATTTCCCCGGGCCAGCACCAGGCTGTGGAAAGCATAATTCTTTTTCTTGATCTCCGTCAGCAGGTTCAAAACCGCCCCGGAGGGAACCCCCACCGATTCGGGGGTAACATTTTGAAACATCATTCTGTGATCCCATCCTTAAAGATTGCAATTTCCCGACATTCGTTTAATTCATTGCAGGCGGCCTTGCCGGAGGCTACCTCTAAAATCAGTTTTTCCAGTTCCCGCTCCAATTGCTCCATGGGCACGCCCTCCAGCAAGGGGGAGGCATCGAAATCGATCCAATTGCCCTTACGGGTTGCCAAAGAGCGGTTGGTGGAAAGCTTCATGGTGGGAACGGGGCCGCCCACGGGGGTGCCCCGACCGGTGGTAAAGAGGATCAGGTGCGCGCCGGCGGCGGTCAGATTGGTGATAGCCACCAGGTCGTTTCCCGGCCCATTGATCAGATTCAGGCCGGGCTTTTCGGCGATCTCCCCATAGGTGAGAACAGCGGCCACAGGCCCGCTACCCCCTTTTTTGATGCACCCTAAGGATTTTTCTTCCAACGTGGTGATGCCCCCGGCCTTATTGCCCGGGGAGGGGTTTTCGTAGCAGGGCTGGCCAAACCGGCCGAAATAGGCCTTAAAATCCTGCACCAGCGCTTTGGTCTTTTCAAAGAGTTCCTCGTTGGGGCAACGGTTCATCAATAAATGCTCCGCCCCGAACATTTCCGGCACCTCGCTCATCAGGGCAACGCCCCCCGCCCCGCATAAGCGGTCGGTGAAGGCGCCCACTAAGGGATTGGCGGTGATGCCGCTGAAGCCGTCGCTGCCGCCGCACTTCAAGCCCACCTTCAGTTCCCCAAAGGGGATAGGCTCCCGCTCAAATTGGGCGGCGTAGGTCTGCAGCTCTTCAATGATGGCCACGCCGGCGGCAATCTCGTCTTCCGCATCCTGGGCGTTCAAGAAGCGCACCCGCTCCTCATCCCAGGTGCCCAGGACCTTTTTGAATTCTTCGATATTATTATTTTCGCACCCCAGCCCCAGCACCAAAACGCCGGCGGCATTGGGATGGTTCACCAGCCCCTTCAGGATCAACTGGGTGGTGGCGTGATCCTCCCCCAGCTGGGGGCAGCCGTAGGGATGCTCAAAATGGACGGCGCCGGTGAGGGCCGCCAGCTTGCGGGCGATCTTATTGACACAGCCCACGGTGTTGACGATCCAGATCTCGTTGCGGATGCCCACGTCGCCGTTTTTACGGCGATAGCCCATAAAGGTGCCGCCGTCGGTGACGGGGGGCAGTTCGCATTCCACCGGTTGATAGTGATATTCCGCACCACGCTCCAGGTCGGTCTTCAGGTTATGGGAATGGACCCATTCCCCTTCCGGGATCTCCTGGGTAGCACGGCCGATGACCTCGCCGTATTTATAAACGGCCTCGCCCTTTTGAATGGGGCGGCGGGCCACCTTATGGCCGGTCTCCTCGTTAACGGCAACGGTATCTTTCGGATTTAAAATCAGCATACCAATTCCTCCAACTCTGCGGTTAGGAAGGAAAGATCCTGATCCCAGAGTTCGGTATTCGCCAGAATCTCCGCCACAGTGGCTTTTTTCATAAAGGCCATCACGGCGGGATCATCGTTGGCCATATCGGTGCGGTAAAAATCGATCAATTTTGCAAAAGAAAGCATCAGATGCTCCGGATTCTTACCCAGCCGCTTGCGGTATTCCAGCAAGGAGGGCAATACCCGCACCTTAAACTTGCTGACGGAATTCAGTGCAATGGAGCTGCAAAGATGGCGGATATAGGGGTTACGGAACCGCTCGAACACGTCGGCGGCGTAACTTTCCAGTTCTTCCTTGGGCAGATCTAAAGTGGGGATGATCTCCTCAAAGACACAGGCCTTCAAAAAGGCGCTCATCTTCTCGTCCTTCATACAATCCTCCACCGTTTCCAGCCCGCTGAGCAGAGCATAGGGGATCATCGAAGTATGGGCGCCGTTCAAGATCCGCACCTTCCGGGTACGGTAGCGATCCAGATCCTCGGTGATGATGACGTTCAGGTCGGTCTTGTCAAAGGGCAGTTCCTTCAAAAGCTCCTTGGGGCCCTGCAGCACCCAAAGGTGGAACAGCTCGCTGGTATTGAGCAGATTATCGTGATAGCCCAGGCTTTCGGCCTCTTCCCGGGGGTAGCCGGTCACAATGCGGTCTACCAAGGTGTTATAAAACACGTTTTCCCGCTCCACCCAATCGGTAAAAGCCTTGTCCCAGCCCCAATCGGCGGCATACTTCAAAATGCAGGCCTTCAGGGTATCGCCGTTCTTTTCGATCAGTTCGCAGGGCAGGAAGATAAAGCCTCCCAGCCCCTTTTCGAACCGGCGTTTCAAAAGCAAAGCCACTTTAGCGGGGAAGGTGACGGCGGGAGCCATTGCGGGGGTCTCCCCTGCCTTATAGGTAATGCCGGCCTCGGTGGTGTTGGAAACCACAAAGCGGAAATCCGGATCTTCGGCCAATTGCAGATAAGATTCAAAATCCCGGTAGGGCTCTACCGTTCTTTGGATAACGGTGATATATTTTTCCTCCACGGTGGGTTGGCCGTTTTTCAAGCCCCGCATCAGGTGGGTATAGTTACAGCCCTGGGCCTCCAGCATTCCGCACAAGCCCTTTTCGATGGGCTGTACCACCACAACGCCGCCTTCAAAATCAGTCTCTTCGTTGAGTTTTTGCAGCATCCAATCCACAAACCCTCTTAAAAAACCGCCTTCTCCGAACTGAATGACTTTATTTTTCATGCTTTAAACTCCTCCAAGGGATAATCCTTTAAGTATTCTTTGGTGTTTTCACACATTTCTTTAAACAGCTTCCGGGCATCATTCAAACCGCAGGTCACCAGGGGATCGTTGGCAAAGGCACAGAAGATCTTTTCCAGGTTCCGCTCTGCGATACCCTCGTTCACGATCTCCTGCAAGCCGCAGATCCGGCTGATCAGCGGATAGATGGTGGCGGGGATCTCGCCGGCTTGAACGGGGGTTACACGATCGCAACTAAAGGTGGCGTTGGTCTCCACCACAGCGCCCAAAGGCAGGTTGGGGATCTGGCCCTTATTGGGCAGGTTCACGTTGGTCACCATCTCGCTGAGCCCCAACAGTGCCCGCATCTGCAGAACGCCATCCTCACCGGTAGCCTTCAGTTCGGGGGCCATTTCGCCGGTATAGAGTTTTCTGCCCTTTTCCAGCCGCTCCTTCAGGTTATTCTTTCTCCAGGACACGGGGGTCAGGCCAAAGTGCATCTCTGCCACCCGCTCGGGGCTTTCCAGATACCACTTGCCGGGGCAGAACTCCGCCAGATGGCGATCCCCTGCAGCGGCCATCCAGCCGAAGCGCAGGAACAGTTCCATCTTGACCCAATCGTCGCTCTTGAAATAATTGTTCATCCAGTTATCGTCCGCCAGCTGCACGTCGGAAATTTTGCCTTCGACCCGCTTCTTGGCATAATCCCGATAGAGGGGGAACAGATCCATATTCCGATAAGTTGCCTCGGTGATCCAGGTGAAGTGGTTCACGCCCACGGGGTTCACCTTGATCTCCCGGCGGTTCTGAACGTCCATCCCGTGTTCCGTATTCAGCATCTTCATCAACAGTTTCTGGGTGCCGAACACCTCGTGGCAGCAGCCGAAGGCCTTGATCTCGGGGAACACCCGATACAGGGTGCGCACACAAAGGGTCATAGGATTGGTATAGTTGATGACCCAGGCATCGGGGGCATAATTCTTGATGGCCTCGGCGATGACCTCGAACATAGGAACGGTTCTCATGGCACGGACGATGCCGCCCGGGCCGCTGGTATCACCAACGGATTGGTAAATGCCGTATTTTTCCGGAGTGTGGACATCCGATTCCATCTCGTCAAAGGTGCCGGGGAGAATAGAGATCACAACAAACTGTGCGCCGGTCAGGGCTTCCTGCAGGCTTTCCACCGCCCGGTAATCCCAATGTGTCTTGGCTCCTTCTACATTATTATAAAGATTACCGATCACTTCGTTATGCTTGGCAGCTTCCAGATCAATATCATAAAGATCCACCCGTCCGCTCATATCCTCGCATTGTGCCAGGTCGCTCATCAGCCCCCAGGCCCAGCCACGGGAACCGCCGCCAATATAGGCGATCTTCAGATCTTTTACAGTGTTTCCTTCGTAATACATCGTCATTACCTCCTTTTTTCTATATTATATATCAAAAATTCTGTGTTTACCTTCAATTATATGTTGGATTTTCAGCAAATTCTTGATTTTTTTGATCCTTTTGTTATAATGATCAGGGGGTGATCCAATGCATAAAGACGATTTTTATTTTAACGCCTGTTTCCAACGCCAGGCGGTAACCGGTCATAAGCATTACCACAATGCCGCAGAATTCTACCTGATGGCAGAGGGGCAATGCAGTTACCTGATCGACGACCGGCTCTACAGCGTGGAGACGGGGGATCTGGTGTTGATCCCTAAGCAGGTGATCCATTCCACCACCTATGCCGAGCAATACAGCCGCTATCTCATCAACTGTCGGGAGCGTTTTTGGGAAGGAATCCCCTTTCCTTCTATGCCGGTATTCCGGAACCCTGCCCTTGCCGGCGAGATCCTGGCGATCTTCAAGGAGATCGGGCAGGAATACCGGCGGGACGATTCCTATTCGCCTCTATTATTACGGGGTGCTATACACCGGCTTTTCGCCCTGTTGGAGCGAAGCTCCAACCTCTATCCCACAGATCGGGGCTCCAACCGATTGATCGAAGCCATCCTGCGGGAGCTGAACAAAAACTACTCCGGCGAGGTCACCCTGGGGGATACCGCCCGGCGCCACTGCATCAGCCCCGCCCATCTTTCCCGCACCTTCAAGCGGGAGACCGGGATGAACTTCAACGAATATCTATCCTTGCTGCGGCTGAAAAAGGCGGAACAGCTCCTCAAAGAGGAACCTCATCTCCCCATTGGCGAGATCGCCTTTTCCTGCGGGTTTAACGACAGCAACTACTTTTCCGAAAAATTCCACGCCGCCCACAACTGCTCCCCCTCCGCTTTTCGAAAAAAGGAAGGGTAAGTACGGGGGAACTCTTTTGAAAAAGAGATTCCCCCGGACCCCTTCAGAAAACTTCAACCTGCTCAAAAAAGCAGCAAAAGCACAGCCATTTTTATGGCTGTGCTTTTGGTTTTTATAGTTTCATACAAATATCCCAGGCCTGCCAGATAACGATGCGCAAATTGCCCACCTTATCGGCATCGCCCAACACGTGAACGCCCTTGGTGGTCAAAGGCGCAGGACGGTAACCCACAGAAAGGATCACACTCTCTGCAGGGATCTTAAAGGTCTTGCCCTCCTTATCCGTAACGCTCACACCGTCTGCTTCGATGGAAGAAAGGCGGGTCTCCAGGTGAACGGGCACCTGATTGGTCTTAAAGAAATCCCGAAGGTAGCTGGTATTGGCCAGGCAGATGCCGGGGGTGGTCACCAGGTCGTCCTGCATCTCCACCAACACGGGCTTTTTACCCTTCAGATACAGGTCGTAAGCGATCTCGCACCCGGTCAGGCCACCGCCTACCACAACGACGTTCTCGCCCACGGGCTTATTCCCCAAAAGATAATCCACCGCCTCTACTGCGGTTTCTGCTCCCGGAACGGGGATCCGATTAGGCACGGCGCCCGTTGCCACGATGATCTCGTCGGCCTCCAGGGCTTTTACGTCCTTGATCTCTGTATTCATTTTCACGTCGATGGGGTATTTGGCCAGTTCCCGGATATACCAGGCGATCAAAGCCTTATCTTTTTCTTTAAAATCGGGGGCCGCTGCGGCGATGAATACACCACCCAGCTTATCGCTTTTTTCATAAAGGGTTACGCTGTGCCCCCGCTTGGCGCAAAGGATGGCCGCCTCCATCCCGCCGATACCGCCGCCGATCACGGCGATCTTTTTGGCCTTTTTGGCGGGCAGGATGCGATATTTTTTCGATTGCATCGTCTCGGGGTTCAAGGCACAGCGGGAAAGCCCCATGGTATCCTTCAGATCCTGGGTATTGGCGTGGCCCTTGGAGGAAGAGAAGTTAAAGCAGCCCGAATGACAGCAAATACAGGGCTTGATATCCTCCATACGGTCTTCGATCAGCTTGGTGACCCAGGCAGGGTCTGTCAGGAACTGGCGGGCAACGCCAACCCCGTCGATCCGCCCTTCGGCCACGGCCTTGGCGCCTGTTTCCATATCCATTCTTCCGGCACAGACCACCGGAATATCAACAAATTTTTTAATATGTGCAACGTCTTCTAAGTTGCAGTTTTCGGGCATATACATAGGGGGATGCGCCCAATACCAGCTATCGTAGGTGCCGTTATCGGCATTCAGCATATCATAACCCGCATCCTGCAGATATTTGGCCGCCTTTTCAGATTCCTCCATATTCCGCCCGACCTCGGTATAGTCTTCCCCGGGCATTGCACCATAACAGAAATCCTTTAATTTGGATTCCACGGAATAACGCAGAGAGACGGGATAATCCTCACCGCAGGCTACCTAGATGGCCTTCGCCACCTCGGCGGCAAAGCGATAGCGGTTTTCAAAGCTTCCGCCGTATTCGTCGGTACGTTTATTGAAATATTCGATCGAAATCTGATCCAGCAGATAGCCCTCGTGAACGGCATGTACCTCCACACCGTCTACCCCCGCTTCCTTACAAAGCTTGGCGGTTTTGGCAAAGGCTTCGATGATCTCGTGGATCTGTTCCACCGTCATCTCGGGGCATTCGATATCGTGGGCCCAGCGGGATTTTTGCGCAGAGGGAGAAGCCAGCTCGTGGCTGGTATCGATCACAGGCTTGATCAATGCACGGGTAAATTTGTTCTTATGCAGCGGGGCAACCAGCTCGGTAATGGCCCAGGAACGGCCCATCCCGGCGGTCAGCTGAACGAACAGCTTGGCGCCCGTTTTATGGATCTCCTCCATATAATCCTTCAGCTCCGCAAACATTTTGGGATTCTGCCACAGCCACTTGCCCCAAAAAGTATCCCGCAGGGGGGCAATGCCGGGAATGATCAGACCCACGTTGTTTTGGGCACGATCCAGAAAATGCTTGGCAGCCTCTTTATCAAAATGACAGCCCGTCAGTTCAAACCATCCGAATAAGGAGGTGCCACCGGTGGGGCAAAGGACGATGCGGTTTTTGATCTCCACGTCCCGGATCTTCCAGGGGGTGAATAGTGCTTCGTATTGTTGATCCATATATAGCGCTCCGTTTCTTTAAATTGGTATTATTATACAATAAAAGTTGATGTTTCGTCAACCTGTCAAGGGCGGATTTGTAAAAACTTGGGGTGCGAGGAAAAATTTTTTTATGAAATTTCACAAAATCTTTCTTCTGTTAATAAATTTGTTGCAATTTGGCGCAGAGTAGAGTAAAATATTTTTATCAATCAACCTATTAAAGGGTTAAAAGGAGTTTTTGAGAATGAATTACGTTGACCGAGTTGTAGAAGAGGTCGCCAAAAAGCACGCCAACGAACCGGAGTTCGTGCAGACCGTGACCGAGGTACTGGAATCCCTGAAACCTGCCATCGAGCAGCACCCCGAATATGAAAAGGCCGCTCTGCTGGAGCGGATGGTAGAGCCCGAACGGGTGATCTCCTTCCGGGTAACCTGGGTGGACGATGCCGGTGCCGTGCACGTGAATACCGGGTATCGGGTTCAGTTCAACGGTGCCATCGGCCCCTATAAGGGCGGCCTGCGGTTCCATCCCTCCGTATATCTGGGCATTATGAAGTTTTTGGCCTTTGAACAGACCTTTAAGAACAGCCTGACCGGCCTGCCCATCGGCGGCGGTAAGGGCGGTTCCGACTTTGATCCCCGCGGCAAGAGCGACGGCGAGATCCTGCGCTTCTGCCAGGCCTTTATGACCGAGCTTTATCGCCATATCGGCCCCGACGTGGACGTTCCCGCCGGTGATATCGGCGTAGGTGCCCGGGAAGTGGGCTACCTCTACGGTCAGTATCGCCGCATCAGAGGCGCCTATGAAAACGGTGTTCTCACCGGTAAGGGCCTTTCCTTCGGCGGTTCTTTGATCCGCCCCGAAGCCACCGGCTACGGCGCTACTTATTACGCCGTTGAACTGCTGAAACACTTCGGCGAAGAGATCAAGGGCAAGACCTTTGCCCTCTCCGGCTTCGGTAACGTGGCCTGGGGCGCCGCCGAAAAGATCACCGAGCTGGGCGGTAAAGTGGTAACTATCTCCGGCCCCGATGGCTATATCTACGATCCCGACGGTGTCAGCACCCCCGAAAAGATCGCCTATATGCTGGAAATGCGTGCTTCCGGCCGTGATAAGGTGCAGGATTATGCCGATAAGTTCGGCGTGGAATTCTTCCCCGGCCAGAAACCCTGGGGCGTGAAGGTAGACGTAGCAATGCCCTGCGCCACCCAAAACGAGATCGGGATGGACGAGGCTAAAAAGCTGGTGGAAAACGGCGTTCCCTATTACATTGAAGTGGCCAATATGCCCACCACCAACGAGGCTCTTGCTTACCTGAAGGCCAACTGTAAGGCCGTTGCTCCCTCCAAGGCTGTTAACGCCGGCGGCGTTGCCGTTTCCGCTCTGGAAATGAGCCAGAACTCCATGCGCTATAGCTGGACCGCCGAGGAAGTGGATGCCAAGCTGAAGCAGATCATGAAGGATATCCACGATAACTCCGCCAAGGCTGCCGAGCAATACGGCTTTGGTTATGATCTGGTGGCCGGTGCCAACCTGGCCGGCTTCCAGAAGGTAGCCGACGCTATGATGGCCCAAGGCTTAATCTGAGAACCTCACAAAAGGCACAGACCGCAAAAATAAGAAAATAGTAAAGTGGTTACCTGTTTTTATCATTTAGATAAATCGGGTAACCACTTCTTTTTTGCAGTTTCTTTTTTATGCGACTGCATTAGCATTTACCTGTTCAATAACCTTGCGGATGCCCATCCAAACAGTAAGGTCAGTAAATACTTCTACTACGCTGCCCTTATCGGTAAAGGGGGATTCCTGTAGTACAGACAGGTCTTTCATCAAGCCGTTGTGAACAATATATTCAACGATCTGATTCACAAAATAAATTTGTCTTGAATCAAGATTAACATCATTCAAATACTGTGCAAAAGCCTCTTTTGCGGCGCTCATATCAAGACCTACAATTTCACGAACGAATTCGCCGAGCGGTTTCTCACCAAACTCCGTTTCGTAGTCCTCTTTGGTGCCAACTTCACTCCACAAAATTTGTTCCAACTCCTTAACATCATTACGGTTTAACGGAACATTAGATTTAAGTTTAGCGATAACCTCATTATCTTGATGCTGACGAACGTAGAATTCTGCTTTTGCCTTGTAGTTTTTAAGGTCATCATTTTCGAGTTCTGATTCATTCCAGTCAATAGACAGGATTTCATCATCAAAATTGGTGTGATATATAGCACCGCCCGTCGGGATATATTTAATCAAATCCCTCAAACATTTGCGAATGTGCTCAAACTCATTAATGCCGGCGGTATCCACATAATCGGTATGCAGAATCTTATCGATCAGTTCCGATTGCACCATAATCTCAGGAATATTAGCCACGCTCGCGATTCCCGAAACTTTTTTATACAGATCACTACGCGCCTTATTATACTTTTTACCGACAAGATATGCAAGTTCAATGCCATACATCAAAGCATCAAAGCGCATCGCTTTAGGATCATCTTCGTCAGGTGTAATAAGTGGAGCGAGTTCATCTGCGATAATTAACGTATCCTCATAGGAAAGAGCGGTATAATTATCGGCATTTGCATATAATTCAACATATTTAAGATGCTGACGAACAGCAAAGTTCTCTTTATTCAGTTCCTTAACCTTACGCACCATATCATCCACGAGTTCTTTACGGAAAGCAATCAACTCCTCGGTTTGATATGCTAAGTCCTGAAGTTTGAACGCCATCTGTGCTTTAAGGTTGAAGATTGCTCCCTGCAAAGCGATTTGATTTGCAGATCTTCCTTTTCCGCCCATGCGGAAGAACTCAAAGTTTCCGCAAAAATCAAAGATGTAGAACATTTTCTTGTCTTCGCCGTTAATCAGTCCGGGGCAAAGACGGGTTCCGCGACCGATCATCTGCCAGAACTTTGCCTTACTCATCACCTTTTTAAAGAATACGAGATTTAAGCATTCGGGCACGTCAATACCCGTATCCAGCATATCAACCGAGATTGCAATCTGCGGTAATTTTTTTGGATCGGAAAACTCGTCAATAGCGCTTTGCGCATAGTTGATTTTGTTATCAATAACCTTTGCAAAACCGTTTAGGTGCGGATATTCTTTATTGAACACTTCGAATATTTTTTCAGCATGGCGGTGATTCTTAGCAAAGATAATGGTTTTGCCGATCTTCTGACCGTAATCAATTTTAATGCCGTTGGTCATCAGCACGTTCAGCACTTCTTTGATGGTATCTTCATTAAAAATCCAATCATTCAGCGCCGATGAACCGATTTTGTCCGGCAATTCGCCGTCACGGGCAAAGGTGGCTTCATATTCTTCTTTATCCTCATCGGACAATTCATCGTAAACGATACCCTGCTCAATGAACTTGAGTTTGGTTTCTACAGACATAAAATCAACGAGGAAGCCGTCTTTTACTGCATCGGCAAGTTCATAACCGTATGTAGGAACGCCGTTTTCAAGTTCAAACACCTCATAGGTATTCTTGTCGATTTCATCTTTGGGCGTAGCAGTCAGACCCACCAAAGGTGCGTCAAAATAGTTGAATATATCACGATATTTATTGTAAATGGATCGATGTGCCTCATCACAAATCACTAAATCGAAATGACCGCAGGTAAAGAGTTTGCCTTTCTCATCCTTAACAGAATCAATACAATTCATCATTGTCTGATAGGTTGAGAAAACGCAGTGCGCGGTATAATTATCTTTTTCTTCGCAAAGGTTAGTAACCGATAAATCGGGAAGAAGATTCACAAAACTACGTTTTGCCTGAGTTACAAGTGAGTTACGGTCAGCAAGGAATAAGATATTCTTAACCCAGCCGTGCTCAAGCAACACTTTGCAGAGAGCAATAACCGTTCTTGTTTTTCCCGAACCCGTAGCCATAACGAGCAATGCTTTTCTGCGGTTTTTCTTACCAAAACTATCGCAAACCGCCTTGATGGCGCCTTCTTGATAATAACGTCCGGCGATGTTTTTATCCACTACTACGTGGTTTAGACTTGTCCGCATGGTTTGCAGATTAAACATTTTTTCAAGGTCACGCTTGGAATAGACGGTTGCCACCTTGCGTTCGGGATAAAGATTGTCGGTAATGCGGGTGTCAAAACCGTTAGAAAGGAAAATAACCGGACGACGGCCAAACTTTTTCTCCAAAAGGTCAGCATATAGTTTTGCCTGTTGTCTGCCTTTGGATACATCGACACAAGTGCGTTTTGCCTCGAGCACGGCCAACGGTTTACCATCATCGCCAAAAAGAACGTAATCAGCAAAGCCGATCTCCGATTTATTGGGCATGCCGGGGAGTTCGTATTCGTTGATCCAATCTTTGCCTTCTATCCAACCGGCATCCTGAAGCATAAAATCAATATAGATTTTTCTCGTTTTATACTCCGAAATATCCAAAGGTTTCGGCACGTAAGTTTGTTGTTGTTCTTCACGGCGTGCAGTCAGCTCGGCTTTAAGTGCTGCGTTCTCTGCCATCAAAGCTTCGAGATCAATATCGGGCACTTGAACAGTAGGAACTGCCTCAGCAGGAGTTTCCTTCAACAGTTCGGCATTAAATGTACCTTGTTCATATTCTGTCGCATAGCAACAAGCGACGAAATCCATAAAAATATAGAGGTTTTCGAGGCAGAGCACAGCCTGCTCTTCGGTGACCTTTTTACCTGTATGCGCAGCATTATTGCCGACACGGCGAATGAAATCCATTCTTCGCCAAATGTCCGTGCCGACAATATCACGAAACTCCTCGGTGTTCATAAGGCTCACCAAAGTGTCTTGCCAGGGCATGACAAGAGAACTGTCAACGGAATACATCCATTTCACAGCCATTTCCATCGCCCTGCGGCAGTTTATAATACAGGTAGACAAGTCAATATGTAACGTCTTTTCCGCCGCTACTGCAACGCCCGAAAAGGTTTCAAACTGCTTGTCCTTTACTAAAAAATCAAAGTTGGTCATAATTGACCTCCTCACTTACGGTTTTTTCCGTTCTTATTAAAATTTTGCGCCTTTTCTGCGACCTCAAGAAGTTTAAGTAATCCGTCGGGGTTTTCCATTGCCTTCATAAGCAACATTGTGTTTTCATTCGTTTGTGCGGTCCCCTTATGTTCTTCTTCTTTTTTTATTTGGGTAAGTCCTGCATCTATTTGAACTTTTCGTAAAACAGCCTCGTCTTGCCGTTTATTTGCAAGAGCAACCGGAAAATAATATTGTTTAATGTCTTCCCATTTAATGTTTTTATATCCAATATCCTCAGCCATCAGCTCAAGTAATCTAAGATGCTTATCTCCTATTGCTTGATCTTTGGTGATTGATTCAGGCAATTTAGTGGTTTCATTAAATTCCTTCCAGGCTTGTCTCACCTTTGAAGAACCATAAAAAATTACATCTATCATATTCAACGCATCAACACTTTCCTCGGCTGAAATGTCATATCGTTTGGACATAAGCGTTGTAAAGATCTGCGTTTTTTGTTGCTTAACTTGAGTTTTATTTTGCCACCAAAGTGTTACAAGAGTGGCAAAAATTCCAGAAAGAATTGCAGAAATTAAAATTGTTGTGATGTTTTCCATTGTTTTTCTCCCATTAAAATATTTTTTGTGCTAATACTTTCAAAATCTTATCGGAACTTTTGATTCGATTATTTTAACTCCATTCTGACCACTATCAGTTAAGAATTCTTTAAGGTTTCTTTGAGCTACTTCTATTTCTGTCAATGGGCCAACCACTAAATCAGTTACAACTAATTCACGTGTCAATTCAACATATGGAGTGATGATTCCATTGTTATTGCGATAAAATTTACTCGAGACCACATCGTTACCTTTGAAGTCTCTGGGTACATATAGAATGGCTCGAATCTCTTTTTCGTGGGCAAAGCAACTGTTTTTGAATACATACTGAAATTCTTCTAACTTTACCTTAATAAAACGAATCATTCCTTGCTGAATATGTTTATCTTTAGAGGGATATTCCTTAGCGCAAGGAATCAAAAGTTTATCAAGAATATTTTTTTTGATATTGTCGTCGTAGATGACTCGTTTAAGCTGAATGCTACATTCATCAATTACATCCGCTAATTGATCGCTAAAAACACCAATACTGTACCCACTATACTGATTTGATTTTGTATAATAATTCCACATAGCCAAAGAATCTTTATCTTCAGAAAAGCAACATAAGTAAGTATCGCAGTCTCGAGGTCTTGATTCTATTAAGCCGGTGTATTCCCTTCCATCAATAATGAAAGTTTCATCCTTATAGGTCGCTATATTGCGCCGATCTGAAAAATCAATATTTTTTATTATTTGGTAAAACTCCTCAGAAAAACTGCCTTCTTCTAACTTTTGATCACAATATGAATATAATTGCTCTAAAAATTCTTTTCTCTCTGTTCGATCATTCAAACTATCATATCTAGTGAACCATAATTTCAATCTTCCATCTCTCTGTATAATTCCAAGTAATCCATCTGTCGAAGTGTAGTGATAAATTTCTATGACATTTGCCTTTGAAACAGATTCCAAATAAGAATAGTCAGCATCAAACATCCATTTATATTTCATTCTTGATTTCCTCTTTGATCTATATTTTTATCCGAAATATTGTTGCATTAATGCTTTTTTTAGTGTTTCGAGTTTATAGAGACTTTGCTGAATTACCAATTTTGATTTGTCGGTCTGTTCGACGAAGGCTGCAAACTGTTCTTGGAGATCCATTGGAGGAATAATAATTCTAAATTCTTTAAGCCAACCAGTATTGAGGTTAGGTTGACCTCCACCTACAACCTTCCGACGAACCTGCTCGGCAAAAAAGTCATCTCGCATCCAATGTTTTAAGTACAGATTGGTTACTCTACCTTTAGTTCGAAGATAGCCAAGACTGACGAACGTGCAAAGTTCCTCATCAATGTCTAATATAACTGGATGACCGAGATTAGAGCCAACTCGTGAGAAAAGCACATCTCCTTTGCGTGGTTTTGCACCAGCAGGAGCACTTGCATATTCTTCTTTCGAAATATACTTTACATCAGACAGATCAAGGTAATCGCAAGATGTGTTTTTGGCCGAGATGAATTTCACACCTGTTTCTATATATTCGGGAGTGTGAGTAAGCCCCAAGTATATCTCGGCGACATCGTCTATCTTTCCATACGGATAGTTCTTTTCATTGTGGCATTGACTTCCAAACAGTTCGACAAATCGTGCTTTGATGAGTTTATCAAGTTTGGAAAGTTGGTCTTTCCGTAAGTCAATCAGTCCGTTGATCTTATCCAATTGAAATACAACGTTATTTTGTTCATCCAAAGACAAGTCTGGAATCTGTGCATCTCGCAAATCATCCTTATTAAATCCAGCCTGTGCCGCGCGAGATCCCACGGACAAAATAAAGTTTTGAAAATAAGGTGAATTCAAATAGTGATATAAAAATCGTTTTGACAATTTGCTTGTATCGGGAATGGTCTTGATAATTGCCACATTGTATGCACCAGACAACCCTGTAAGGATTTTTCCTACGGATGCTCCATATCGTCCAATTAAGATATCGTCTTCCTTGCAAGTTTTAATTGTCTTACTAATACGGACAAATTCTACATTGTCCTTGTCTGGCTGAGTAAAGTCGCGGATTTGAAGCATACGAATGTATCCGTCTTCTTCGTGATCTATCCATTGATCTTTCGGCGGTTGACTGCCACCCTGAAAATCACATACTTGCACTAAAGGAATATGTTTCATCACAGCATTTCCTCCAGTTCGGCGAGGCCTTTTTGGATTTCTATTTCCAGTTCGTGCAGGTCAGTCATCAGTTCGGCGGTGGAGGGGTACTCTACCGGTACGTACTCGGTCTTTTTGTACTTGTTAATGGAGAGATCATAATCGTTATCGATGATTTCTTGCTTGGGTACAAAGAAGGATTTTTCGGTTCGTTCTCTGCCATCTTCGGCTTCGAGATTATGGAAACGGGCGATGATATCGGGGATATCGTTTTCTTTGACTTCGGTACGTTTATCATCCAGGCTGAAGCCATCCGCCTGCATATCGTAGAACCAAACCTTATCGGTACCGCCGTGGCCGGTTTTAGTGAAGATCAAAATTCCGGTGGAGACTCCTGCATAGGGCTTAAAAACGCCGCTGGGCATGGAGATCACAGCCTCCAGGCGGTTTTCTTCAATGATTGCCTTGCGAATTGCCTTATGAGCGGTGGATGAGCCAAATAATACGCCATCGGGAACAATGCAAGCGCATCTGCCGCCAATGCGGAGCATACGCAGGAAAAGTGCCAAGAAAAGCAGTTCTGTTTTCTTGGTTTTGCAGACCTTTAGCAGATCGGTCGAAACGGTATCGTAATCCAAGCTGCCCTTGGACGGCGGATTTGCGAGAATAAGAGAATACTTGTCCTTGTCGGGATTTTGGTCAGAAAGGCTGTCACGGTACTCAATAAACGGATGCTCTACACCGTGAGTCATCATATTCATGGCGCCGATGCGGAGCATAGTTCTATCCATATCGTAACCGAAGAACATATGATTCATATAATGGTCTTTTTTCTGCCGATCAAAGAAGATTTCTTCTCTGAGATTTTCTTTCAGATATTCGCCGGCGGTTACTAAAAATCCACTTGTACCGCACGCAGGGTCGCAAATCACGTCGTCGGCTTTCGGTTGCATCATCTCAACCATCATTTTGATAATATGACGAGGGGTGCGGAACTGACCGTTAAGACCTGATTGCGCAATTTTATTGAGAAGATATTCGTAAGTATCGCCGCGAACGTCCTTGTCCTGCTCTTTTGCCATAAGAGCATAGATTTCATCCAAGGCATCTACTACTTTGGAGAGCAGGAGTGGCGTAGGCAATTTGAAGATAGCGTCGTCCATATACTTGGAATAGGCGCTGTCTTTTTTGCCGTCAAGATTTTTAATAAACGGGAACACCCATTCCTGCATCGTGGAATACATTTTACCTGCAGGAAAATCACGGAATACCGACCACTTTAACTGGCTACCATCAACCTTGCGCTCACCGATAGTGACCTCACCCGCAAAAATGCTTTTATAGGGCAGGCCGAGGATAGCGCTTTCCTTGGCGCGAAGATTATCCGAATCGTCAAGATCACGAATAAACATCAGATATGTGATTTGCTCTATAACATCTAAAGGGTTTACAAGTCCCCCCGCGGCAAATACATCCCACAGACTATCAATTTTATTTTTCAGTTCACCTGTAATCATAATTCTTTCTCCCTATTCCAAACGTAAGATGTGTAGCGACCGCCGCCGATTTTAATAATATCATTGTTTTTTATCAGTTCGTTTAAAGTTCTTTGCACGGTCACCTGACTGATATCGGGGCATTTTTGCATAATTTCTGTTTTTGTAATTTTACCGAGGGTATCTTTAATGATTTCTCGTATACGCTCAGGTTTTGACATTCCGCTTGTTGTAAGCACTTTAACACGGGTCGAAAAGTCGCGATATGCTGATAAAATTACACCTAACATATATCTGACAAAGTGGGCATAATCATTTTCTTGTTCGTGCCAACCTTGCGAGCTGCTTTGTAATGCTTCGTAATAGGTGTCTTTGGAAGTTTCTATAACCTTTTCAATACTGATATATTTTCCAACGATATAACCTGCGCGATAGAGCAGAAGCAGAGTGAGCAGTCGGCTCATTCTGCCGTTGCCGTCGTTGAATGGATGGATACAAAGGAAGTCGAGGATAAACATTGGGATAATAAGCAGTGGGTCTGCCTCATTTCTTGCGATTGCATCATCAAAGGCATCGCATAAAGCCTCAATGGCATCCGGCGTTTCCCAAGCGGGTACTGGCTGAAATCTCACAAAACGGTTTCCTTCGTTATCTTCTTCTGCGATCACGTTATCTGCATTTTTGTACGCACCGCCAATGGATTTGCCGCTGAACTTATACAAGTCGCGGTGTAATTGTAAAATAATTGAAGGACGGACAGGAATAAATTCGTAACTGTCGTGTATTGTTGAAAGCACATCTCGATAACCTGCAATCTCTTGTTCGTTGCGAGATCTGGGCGTTGTTTTGTTTGTCACAAGTTTTTTGAGACGTTCATCGGAAGTGAAGATTCCCTCAATTTTGTTAGATGCTTCGGTACTTTGTATTTTCGCAATTTCTACAAGTTGCGTAAGAGTATCACTCTGTGCTTCGATAAATAAGTTTTGTTCGCCTTTAAATTCGTGTATTTGCGAAAGCATTGTCACAATTTCGGGAGTTAAAAGTTTTTGCCATTTTTTACTGTAGTCGTAAACTCTCATTTATATCTTCTCCTGAATTCAATTTGCTCATTTTTATTATTTTGATACAATTATATTATATTCGTAATAATGTCATTCGTCAAGTTCAATTTGATCATTTTTTAAACATTGATTAAATTGAGGATGTTTATTGGATATTTACATGATTGTGCGATTATGTTCAACGAAACATAGATTTTTGATATCATGATTGTAACGATTATGAGCCATTCTTTAAATCAAATTAAATTTCTCTTGCATAAATACCCCCTGGGGGTATATAATAGAATTGGAGGTGAGAATATGAAAACCGAACAATATAATATCACAGGAATGCACTGTGCGGCTTGTTCCGGGGCCGTTCAGCGGGTGGTCAGCCGGCTGGCGGGTGTGGAAAGCTGCGAAGTGAACCTGATGACCGAAAAAATGGCGGTTACCTACGATGAATCCATCGTGGGCTACGCTGATTTTGAGCGTGTGATCCAAAAGGCCGGATTCGGCATCCACGTGCCGGAGCCGGAGCCCAAGCCCCAGCCCAAAGCAGGCCGAAAGCCCTGGGGATTGCTGGTGGCCGGGATCCTGAGCCTGCTCCTTTTATATATCTCTATGGGGCAGATGTTCTTCCCCGATCTGCCGGTGCCGGCCTTTGCCCATATGAGCCTGCACCCCCTGGGCTTTGCCCTGAGCCAGATCGCCCTTTGTCTGCCGGTAATGGCCATTGGCTACCACTTTTTCACCGGCGGCTTTACCGCCCTCTTTAAAGGGAATCCCAATATGGATAGTCTGGTGGCCGTTGGCGCAACCGCCTCCTTCCTTTATAGCCTTTGGATGGTCTTTCAGATCGGGAGCGATCCCCACGCCGTGCATCATCTTTATTTTGAATCGGTGGCGGTGGTCATCACCCTGATCAAGCTGGGCAAATATTTTGAAGCCCGCAGCAAGGACAAGACCACCGATGCCATCCGTCGGCTATTGGAGCTGACCCCGGATATCGCCCATCTTTGTCAAGGGGATGCCGTGACCGACGTACCCACCGGCAGTTTAAAGCCGGGGGATCGGGTGCTGGTGCGCCCCGGCGAAAAGATCCCCCTGGACGGGCTGGTGGAGACCGGCAGCGGCTCGGTGGATGAATCCATGCTCACCGGTGAGAGTATGCCCGTGGCCAAGGAGCCCGGCAACGAAGTCACCGGCGGCAGTCTGAACCTGGACAGCGCCCTCTATCTGAAGGTCACCCGAGTGGGAAAGGACACCACCCTATCCAAGATCATCGCTTTTGTAGAGAACGCCCAGGCCAAAAAGGCCCCCATCTCCAAACTGGCCGACCGGGTGGCCGGTGTATTTGTGCCGGTGGTGATGGCGATTGCGTTGCTGGCCGCTTTGATCTGGCTGGTGGCCGGAGAGGATTTTTCCTTTGCCATCCGCATCTTTACCAGCGTTTTGGTCATCGCCTGCCCTTGCGCTTTGGGGCTGGCCACCCCCACCGCCGTGATGGTGGGAACAGGCTTAGGCGCCTCCAAGGGGATCCTGATCAAAAACGGCGAGACCCTGGAGACCACCCACCACGTGAAGGTAGCGGTTTTTGACAAGACCGGAACCGTGACCCTGGGCAAGCCGGCGGTCACCGACCTGCGCAGCGAGGAGCCGGAGAAAATGGTCGCCTATGCCGCCACCGCCGAGACCGGCGCCAACCATCCCATTGCCGAGGCGATCCTGGCTTATGCCAAGGCCAAGGAGATCCCCTTCGACCGACCGGAAGAACTGAAAAATTACCCCGGCAAGGGCATCCATTGCCTTTGGGAGGGCAAGGAAATTACCGTAGGCAAAAAGGAGTTCCTTTTGGAGCGGGGCGTGACCCTGCAGGGCTTCGGCACCGAGGCCGACCTGCTGGCGGGGATGGGTAAGACCGTTCTGTTCGTGGCCGAGGGCAACCAAGCCCTGGGGCTGATCGCCGTGGCCGACGAGCTGAAGCCCACCTCCCGGGAGGCCTTCCGGGATCTGAAAGAAATGAACGTCCGCACCGTGTTGCTTTCCGGTGACAACCGCCCCTGTGCCGAGCATATCGGCAAGGAGTTGGCGGCGGATGAGGTCTTTGCCGAGGTTCTGCCGGAGGAAAAGGCGGCCATTGTGGAACAATTAAAGAAAAAGCACGGCTCCGTGATGATGGTGGGGGACGGCATCAACGATGCCCCCGCCCTCACCGCCGCCGACATCGGCTGTGCCATCGGCAGCGGCAGCGATATCGCCATCGATTCCGCCGACCTGGTGCTGATGAAAAACGACCCCCGGGACGTGGCCCGGGCCATCCGGCTCAGCCGCCTGACCATGCGCACCATCAAGCAAAACCTTTTCTGGGCCTTTTGCTACAACGTGATCTGCATCCCCGTGGCCGCAGGTCTGCTCCATCTCTTCGGCGGGCCTCTGTTGAGCCCCATGATCGCCGGACTGGCCATGTCCCTGAGTTCCGTTTGCGTGGTTACCAATGCTTTAAGATTGCGAGGTAAAAAACTGTGAGCAACTGCTGTGAAAAGAAAAAATACCGCTCCCCCCAAGAAAAAAAAGCCCTTTTGAACCGGCTGAGCCGAATCGAAGGCCAGATCCGGGGCATCCGGGGAATGTTGGAAGAAGATGCCTATTGCATCGATATCCTAACCCAACTTTCTGCCGCCAAAGCGGCGGTGGGCGCCCTGAGCGATCAGCTGCTCACCGCCCATATCAAGACCTGCGTGGTGGAGGGTGTCCGCCAAGGCAACCCCGCCGTCATCGATGAACTGACCGAAACCGTTAAAAAATTTATGAAATAAAGGAGAACCCCCATGAAGAAGATCAAAGTACCCGATATGCATTGTGAAAACTGCGTCCGCCGCATCACCGAGGCCATGGCCGAGATCAAGGTGGATGCCACTGTGGATCTGGCCACCCAGACCGTCACCGTCAACGGCTGCGACCATTGCTATAAAAAAGCCTTCGATGAGATCTACGATCTGGGCTTTACCCCGGAAGAGGCATAAAAATACAAAATGGACTGCTGCTGCAGTCCATTTTTTCTTTATCCTTCCATCTGCCGCCCCAAAAAGGCCGCCCCGGTCTGCAAGGCCTTTTCCTCGGCGGGGGAGATCCCCTTGCCATTATCCAAAAGACCGATCATCCCCACCAGATCGCCCCCGGCCAAAATGGGCCAGGCGGCAGAAAGCCGGGGATCCTCCCGATCCTTCAAAAGGGCCATCCCCTGCCCGCCCTCGGATTTAAAGGAACGGCGATCGTTGATCAAGGCCTCGCAGGATTCGCTGATCTCCCGCTCCAAAACCTCCCGCTTGCCGGGACCGCCGCAGGCGATCACCCGCTCACGATCCGCCACAACACAGGAGCTGCCGCAAACGCTCTGCAACGCCGCCGCAAACTCCCCCGCTACTCCGGTCAGTTCCCGGATCGGCGCATATTTTTTAAACACCACTTCCCCATCCTTCCCGGTGAAGATCTCTAAAGGGTCGCCCTCTCTGATCCTCATCGTGCGGCGAATTTCTTTTGGGATAACTACACGCCCCAAATCGTCTATTCTACGAACTATTCCAGTAGCTTTCATAATATATACAAAATCTCCTTGCTTTACAAATTTGTACTGTTAGTATCTGTAAAACAAGGAGAGTTATACTTACTTTATGCTTTATTATATTCCAGTGCCAGGACTGCGTCGAGGTTATCGACAATGAAGGACTGCGCTTCGGTATTATATAGAATGACGGTGTAATTTCCTCGCTGACCGGAACGCTGTTCGGGGAAAATGCCCAATGCCGCGCCTTGCACGGCAGGAAGCATTTTGGTTTTTCCCTCAGCGTCGGTCGTCTCTATAAGTATTCCGATTGAAACCAGCCAAGCTGTAAGATCTCTATGGGTGATCTTTTTCATGTGGT
>JAZQAR010000040.1:0-81524 GCA_045545315.1 Eubacteriales bacterium | reverse complement strand
CATTTTTTCCTTTAAAATATCCCCTCGCCACGCTTACGCGTGGTTTAGGCAAGGGGCGCTTATGGGGAACATACATTTTTCTTTTTTTCTGCGGTCGGTGCCTTTTTTGACAGTCTGAGCGGGAGCCTTATAAGGCTCCCGCTCATTGACATTTTTTTGGAAAAAGGATATACTGAACCCAAGAAAAAACAGTCAGCAAGGGGGCATCTTTTTGAAGTATTTCAGCGAGATCCGACAGGAACACGGCGTTCCTGCATTGTATATCAACGGAAAACGTGAACTGCCCATAGTCTATGGGGTCAGTGATTTTCCGGCTGCCAACAGCAATACGGTGCAGGCACAGCGCAATATTCGCAATTTCGCCCAGCAGGGGGTGCACTTGGTGCAGGTGGACAGCAATTTGTTGCTGGGCTGGCATCGGATTACCCCTTTTGAAGGGGATGCCTTGAAAGCGGAGATCGCCGGTGCGCTAGATGCTAATCCCAATGCGGGCGTTATTTTGCGGTTGCATATGAACCCGCCCTATTGGTGGATGCGGGATAATCCCGATGAGTTGGTGATCTATCGGGAAGAAGACGGTCGGGATGTTCCTGGTCTGGATAATGGGGAGAGCGATCGGTTGATTCGGGACGATGACTCCCACCATATGCGGGTTAGCCTGGCATCGGAAAAATGGAAGGCGGAAGCCGGTTATGTGCTGACGGCTTTGTGCGACCAGTTGGACGGAACCAAAGAGGGGGATGCCCTGGTAGGGATTCAGGTGGCCTGCGGTGTATATGGCGAATGGCATCAATGGGGTGTGGATTGCAGCAAGCCTATGCAGGTCCGGTTTCGTCGGTATCTGCGTGAGAAATATGGAACCGAGGAAAACCTACAGGCTGCGTGGAACCAACCGTCGGTGACCTTTGATACGGCGATATTTTCGCCGGAAACCACCCGCCCCGGGGACGACGGCATTTTTCGGGATCCCTCCAAGGCACAAAACACGATAGATGCGCAGGAGACCGTCCAGCGGGCAGGACCGGAAGCGATCCTGCATTTTTGCCGCATCATCAAAGAGAAAATGCCCCACGTGTTGGCCGGTGCATTTTACGGATATTATCAGGGCTGTGGGCAGAAAAATATTTGTATTCGAGGTCATTTGATGCCGGAGTTGCTGTATAAGGCCGGGGGAGTGGTCGATTTTCTTTGCGGCCCATTTCCTTATTTGGACAACCGAAAACCGGAGGGTATTCCTTTGCAACGTGGGTTGCTGGAATCAGCTCGCTTACGAGGAATGCTGTGGCTGACTGAAATGGATCAGCATCCGATGGGAACCGAATATTTCATTGGCGGCGACCCGGCGCTGCGGCATATTACCGTTGCTCAGCTACGCCGGAATGTATTGCAACCGTTGCTATCGGGGCAGGGAATGTGGTATTACGATCATCGGATCATTCCTCGATTGGTGGATCCAAACGGACAAAACAGCGAGGCCGGCAGCGTATATCGAAAAAATGGGTGGTGGGATACCCCTGAACTGATGCAAGAGATCGGTCGGCTGCTGGCGTTGAGTGAAACATATTTGTTGAAGGAATACAAGCCTGTGGCGGATGTGCTGATCGTTTATGACCCTAAAGTCCATTTTGCTCTCAGCGATAGCCCGGATATGGTTTATCCATTGGTTGAAGCCATAGCACGTTGCGGCGCAGTATACGATTGCATTTATCTTAATGAACTGGATATGGCGGAACTGGACCGTTATCGCTGTGTGATTCTGTTCAATGAATGGTGGATGAGCATGGAACAGCGGAAGAAGATGCAACGATTATTGAAGGATAAGCCCACAGTGTGGCTGTATGCGCCGGGCTATTGCGGTGAAACGCCGGAAACCGCACATATTTCCAACACCGTCGGTATGCAGATATGCAAAACCGAAAATGAAAACGAATGCTTCACACCGGAGGGCAGAATTCTACCCCATAAGATCGATGCGGTGCCTCAGTTTGCAATCTGCGATAAGACGGTGGAGCCGTTGGCCGTATATGCACAAAGCGGAAAGATCGCCGCCGCACGAAAAGGGAATACGTGGTACTTTGCCGGTGTGTTACCCGATAAAATGTTGATGCGTCGTATTTTTGAGGAAACCGGTGTGCATATGTATATTAAAAACGGAAATGATCCGGTGTTGGCGGGCAACAATTTGGTGGCGGTCAACACGACGGTAGGTGGTGAGATGACGTTGCATTTCCGCTCCGATCGGACCATTACCGTTCAACTTCCTCCCTATACAACGGCCGTATTTGATGACGATAGCGGCGAACAACTGCTCTGATGAGGCGAGCAATAAAAAAGGTGAGTTCGCACAGCGATTGATTTGACTTTAGAAACGGAAAATGATATAATGATCGTATCATAAAAATCATAGGAAAGAGTGGATGACGAATGAAATATGATGTTGCGGTATGCGGTGGAGGATTTGCCGGAATTTCTGCCGCTTTGGCGGCGTCCCGTCAGGGGAAAAAGGTGGTTCTTTTTGAAAAAGAATATCTACTCGGCGGATTGGGAACGGTGGGCTTGGTGACCATCTACCTGCCCCTTTGCGATGGCTACGGACATCAGGTTTCCTTTGGAATCGCCGAAGAACTGCTGAAGTTATCGATTTCTTATGGAGCAGAGGATCGCTACCCTGAAAATTGGCTGGATCATAAAGGAACCCGCACAGAAAACGATAAACGGTATATGGTGCAGTATAACGGCCAACTATTTTCTATTTTGGCCGAAAAACTGCTGTTGGACCACGGCGTGGATATTCTTTACGGAAGCTACGTAGTGGATGCAGAGGTCCGGGATCAAAAGATCATGCGGCTTTATGTGGAAAATAAATCCGGCCGTAACGCCTATGAGGTTTGCTCGGTGGTGGATGCTACAGGGGATTGCGATATCGCAAAATTTGCAGGGGCGCCCACAGCCACCCACGAAAAAGGAAATATGCTGGCTGCCTGGTATTATTATACCGATGAAAAGGGTTATCGCCTGCAGCAACTGGGGGCAGCTGACGTGCCGGAGGAAGAACTGAACAAGGGCCACGGCAAGAAGTTTCTTTGCGACCGCCGTTTTACGGGGCTGGATGGGAAGGAGATTTCTGATATGGTATGCCTTTCTCACCAAAAGACCTTCGAGCATTGGTTGCAAAAACGGGAAAAAGATCCCCAAACGGTGATCTCCACCCTTGCCACCATTCCGCAACTTCGTATGACCCGAAAGATCGTTGGCGAATATGAACTTGCCGATACGGAGCAGCATACTTATTTTGAAGATTCCATCGGAATGGTTTCAAACTGGCGAAAGCGTGGGCCTATTTATGAGGTTCCCTTCCGTACATTATATAGCAAAGAGGTTAAAAACCTGATCGTTGCGGGACGGTGCACCTCGGTAAACGATGCTCTTTGGGATATTATGCGGGTGATTCCATGCTGCGCCGTTACGGGGCAGGCCGCCGGGGTGGCCGCTGCAATGACGGACGATTTTTCTCAATTGGATGTTTCGGAACTTCAAAAGATCCTGCAAGAAAACGGTGTGGTCTTGCACGAAAAGGAAATTTTGTCAGAATAAATGCAATAAGTGCGGGGGCCGTAATTACGGCCCCCGCTTTACTATGGAAGATGATAAGTTTTTGAGGATTCCCAAGGAACTTTTTTCAAAAAGTTCCTTGGGGGCTTAGCCCCGATTATATTTCGTAGGTGGTGATGCGGCCGCTGAAGTCGGCCAGGGTCAGGGTGTTTTCCCGGAGGATAAGGTTTGCCAGGACGGGGCTGCCGATCTTAACCGCTTTTAAGAGTTCCCCGGTTTCCTTTTGGTAGAATCGCAAAACGCCGTCGCAGCCCGCAAAGATCAGTTGATCCCCACGGATGAGCGGCGAAGCCTCCACGGTCTGGTTTTCGGGATATTCATAGGGCACCGTATAAAGCAGGCTGTTGCCGGCGGGGTAGTGGTTTTTAATCTGCAGGGTTTTGGCATCCAAAGCCCAAACCCCTTTGGTGGAGCCGAAATAGACGGTATCTTTATCCAAAACCGGTGCGCCGCAAACATCCAGATTGGCTTCCATCGGTTGTTCTGCCAGGATCTTGCCGGTTTTGACATCCACGGAAAAGGCGGTAGTCAGCCCGCCGGTATAAAGCACACCGCCCTTCAAAAGGGGTGTATTGCTGCGGAAGGTGATGGGGGGCTCCCGGAACTCCCATTTAATTTGGCCGTTTTGGGCATCCAGAGCAAAAAGACCGCGCCACTGAACGCTCAGAATGATCTGATCCCATTCGGCATCATAGAGTAACCGTCCCGGGCCGGAAGGGGCCTTGGGGATGCCGCCCATCCAGAGAACCTCCCCATTCTCGTTATAGGCAGTCAGCTGCTCGGCGTTGCCGGCGATGATCTTGTCGCCCGCTGCCAAAACGTTCATTCGGGTCACGTTGCCGTGGGCCCGAACCACCTCGTAAAGCTTGGCCTGATGCTCCCAAAGAAGAACACCGGTCTCGGCATCCAGGCAAAACAGATGGCCGGTGGTATCCTGGTTATAATAGCGCCCCTTCAATAGTGCACCTTCATTTTTGAAGCCGTTTTCAACCTTGAATTGCCAGGCAAGGGTGCCATCGGGCCGCAGGCGGAAGATCCCGCAATCCTTGGGCCAGCCCTCTTCGTTGGTGCAGCAGATCAGGTCTTCGCCGATGGGCAGAGGAGTGGCGTATTCCACTCGCCCGGGCAGGGTGTATTGGGTCAAAAAGCCTTCGCTTTCGGTTTCCTCCAGGGCATAGTAGATCATTTCAGAACTTATTTGATGGTCTTTTAAAGATACCTTCCGGATGCCGGCGGGGGCGGAATCAACCCCGCCGCTGTTGGGGCGGGAGGAGCAGACGTTTAATACTTCGCCGTGTGGATGGCAGATCCAGGCGTGGAGATGCCCGAAAATCCAGGCGATCAGCCCCTCTTTGGGCAGGTTGAATTCCAGGTCGCCGATCTTGGGGCAGAAGCCGAACTCATCCGGTTCGCAGGTGCCGTGATTAAAGATGATCAGCCGTTGATCGGGGCGCATCCGCTTGAGATCCTCCATCAGCCATAGCCATTGATCCTCCGGCAGATAGCCGCTGGGCTTTTCCCCCTTGCCGATGGAAAGGGTGACGAAATGGATCTTGCCGCAATCAAAGGAATACCAGGTGGGGCCGTAAAACCGTTCATAGGTGGCCTCTCCATAGGGTTCGCCGGTGAAATCGTGGTTGCCGATGGCCCACCGCACCGGGCAACCCACCGTTTCCCGATTCATACATAAATAATGGCGACGGAGCCCATCCTCCCGGCAGATATCCCCGGTGTTGATAAAGAAGGCCGGAGAGTGGGTTTTGACAGTCTCCTGCATAAAGGGAATGAAGGTGACCGGCGGTTCCCCTTCAATCTCTGTATCGGAAACGTGCAGAAAGGAAAACTCTTCCGCCGTTTCCACGGGCTCAATGGCAAAGTCGTAGCGCTCCCGCCCGTCGATATAAATAAACCAATCAAAATGATCCCGGGTCAGGGTGTTCACGTGGATGACGTGGGCCCGCTCCCAACCGGGCAGGGTATAGTTGCCCTCTCCGTCGGTCAGGGCAATATTCCGTCCATCGCTGACAGGAACATCCCGCAGGGGTGTGCCCTTATGATCGGTTACTCTTCCGTAAAACATATTCCTTTACCTCCGGGGGTGATTTTGCTTTGATTATAGTATGATTTTTTTAAAAGGTCAATAAATACTTGTAAAAAGATGACGAAATCAGTATAATGAAAGCATCAAAACAAAGGAGCCCGAAAAAAATGGTCGAATTGATGATCCCACGCCCCAAAAAGGCGATCCCCGCAGAGGGTGTTCTAACCTTACCTGCCTGCATTTCTTTTCCCGCAGAATGGAAGAATTTTGCTGAAACTTTTTGTACCGCCTTTCAAAAGATCCATAAAAAAGAACTAAAGGAAGGCGAGGGCGGCCTTCAACTGATTTTGGATCGGAACCTGCCCGCCGCCCATTACGTATTCGATTCCAACGATGGATTGAAGTTGATGGCCTCTGATACGGAGGGCATCTGCTCCGCCATGGCTACCGCCTTACAGTTGGTGGAATCCGGGGAGGAGGGGATCACCGTTGAGCGGGTGCGGATCGAGGATCATCCGGATAAGGATTACCGGGGCCTGATGGTGGATCTGGCCCGGGTTTGGCATCCCTTTAAGTGGTTACTGCGGTACGTGGATATCTGCTTTTTGCTGAAACTGAAATATCTGCATATTCACTTTATTGACGACCAGGGCTATCGGTTACCCTCCAAGGCTTTCCCGAAGATCTCCACCCCCGGCTATCATTATAGTTTTGAAGAGATCAAGGAACTTTGTGCCTATGCTAAGGCGCGGGGTGTCATTTTGATCCCCGAGTTTGAGGCTCCGGGCCACGCCGCATCCCTGAATCGGGAATATCGGTCTACCTTCGGGAATGAAATGGTTGGGGAAGGCGCCCAGCTGGTCACGGAGGAGGGCGTGAAGGTTCAGGTGGACAGCCTGCTCTGCGCCGGAAAGCCGGAGACCATGGAAGGGATCCGCACGTTGCTGACGGAAATTGCCGAAATGTTCCCGGATTCTCCCTATATCCATATCGGCGGCGACGAGGCGGCCATTCAGAATTGGAGCCATTGCGTGCATTGCCAAAACTATATGGCGGAAAAGGGCATCGAAGACGTTTACGAGCTTTACAGCGAATTCGTCGGCCGGGTGGCAGACATCGTCTTCTCCCTGGGGAGAACCCCCATCGTCTGGGAGGGCTTCCCCAAAAAGGGCCTGCAATATATCCCCCGGGACACCGTTGTGATCGCTTGGGAATCCCATTATCATATGGCCTACGACCTGGTGGCAGAGGGTTTTAAGATCATCAACTGCTCCTGGGCACCCCTTTATATCGTGGATAGCCTGAATCACCGCTGGAGCGCCCAGGATATTATGAACTGGAACGTTTACGAATGGGATCATTGGTGGGAAAAATCCGAAGCCACCCTGAACCCCATTCATCTGAACCCCACCGATCAGGTCTTGGGCGGCCAGGTCTGTATGTGGGAGATGGGCTTTGAGCAATCCTGCGGCCGGGTGGTGGAAAACTGTGCTGCCCTTTCGGAACGGGTCTGGAATCTGGAGCGAACCGTTTCCACCCGGGATTGGAGTAAATATAACAGCAAAATGGTGCGCCTGATGGGCAAATTGATCTACGAGGAGTAAAAATGAAAATCAAAGGTGTTGTTTTTGATCTGGACCATACGTTATTCGACCGCTACGCTACGTTGTATTCCTATGCGCCGGAGGCCTACAAGGCCATTAAAGAATGGCTGGAGGAGGGCGTGACCGAGGAACAGTTTACCGAGGCGTTCATTTATGCGGATCGGCGGTTGGCCCCCTACGGTTGGTATACGATGTTTGGTTATCTGGTGGAAAAAAAGGTGCTCAGACGGGATATTTCTTACGATGGTGCTTTGCGGATCGTTCACGAGCATTTTCAAAGCACCTATGCGGTGCCCTTCTCCTTCCAAAAGGAACTGATGGACGAGCTTCACACCATGGGGCTGAAGACCGGGTTGATCACCAACGGGAAAGCAGAGCTTCAGCAAAAGAAGGTGGATCTTCTGGGGCTGACCCCCTTGCTGGATGAGATCATTCTGGCCGGGGATTTCCCGGTGCAAAAGCCCGATCCCCTTTTGTTTGAAGAAATGACCCGCCGGATGCAGGCGGAGCCCGGGGAATTGCTCTATGTTGGGGATCACCCCATCAACGATTACTTAGGCTCCAAGAAAGTGGGCTATGTCCCGGTTTTGGTGAAACCTTCCGGGTTCATCACCATGCCGGAAGCTTTTGATGCAGAATACGTTGTGGATAGTGTGGCAGAGTTGCCGGAACTGATCAGGAGGAACCAATGGATCTAAAAGGCGCAATTTTTGATATGGACGGAACCCTGGTGGATTCCCTGATCTTTTGGGGCTGCTTTTGGGAGGAACTGAGCAAAAAATATCTGAACGGAAAAGCCTTTGCCCCGGATACGGAAACGGATAAGACCATCCGTACCACCACCCTGCCTATGTGTGTGAAGATTCTGCACGAGCGGTTTGGCTTTGGGGAAAGCTACGAGGAATTTTTGGCCTATACCGAAGAGTATATGGCCCGGTTTTACCGGGAACGGGTCCAGGCTAAACCCGGTGTGAAAGAATATCTGGAAGAATTGAAAAAGAAAGGCGTTAAAATGTGCGTGGCTTCCGCCTCGGCGGTGCCGATGCTGGAAATTTGTCTGAAGACCTGCGGGCTTCGAGATTATTTTTCCATCTTGCTTTCCTGCAAGGATTTCGGCGTGGGCAAGGATCAGCCGGACGTGTATCTGGCGGCCTTGGAGCAGCTGGGCACTCCTAAAGAAGAAACCTTTGTTTTTGAGGATTCCTACGTGGCCCTTTGCACCGCCCACTCCATCGGAATGAAAACCGTTGGAATCTATGATCCCTTCAACTACGATCAGGATAAAATGGCGGTTTTGGCCGATTATTATATCGCCGAAGGCGAAACGATGCTGAAACTTTTGAAAACCTAAAATCGAAAGGTAAATATTTTCGTTTTACTTACGGAAATATTTACCTTTTTTTATTTATGCTCTTGTATTTGGCGTTTTTCTATGTTAAAATTTCGATGGAAAACAATAACGGAGGTGTGTTATGTTTCAAATTAAAAAAATGCGGGCAGACCACGTGGTGGACTTTGCCGCAGAAGAACTGAAAAAGTATTTGAGAATGATGATGCCGGAAACCCCGGAGATCGATATCATCTATGAACCCGGCGCCAAGGATGGCTTCCGCTTGGGTCTGATGGAGGATTTCGGCCTGGATATGTCCGAGGCGGCCGATCCGGTATTGGATGATATTTTACATATTGATACCGACGAAAAGGGCGGTATCATTGCCGGCAGTAACCCCCGCAGTATTTTGATGGCAGTGTATCGCTTCTTCCGGGAGAACGGTTGCCGCTGGCTGTATCCCGGGATCGACGGTGAATATATTCCTATGAAGGATATTGAACCCGTCAAATACCATAAGATGGCCGATCAGCGATTCCGCGGTGTTTGCAACGAAGGCGCCGAAAGCCAGCAATGTATGATGGAGACCATCGACTTCAACCCCAAGGTAGGGATGAACGTCTATATGATCGAGTTTGATAACCCCTATACCTATTATAATAACTACTATAGCCACAGAGGCAACGAGATGAACCGTGCCCCTGAGCGGGTATCCTATGATCAGGTGAAGCAGTGGAAGCGCCTTTGCGAAGTAGAAATGGCTAAGCGTGGCCTGCAGTTCCACGATATGGGCCACGGCTGGACTGCCGATCCTTACGGCTTTGATTCCACCGAGGGCTGGGCTGTTACCACCCAGGAGATCCCCGAGGAAAGCCGCCAACATCTGGCGTTGCTGAACGGTGTACGGGAATTCCGGGGCGGTGTACCTTTGAACACCAACCTCTGTATGTCCAACCCCCTGACCCGTTCCATTATGGCTAAGGCTATTGCCGATTATGCGGAAAAGCATCAGAACGTAGATTTCCTGCACGTTTGGCTGGCGGATGGCTCCTGTAACCATTGCGAATGTGATGAATGCCGTAAGATGATCCCCACGGATTATTATATGATGATCATGAACGAGCTGGATGAGCTGCTCACCGCCCGGAACCTGGCTACCCGGATCGTCTTTATCTGCTATGTGGATACTTTGTGGGGCCCCGAAAAGATCTTTATTAAGAACCCCAAGCGGTTCTCTCTGCTCTATGCCCCCATCACCCGTACCTATACCACCAGTATGAACGGGGAAAGCAAGATCCCTGCCGCCCCCAAATACGTGCGCAACGCCTGGGAACGCCCCGTTTCCGGCGAGGAAAATATCGCCCTTTTGAGAACCTGGAAGGAAAACTGGAAGGGTCCCTGCTTCAGCTATGAATATCATTTCTGGCTCCATCAGTACCGGGATCCCGGTGCGATGTATTTCAGCCGCCGGATCTACGACGATATCCGCGGCCTGAAGGCACTGGGGATCGACGGCTACGTGGAAGATGGCTCCCAGAGAAGCTTCTTCCCCAACGGTCTGAATATGTATACCTACGCTATGGCGCTCTTTGATAACGATCTTTCCTATGAAGAGATCGTGGAAGACTTTATGAGCCATGCCTACGGTGCCGATTGGAAGAAGGTTGCCGATTATATGCAAAAGATCTCCGATGCCTTCGATTTTGCTTATGTGAGCGGCGAAAAGTCTGTGGATCTTTCTATCAGCAAGCATTATAACCCCGCTATGGCTGAGCAATTGAAGAAGGTAGAGGCGCTGGCCGAGGAAGGATTGGCTCTGGCGAAGGCTCATACCACCTATGCCTGCCGTCCTGAGGCGATCTCTTATCGGATGCTGCGGTTCCACACCGAATATTGCAAAGGTTTGGCTAAGGCTCTCATCGCCCTCGCCCTGGGGAAGAACGAGGAAGCAAGCAAATTGTTCCTGGAGTTCCTGACCAATGCAGGCCGCCACGAGATCGAATTCGACGCCTATTACGATCAGAGAACCCTGTTCCATTCCTTTAAAAAATTTATGAATATTGACACCAAGACCCTGATCGAAGGGGAGTAATTGAATAAAACCGCCCGAAGAAGAGAAGATCACAACTCTTTTTCGGGCGGCTGTTTTTATCGGTAATCGGTGGGGGCGTGGCCGGTGATGCGCTTGAAGGCGGTGCTGAAATAGTTTTGGTCTTTATAGCCCAGTTGCAGGGCCGCTTCTTTCACCGAAAGGCCTTGACGCAAAAATTCGATGGCCCGTTGCATTTTAATGCGGGTAAAATATTCCATCACGCCCACTCCCGCATAGCGGGAAAAGGTTTTTTGCAGGTTGATCTCGCTCATCCGGCAAAGGGCGGCCAGTTCCGGAACGGTTAACCGTCGATGCAGATTTTGATGAATGGTCTGCATAATGAACGCATAGTTTTGGGCGCTTTGGGTACGGTTACGGGGCGGCTCCTTTTGGGAAAGTTGCAACAGCAACAGTTCCAGCTGCTTCGTGAACAGAAGGGGATTGGGGGCTTCCGTCATCAGCCGCTGGATCCAGCCTTCGTGCATATAGAAGGTCTTGCGCCCCAGCTCGTAAAGGCTTTTTACCCGGGAAAGATCCGGGATCCGGCAAATGCAGTCCTTAAAATCGGGCACGTTCACCCCGGCGAAGGTGAAAACGTAATAGGTGGGACAGCTGTCGCCGGTGCTGTAGATACTGTGAAATTGCATAGGCGGGTGCAAAAAAGCCTGTCCTGCTTCCAGTTCTAAGATCTGTTCTCCGGCTGTGATCCCCACCCGTCCCTCTTCTACACAGACCAACTCCCAAAAATCGTGGCTTTCGCCGGGAAACCGATAGTCGGCGGTGCGGGTCTTGCGGAAAAAGGTGTGTAATTCAGTGATCCGAAGGTTTTGGTCCAATGAAAAAGACATAACGGACTCCTATATAAAATCGAAGATTATGTATATAAATATCCATAGTATTTTTTGCCGAAAACCGTTAAAATCTATGTGATAAATCCATTTTAGCAAAAAGATCTTTAAAAGTCAAATCTTTGAAAATATGGAGGAGTTTTGGATGGAACCTTTAAAAGTGATCGTCATCGGCGCCGGCGGACGGGGCAGTCGATATACGGATATTATGGGGGAATTCCCTGACCGCTTCAAGGTGGTTGGGGTGGCAGAACCCATCGAAGCACGGCGGGATTATATTCGCCAAAAGCACGGAGTGGAGCCCGCCCGGTGCTATGATACCTGGGAAACGATTCTGGCGGAGCCCAAATTTGCAGACATTGCCATTATCTCTACCATGGATCGGATGCATTTTGCCCCGGCCATGAAAGCGCTGGAACTGGGTTATGATCTGCTGTTGGAAAAGCCGGTAGCTCCCACCGCTGAAGAGTGCGCCGCCATCTATAAGCAAGCCCAAAAATGCGGCAGAAAGATTATGGTTTGCCACGTCCTTCGTTATACCCCCTTCTTCAACCAGTTAAAGTCCATCATCCAAAGCGGCATAGTAGGTGAGGTGGTTTCGGTGGAGCATATCGAAGCCGTTGGAAATATTCACCAAAGCCACAGCTTTGTGCGGGGGAACTGGGGGAATGCGGAGGAAAGCTCCTTTATGCTGATGCAAAAATGCTGCCACGATCTGGATATCCTGCAATGGCTTTTGGATAAGAACTGCCAAAAGATCCAATCCTTCGGGTCCTTGAAATATTTCAGAAGAGAAAATGCTCCCGCCGGTTCCCCGGAGCGATGCATCGAGGGATGTCCTGCCGCTGATACCTGCTATTACAACGCAATGAAACTCTATTATGAGGATAAGAAAAACAAGTGGTTCCGGGATGCTTCTACCATGGTGCCGGATCCTACCGATGAGCAGGTGCTGGAGGCGATGAAGACCACCCAATACGGCAAGTGTATTTTTAAATGCAATAATAACGTGGTGGATCACCAGACCGTCAATATGCTCTTTGAGGGGGACGTGACGGTGAATATGACCATGACCGCCTTTACCAAGGGCGGTCGCAAGACCCATATTATGGGCACCAAGGGCGAACTTTGGGCCAATATGGATAATTATAATGGGGATCAGTTCACCTTCTATAATTTTGAAAGCCGTAAAATGGAGACTTTGCAGCCGGATCAGATTACCATTGCCGGGGATAGCATCGTTTCCGGCCACGGCGGTGGAGATGCGGGCATTGTGAACGCCCTTTACCGCTATATCACCGGTGAACTTAAGGCTCACGAGGTCAGTGAGATCGGTATTTCCTGCAAGAATCATATGATGGTCTTTGCGGCGGAGGAATCCCGCCTGACCGATCAGGTGATCTCGGTTCCCGATTACGAGAAAAAGTATATGGATTAAAAAATAGCAGACCTAACGGTCTGCTATTTTTTTAGTTGTAATAATGCCCTTGGACGGTTTTCAGATAATCCATTGCTTCCATAATGGCTTGGCTTTGGTCGCCTTCCTTCAGCTCTCGCTCAATGGTGATGAACCGATCGTAGCCCAGGTCGTGGAGAGAGCGGAAGACCTTTTCGAAATCCACGTAGCCGGTGCCGATGGGCACTTCTTCGCCCAGCTTATCGGGGTCTGTGGGGGGCAGGCCGTCCTTGGCGTGAACGTTCCGCACGTATTTGCCGAAGGTATAGAGGGCATCCACCGGGTTCCCGTTGCCATAAAGGATCACATTGGCCGTATCCAGATTGATAAAAACGTTATCCAACCCGATATCCCGGATCAGTCTCAAAAGAGCAATGGGGGTTTCTGCTCCGGTTTCAAAGAGCAGGTTGAGCCCCTCCTTTTTCAGCTTTTTTGCAACCAGTCCGGCGGCACAGCGCATATTGATATAATCCTCCGCATAGGGATCGTTGGAAAAATGTCCGGCGTGGATGATCATATCGGTAATGCCCAACCGCTTTAAAAAGGGGATGGCGGAAAGGAGATACTCGATCCGCGAAGCGCCGAAAAAAGGAGAATTGATACCAACGAGCCGGTGGCTGAAACTGTTGTTTACAGACATTTTGTCATAATAGCCGCAAAACTGCGCCGAGATCTCAATGCCGTATTTGGCGGCGGTCTCTCGGATGATATCTGCGGCCTCATCGGTATAAACCTTGGGCTTATAGACCAACTGGCAGGATTCCAGCCCCATTTTCTGCACCAGGGCGAACTTTTCTTCGCAGGTGGCTTTCAGATCACAAAATTCAGGAATTCTGACTAAAGTTCCGTATTTCATTTTAGGCTTCTCCTTTCAGGAGCTCATCCAGCACGATGGCCTTTTGGCATTGGGAGGAAAGCTTGGCACCGTCGATGGCGGCCTGGCTTCGGATCCCATCCACGATGGTGGAGGCGTATTCGTCCGGGATTCCCCGCAGGATATGGACAAAGGATTGGCTTTGGTTCAGGTTTTGGAAATCCTCGGGGATCTCAACGGGGCGGAAGGAAAAGGTCTTCAGGTCTTCCCCTTTGCAGAGGGTCAGGCCGGAGGCCCCGGCTTGGTACAAAAAGCGCAAAGCACCCTTGGCGCCGGAAACGTAGAATTCAATCGTGTCCTTTTCTGCAATGGCGGTGCGGGAGAGGGTGACCGTTGCGCCTCTGCCGCTTTTCAGCCGGCAAACTGCATTGCTCCAGTCGTCGGTGGTAACCGGCGCCCATTCAACGGAATCGATTTTTTGACGTTCTTTGATGATGATCCCCCGGTCGCAGTAGACCGATTCGATCTCTTCGCCGAAGAAGCGGATGGCATCGAACATATGGGAGCCCAGGTCGCAAAGCACGCCGGAACTTGCTTTTTCTTCAATGAACCGCCATTCCAGCCGGCGCCCTGCCCAAAGGCCGCTGTCTTTGATGCATTTAACGTAGATGTGATAAATCTCGCCGATCTCGCCTTGGTCAATCAGATGTTTCATATAGCGGGGGAACTTATTATACCGCCAGGAAAAGCAAACGAAGACCGGGAGTCCCGTTTCCTTGGATTTTTTCAGCAGTTTAAGGCTTTCCTCCATATTCATCCCGATGGGCTTTTCAATGCTGATGGGGAGTCCCGCATCCAAAGCGTCCAGGGCGATTTTAACGTGCACGTCGTTGCTGGTGGCAATATCCACCGCATCCACCAGTCCGCTGTCCAGCAGATCCTTGTAGTTCTCAAAGCAGGGAAGATGGTGCAGATCATACTTATCCTTGGTTTTCTCCAGTGCTTTGGGGTCAATATCGCAAAGCGCTGTGATCTCACATTCGGGACACGCAAGATACCCGGGGATATGCTTGCCCCGGCAGATTCCGCCCGTTCCGATCAACCCGATACGAACTTTTTTCATAGGTCAGCCCTCCGAAATCGTGTTTTTATTTAAGTATAGTGGAGTTTTCGGGCGTGCACAAGTCCTGTTTCAATCGGTTTTAGGGTATGATTCGATCAAATTTCATTGACATTTTTTGCGCTCTTGCTATAATCAAATTAAAAAGGAGGGAGCCTATGCAGGAAAAAAGCTTATCCCAACTGATCTATTGCGATTTCGACTTGCAGAATATCACTGTTTGCCAAACGGATTTTAAACATCAACACGTGGTGAACTATATGGGCAAGGGCAGAAGAAAGAATATTTTGCATCTTGTTACGGAAGGGGAGCGGATCTATCGGATCAACGGCAAGACCCTCCACGTTCCCTGCGGCTCGATCCTGATGATCCCCGATCAAACGGAGTATAAAACGATATCCCTGGCCACCGATACCAAAAAGGTCAGCGGGATCGGGATCTGTTTTGATATGGTGGAGCCCTCGGGGGAACTCATCACCGTAAAAAAAGACGTTTACTGCAATTTTAATGCGGAAGCTCTGCGGATCGCCGAGAAGGTCTATCTGCTGGAGCAGTTGTATAAAAATCCCATCATTCCGCTCTTTAGCCTGAAGACCGCTTTGGGTCAGCTGCTTCATAGCCTTTGCTCCTCGGTTTTTATGGAGCCCAAGGAACTATTATCTTTGAAACAAGCCCTTCATTTTATTCGGGATCATTATGCCGAAAATCTGCCTGTTAAGAGCTATGCGGAGCAATGTGCCATGAGCGAAAGCAACTTCCGAAAGAAGTTTGGTAAGTGCATTGGGATGTCGCCCATCGATTATCGCAACGAGCTCAGGTTCGAAGAGGCGCGTCGGCTTTATGCCACCAATATGGGGATGCAGCAGATCGCAGAGGCGGTGGGCTTTTCTGATGCGCATTATCTGGCCAAGCTTTACCGAAAAAACAAAGGCACCACTCTGAAAAAGGATGCAGAGATCATCTAAAAAATTCTCATTGACGGAGCAGCGACCTTTTTAGTATAATGGACAAAAATAAAAGGGGGATCACAATGGATTATACCGAACTGAAGAAGCGAACAAACGTCGGATGGAATACCTGGAACACCTTAAACGTTCTTTCCTATTCCCATTTGCCGGAAGGCTTTACCATAAATCTTTGCATCAGAGAATACAGCTCAAAGCTCATTCGCGAATGCCTGATCGGGCGGCAGGATGCCGACGATGAGCAGATCTTTCCCGGAAAGCGTTCTTATGACGGCAGTTGTACCCATATGAGGGTGAAGCATCACAACCTGGAATTGGACGTTAAGACGGTTGTGCATAACGATGAGCAGATCATTTTGCTTACGCCAACGGAGATCGGAAAATACAAAGCCCCAACACTTATTATAGAGGCTTGCCTTCTGTGGGGGAAGGAGGGCGGTATTTTTAAAAAGGACGGAAGGATCTACGGAGAATGCGGCGGTCGGCGCTTTGAGATCTATACCTCCTGCCCGACCGTTGAGCATCAGCATACCCATTCGTTATCCCCCTATATCGCCGTGACCCTGGATGCCCCCATCGTCGTCTCCACTTGTCCGTGTTCGGTGGAAGAAGCGGCGGACCTATATGAAACGGCACTGCAAAAACTGGAAGAGAAGAACCGGGCCTTCGGAGAACATTCCGAGGCGTATACTGCTATGAAGACGTGCCTGGCGTGGAATACGATCTATGAATGTGAACACGACCGTATTTGTTCCCCCGTTTCCCGGATCTGGAATCTGAAGTACGGCGGGTACATTCTTTTTGATTGGGACAGTTATTTTGCGGCGCTTATGGCCTCTTTGGAGGATAAGGAGCTGGCGCAGCTCAACGCCATTGCGATCACGGACGAGGTTACGGACGAGGGCTTTATCTCCAATTACTCCTGCCCCTTCAACCAAAAAATATATGACCATTCGCAACCGCCGGTGGGGGCGTTTGCCTGCCTGGAGATCTATAAGCGGTACCCCGAAAAATGGTTTGCGGAGCACGTGTTTTCGGTTTTGCTGAATTGGAACCGCTGGTTTTCCGAAAACCGGATGACGGAGGAGGGGTATATGTGTTGGGGCTCCAATCCCATCGTTCCGCAGTTTGGAACCTACCGAGAGTTTGGCCGCCACAACGTGCTGCAGGGCGCCATTTTTGAAAGCGGAATGGATAACACGCCCATGTACGACGATATGGGTTTTGATCAGGAACGGCATATCATGTTGCTTGCCGACGTTGGCTTGATGGGGATGTATATTCTTGATTGCCGCTGTTTGATCGAGTTGGCAGAAATCACCGATCACCCGGGCGTTATCGCTGAACTTCAGGCAAGAAAAGAAAAGGTGGAAAGCGCCTTGATGACGCTGTGGGATGATGATTTTGGAATGTTTCTCAATAAAGACCTTCGCGACGGTTCTTTTTCCCGGTGCATTTCGCCGACGAATTTCTATGCCCTGAATGCCGATTGTGTAACGGAAGTACAGAAGCGCCGGATGATGGACGAGCATTTCTATAACCCCGATGAATTCTGGGGAGAGTTTATTATGCCGACCTGCACAAGAAACCATCCCGCATATCCGGAACAGGATTATTGGCGGGGGCGTATCTGGGCACCGACCAATTTCCTGGCCTACGTTGCCATGAAGTATGCGGGCTTGAAAAAGGAGTGTGCGGAGCTTGCTGAGAAATCGGAGGCCCTTCTTTTGAAGGAATGGCGGCTTCACGGTCACGTCCACGAAAATTACAACGGGGATAACGGTATGGGCTGTGACGTTGTCAGGAGCGATCGGTTTTATCATTGGGGCGGATTATTGGCCTATATTGCCATCGATCACGCTGAGACAGATTGAAAAAAGCGGAGCAAATGCTCCGCTTTTTTGCTATTCCTGAATAAATTGATTCGGGGTGGTGCCGGTCTTCTTTTTAAAGGCATCATAAAATCCGCTGATGCTCTCAAAACCGCTTTCGGCGGCGATATCGATCATCTTGAGATCGGTGGTTTTTAGAAGAAGGATGGCCCGTTGCAGCTTTTTTTCAATACTGTATTGTTTGAAGGAGATACCGTTAACCGCAGAAAAGCGGCGGGAAAAGGCGCTTTCGCTCAATCCCGCCTTTTGGGCGATCTCCCGCAGGCGCAAGCCCGCTTCAATATCCTTATCGATTCCATCCATCTGTAACAGCAGATCAAGGCCGTTTTTGTCCAAGGGGGCGGAATAGCCCGCCTCCCGCTCTGCTTTGATGAAAAACTCTGTCAGTTTGGCTGAGATCAGTTCCCGGTAATGGGGGCGATTTTCGTTCCATTCTTTAAAGGCTTCCAACAGAATGGGGGAAAGGGGGCTGTTTTTAAAAAGGTTCTGCTGACGTTTGACTCGATCCAAAAAGAAGGTGAAGTAGTGCAGCTCCGAAAAAGCACTGCGGTTCAGGGTGAAAATACAAAGTTGAAACCCTTCTTCTCCAAAGGCAGTGAACTGCCGCCGTTGGCCGATATTCAAAAAGACGATGTCTCCCGGTTGGATCCGATAGGTGCGATCCTCAATTTCCCAGTTTGCCTCCCCTGCCAACGCCAGGCAGATCCGATATTCGGCATAATAGGTGTCTTTTGGAGCGGTCAAAGCATTTTTTTCCTTTTGCATCAATCGCACGGAAAAGGAATCTTTATTGGTAACGATCACGTTGCTCACCTCATTAAAAGAATATCACGGATTTGTTTAAAATGCAAGAAATCGAAATAATTAAGCATAAAAAAGGTAGAAAATAATGGGATTTTAAGATACCATATCATCAAGAAAACGATATTTAGAGGAGAGCACAATGTACGAAATACTTGTTTTGGGCGCCACCTATGCCGCCGCAGGGATCGGCCATCGGTATGGCGAAAAATGCCTGATTTTAGAGCAACGGCAACAGGCGGGTTATGAATTTTTCGGCCGGGAAAACGATGGGGAGCTTTATGTTTACCTCAAGGAATGTCACACCCTTTTTGGGGTTGGGATTCTGCGGGTGAAGCAAACGGAACGGGGGTTTTTGTGTGAAACCTATGGGGTAGACGGTTTTCGCTCTTACGAGGCCAAGCGGGTGGTGGATACCCGCTGTAATGAAGCGATGAGTGGTTCCAAAACCTATGATCTGCTGATGGACTGTAAGGGGGAACGAAAGACCATTCAATGCCCGGTTCCCCTTTCCTGCGGGTATGCGGAAGCAAGAGAGTGCGTCCGGAAGATGCTCCGGGAACTTCCGCAAGGGCAACGGTTGATCCGTTTGGCCGATGGATTTAATTATACAGTAAAAGAAGAATATCCCAAAACCGAGGGCGGAATTCTTTATCTTCCCTCCAAGGGTTATCAAACGCCGGAGGAAGCCTTTTCGGCGGGAGAGGAGGTAGGAGAATGATGATTCTTTCTGAATGGATTGAGGGAAAACAAGCGGTTCGTTCGGTGACGGAACTGCAATTTGAGGGAGAGTTTGACGTAATTGTTTGCGGCTTGGGAACCGCCGGGTCCCTGGCGGCGCTGCTTTCGGCAGAAAACGGCCTTTCCGTATTGGGGATCGAGGCCTTCACCTGTCCGGGCGGTACCCACACCGCCGGCGGGATCGCTAACCATTATTTCGGTTGCCCCGGCGGGCGGTATGAGGAATTGGATCAGGCGGTGTTGGATTTTACTGCCCGCTATACCTGTACCCAGCCGGAAAGCCGGAAATTGGTGTTGGAGCAAGCCCTATTGGAACAGGGAGCGGAACTTTTATATGAAACGCTGGTTTGCGGGGTGTACCTGCAGGAGAATTGTGTGATCGGTGTGCGGGCATTGTCCCTGGATGGAATAAAGAATTATCGGGCAAAAGTGGTGATGGATTGCACTGCCGAGGCAAGCGTTGCGGTATTGGCAGGGTGCAAAACGGAACAGGGCAGAGATACCGACGGACAAATGCAACCCTATTCTTTAGTTTCTATGGTCTTTGACGGCGAAAAATACGGCTATACCAACGCAGATTTCGGGCGGGTGGATCAAACCGACCCATGGGCCCTTTCCGAGGCTATTCTCTTTGCCCGCTCCTATCCAATGAAGGAGGGGGTCCGGGGTAGGGAGGTTATTGCCCAAATGCCGATAATGGGCTTTCGGGAGGGGAGAAGGATCTGCGCCGAGGAAATGGCGGAAATCGAAGATCTCTTTGCCGATCGGCAAACGGAAACTCCTGCATTTTATGCTTATGCGGATCTGGATAAGCACGGCTGGGATCTGGCCTTTGATGGGGAACGCCTGGGGGATTGGGCCATCGGCGCCAATCTGGGCGCTTATAACGTAACGGTGGCGGTTCCGTATCAGGCGATCCTGCCCAAGGGTTTCGAAGGAATTTTAGTGCCCTGCCGGGCTTTAGGGGTGGATCGGGATATCTCCAGTTGTGTGCGGATGATTCCGGATATGAAAAAAATAGCCGAGGTTGCCGCCGAATGGGCAACCCTGGCAATTTGTAAGGGGAGTTCTCTGCGTCAGGTTCCCTATGAGCAATTAAAGAAAAAATTGCAACAAAGCGGTTGCCTGAAGCAAGAGGATAACCGGGGCGTTTGGATCGCTTATAAAAAGGGCGACAGCCGCTCCTCGGAGCCGGTGATTTGGGTCACCGATCCCGCCGGGTTGGAGGCAGAACTGAAAACCCTGAAACCCGGCCGGGCGATCTGGTCTGTCAAAAGGATGGGGACTGTCGCATTGCCCTGCTTACGGAGGCTGGTTACTGACCAAAATAAAAATACCTCAAAACACGCCGCATTTGCTCTGGCCATTCTGGGGAATGAAGAAGGAAATGCTGTTTTGAGGCAGATGGTAGTTGAGCGGGATGAAGAAATGCTTTTAGATTGCCGCAAGAATAATAATCTGCGGGGATGGATGGCGATCTATTGGCTGGGCCGGCTTGCAGACCGGGAGATCACAGAAGAATTGATCCGGCTGATTTGTGATCCCAAGGAAATTGAACGCCCGGTGTATTCCCGCAAGGATCTGCAACCGACACGGTATGAAGTTCAGGATTTTGCGGGGGTTTATTTTCAGTTTGTTTCCCAAGCGGTGATGGCATTGGTGCGTATCGGCGAGGAACATCCCGATCTGCGCCCACGGATCAAAGAGGGCGTTTTCAGGGCCTTTTCCTCCGGGGACTGTTACGGGCGGTTTACCCAAAGACCCCGGGAGAGCAGTGAGGGGAATATGGTGCTGGCTCTGCAGAAGATTGCTTTTGATACAGTGGAAAAATGGAATAAAGGCTAAAACTCATAACTTTTGTAGGTGTGCGGCGTCATTCTTTTTTCGGTATTCCGTTGGAGTGACGCCGTATTCCTTTTTAAAGCGGGTAAAAAAGTAATTTTCAAATTCATAACCCACGTTGGCGGCGATCTCGCCGATGGGCAGGGCGGTCTGCTTCAGCAGATAGCAGGCGGTATCCAGCCGTTGCTTATGTACTAATTGGGAAAAGGAACAGCCGTATTCCTTTTGCAGGATCCGGCTGACCTGCCGGGGGCAGAGGTGCAGGTGCTCTGCCAGATCCGCAAGGGTGGGGTGTCCGGCGAAGGCGTTGGCAACGTAGCTATCGATCAAATTGATGTAGCGGTGGCGCTTGCTTTCGTTGATCTCGCCCCGGGCCCGGGGGATCAGCCGGGAGAAAAATTGAGAAAACAGCAGGGGGAGCAGGTGGGAAGCCTGTTCCCGGGGCAGTTCGCCCGCCATGGCTTTAACCAGTTGCCCGAAATAAAAACGCTCCGTTTCTTCCATAGGCAGGGCCACAATGCCGTGCGTCAGCGCCTTTTTCAGCGCGATATACACCTCTTGCTTTTTGGGGGAGAGGGGTTCGAAGGTGAAATTGATCCCATAGCAGTTATGGAAGGAGGCCGAATAGTGGGCATAGTTGGGCGGCACCACCAAAATAGTGCTTTCGTAATGGTGGGGCGTATCCGCCGTCATCAGGTCGATGGAGCCCATGGCAAAAAAGATCTCGTAGGTGGAGTGGTGATGCAGAGCAAAGGCCTTTTCCACGGGATCTTTATATTCTTTCCGCTCCCAAAGGTGGAACCCCTCCTTCAGCAAAAACACCGAGATCTTCAGGTCGGATAATTCAGTTTGGATGATATATTCTTTCATAGCTTTCATTTTAACATATCTTTTATAAAAAAGCGACATTTTTTCAAAAAACGTCCCTATAGACTATTGTTTTTTGTGAACACCGGCTTTAAAATATAGACATTCTTTGACGGGGGGATTGACGGTGAAAAAAAGAATACGCTGGCTGGATCAGTTGCCGGCCTTACTGACCGGACTGATGATCATCATCGTTGCTATCTGGCGGCAACAGACCTTTTTTAAAACCTTGCCCACGCTGATTACCCTGGTTGTGCAGATCTTAAACGCCCATGCAGACCGCCGGAGTTTTTTGTTGGGGGGCTGCAATGCTGTGCTCTACGGGATTTCCTATTTGAGCGAAGGACTTTATTTTTCGTTGATCAGCGCCCTCTGTATTTCCGCCCCTATTCAGATCTATTCTTATTTTAGTTGGGGGCGTCATTCTCAAAAGAGCCGGCCGGAACTTCGGTTTCTTGGGCATAAAAGCAGGCTATTGATCATTTTAGCGATCCTGATCTCTTGGGGAATTTGCTATTTTGGGCTGGCGCCTCTATTTGCCGGTGCCACCTATCCGGCAGTGGATGCTTTTGGGTTTGGAATGGGCATTGCTATTTCACTGATGGCCGCCAAGCGGTATATTGACAGCCAATTTTTCAATATAGTTTCTTGCACCATTCATCTGGTGGTTTGGGTATTGCTGGCCATTCGCAATCCTTCTAATTTTAACTATGTTGTGATTTCTGCCTACAACCTGTTTCGGGTGACGGAGGCAGCAGTGATCTGGACCCGCACCTATTTTGATATTAAAAAAGCAATGGAGGAAACTACTGTATGAACTACCGTCTGATCCATCAATTACCCCCAACGGAAACCAACCCCCGCAACAGCGAAGGCGCCTTTTTGCGGGGCAAGCAGGGGGAGATCTTTTTCGCTTATAGCCGATATCACACCGATATCGCCTTTGCGGGCAAGAGCCATTCCGATCACGCGCCCTGCGATATTTATATGATCACCTCCTACGACGAGGGAGAAAGCTGGAGCGAGCCCCGGATGATCGCTTCTGCCGCCTGCTTTGGGGTGATGAATATTATGAGTGTTTCTGCCCTGGAGCAGCAAAACGGCGACCTGGCCTTTTATTTTCTGATCAAAGAAAAGGATTGTTCGACCACCTTGGGACGTGCCCTTTCCAAGGATGGGGTGGAATGGAAGGCAGAGCGTTGCGGTGCCAACTTCCCGCCCGCTTATTACGTGGTGAACAACGACCGCCTGGTGCGGATGGAGGACGGGCGGATCCTGGCACCCGCCGCGTATGTGGATAAAGATACGGTTCCGGATGATAAGACCTTTGGGTCATTGGTCACAACCCTATTGATCTCCGAGGATGACGGCGCCAATTTTTGTAAAGCGCCCTTTGAGTTTTCCACCCAATATCGGATCTGCAAACACGGCTTGATGGAGCCGGGGATCATTCAATTGGGGGAGCAATTCTATCTTTGGATGCGCACCCAGGCCGGCTGCCAGTTTGAAAGCTGGTCGGAAAAGGGGCTGGAAAATTTTGAAACACCCCAGCCCAGCATCTTTACCTCTCCCTCCTCTCCCATGCAGATGAAGTGGATCGGGGATGCGGTCTATGCGGTGTATAATCCCATTCCCTGCTATAACGGGCGGGAGAAGGAGACCATGCCCGGGGTCTACGGCAGAACCCCTTTAACTTTGCGTAAAAGCACCGACGGTGGCAAGACCTTCGGCCCCCTACAGAATATTGAAGAGGATCCCCTGCGGGGCTATAGTTACCCCGCCATGTTCGAAACCAGGGACGGCTGTATCCTTTTAGGCTACTGTCGGGGCGACTTTGCCAACGATAAAAACAACCTCTGCCGCATCGGCATCGGCAAGGTGGAGTTGAATTCAATTGAATAAAAAATAAGGAACCGAAAGGGCGACCCTTCGGTTCCTTATTTTTATTTTACAGATATTCCCGGATGGCCTTGTAAAGATTTTCTGTCTGGAAGGCAAAGCCCTCGTCGTTGGGGTGCACCCTCAGGTCGGCAAAGTAGTGCTCGTCCCCGGGCACCAGGTCGAAGCCGGGGATCAGGGTCACGTTGGCAAGCCCCTTGACCGCCTCCCGGATGTATTCTTCCACCCGTTCAAAGGGGCCGAGGTCAGTTTCTTTTTCGTGATCCTTGCGCCAGATGGGGGTAATGGCGAAAATTTTGGCGGTGGGATAATGTTCGGAAAGGGCGGTGTAAAAGGCCTTGCAGTTTTTTTGGAAGGTCTCTTCGTCCCTGGAATTCCAATCGTTTGTGCCGTAGGCTACCGTTACGTAATCGGGAGTGAAGGATTCTTTCAATTCGGCCAGAGGCGGGAAAAATTTCTCGCCGCCGATGCCCTTATTATATTCCTCCGCACCCATCAGATCGGCCAGGCGGGCGGCGTAGCGATTGGAGGGGCGCAGAGCATCGTAGCCCTGGGTGATGGAATCCCCGAAGATCAGCAATTTCTTTTTGGGCTTGAAGGGCTCCAGAAAGGCACCGTCGTCTAAAGAAAGTTCTTCGATCATTAATTTGACCGACCAGGGCAGATAAATGCAAACGGTTTTTTCTCCGTCGCCTAATTCCACCGTTTTTTCAAAACTTCCAAGGGGAACGTCGATCTTGGTATAGTCTTGGGGCAATTCCGTTCCGGCATAATTGTCGATACAGTCTACTCTTTTTCCGTTCGCAAAAACGTCCACGGAAAAGTATTTTCGGGAGGAGCCGGGCTCGGTGGTAAATTTCAAAAAGAGGCGGCTGCTATCGGTTTTGAACCAAAGCCGGATCCCGGCGGCGCCTTGTGCTCTCATATAAAAACTCTTGCTGGTGTTCTGATATAGTTCCTCCTGCTCCGGGGTGAATCGCTTGGGTGCCAGCAGGCCGTTTTCTTCCTGAAAATAAGCCGCTCCGGCAGTGATGGCTTTTATCTGGTCAAAGGTTAATTTCATTTGGTTGCCTCCTTGTTTTTTATCATTGGTGCGATAAATTTGCAAACGTTCTCTTTCATACTGCTAAAATAACAGATTTTGATTAAAGATGCAACCTTTTTCTATGTTTTAATGGATTTTTTCTATTCATTTACATCCTTGAACCTTATATAATACAGGCAAAGGAGTTGACTCACTTTGTATTACGGAATGGTTTTGGTTGCGGTGGTTTTGTTTGGCCTTCAATTTTTCTGTAACGAAAAATATCAGCAGGAAAAGGGGAGCGGACTTGCGGCCTCCATGCTCTTTATTTTAGGCGGTGGCCTGGCGGGGCTACTGATCCTTTGGCTCATCAACGGTTTTCAATTGCATTGTACCTCCTTCACCTTTTGGATGGCCTTTGCCAATGCGGTGAGCGGAATGCTGTTCAGCCTTTGCGGATTGAAGGCTCTGGGTAAGATCAATCTTTCCCTTTATTCCCTTTTTTCGATGCTGGGGGGAATGGCGTTGCCCTTTGTGGTGGGGATCCTTTTTTACGGTGAGTCGCTCACCTGGGGGAAGGGCATTTGTATGGTGTTGGTGATGGCGTCTTTGCTTCTTACACTGGAAAAGGGGAGCAGCAAGGGCGGCGGCCTTTATTATGCGGGCATTTTTATCTTCAACGGGATGAGCGGGGTGCTTTCCAAGGTTTTTCAGGATGCCCCCTTTGCCAAGGCATCCGCCGCCGATTATTCCATCTGGAGTGCATTGATCACGGTGGCTTTGGCCGGCGGGGTGTTGCTTTGCTTGAAAAAACCGGATCTGCGCCTCTCCTTGAAGGGGGCCATCTGGGTGGCGGGTAATGGAATTCTGAACCGCTTTGCGAATTATCTTCTGCTTTTGGCATTGGTGCATCTGCCCGCCTCCACCCAGTATCCGATGATCACCGGCGGAGTGATGGTGGTTTCCACCCTCTTAAGCTATTGTACCCCCAAAAAGCCAAAGGCTCGGGAATGGGCGGCCTTGGCCTTATCCTTTATCGGAATTCTGTTTTTGTTTTTTTAAGAGACTTTTATGAAGCTGCCCCATCCTGATTTTAAGCCCCGGGGTGAAAATTACAAACGGTATCCGGAATATATCAACAAATAATTTCAAAAAGCCACTCGTTGAGTGGCTTTTTTTCTTTACAAATCCGGTAAAAATTGGTATGATAAAAAAAGAGGTTTCGTTTAAATTATAAGCAGAAAGGAATGAGACCTGATGAAAATTGCTTTTTTTGACACCAAAACCTACGACCGGGAGTCCTTTGCTCCCTATGAGGGGCAGAATGGTCTTCAGTTTAAATATTTTGAGACCAAGCTGAATCTGGATACGGCCGAATTGGCCGCCGGCTGTGAATGCGTTTGTATCTTTGTGAACGATACTGCCGATAAGGCGGTGATCGACCGGCTGTATGAGCTGGGGGTGCGGATGATCGCCCTGCGGTGCGCCGGCTATAACAACGTGGATATGAAGGCCGCCTTCGGCAAGATCCACGTGTTTCACGTGCCCGCCTATTCCCCCTATGCGGTGGCGGCGCACGCCATGGCCCTGCTTCTGACCTCCATCCGCCGGATCCACAAGGCCTATATCCGCACCAAGGATTTCAACTTCAGCCTCCAGGGGCTCACCGGCTTCGATCTCCACGGCAAGACAGTGGGGGTGGTGGGCACCGGAAAGATCGGGCGGGTATTCATCAATATCTGCCGGGGCTTTGGGATGAAGGTGTTGGCTTATGATAAATTCCCTGCCGCCGATAGCGGGATCCAATATGTGGAATTGGCGGAGTTATTTGAGCAAAGTGATATCATTTCGTTGCATTGCCCTCTAACGGCTGAAACCCGCCATATGATCGATGCCGCCGCCATTGAGCGGATGAAAAAAGGCGTGGTGCTGATCAATACCTCCCGGGGGGCGCTGATCGATGCAGAAGCGTTGCTGGATGGCATCAAGAGCCGCAAGGTGGGCGCCGCCTGCCTGGACGTTTACGAAGAGGAATCGGACGTATTTTTTGAAGATTATTCCGGCCATATCGTGGATGATGATATTCTGGCCCGGCTGATCTCTATGCCCAACGTAATCTTGACTTCCCATCAGGCCTTTTTAACAACCGAGGCCCTGAACAATATCGCCGAGACCACGGTGGGGAATATTTTGGGCTATTTTGAACGGGAAGATTGCTCCAATGAGCTTTGTTATCATTGCGGCAATATCGAAAATTGTAAAAAATCAAGAAAGAAAAAATGTTTCTAAAGGAGAAAAAGAATGGCTAACGCATGGCACGATATTTCCCCCAAGCGCATCAACCCCGAGGATTTTATCTGCGTGGTGGAGATCGCCAAGGGAAGCAAAAATAAATATGAACTGGATAAGGAGACCGGCTTTATTATGCTGGATCGGATTCTCCATACCTCTACCCATTATCCGGCAAACTATGGTTTTATCCCCCGTACCCTGGGGGACGACCAGGATCCCCTGGACGTATTATTGCTTTGCTCCGAGGCTTTGCAACCCCTGACCCTGGTGCAGGCCTACCCCATCGGGGTGATCAAAATGATCGATAACGGCCGGGGTGACGAAAAGATCATCGCTATCCCCTTCGGGGATCCCAACTATAATATGTATACCGATATCGATCAACTGCCCCAACATATCTTCGACGAAATGCGGCACTTTTTCACCGTCTATAAGAGTTTAGAGAAAAAGACCACCGCCGTGGACGAGGTCCAGGGCAAGGAGGAGGCTGTGAAGGTCATCTCCGATGCCATTGACCTTTACATCGAAAAATTTTGTAAATAAAAAGGACATAAAATGAAATTCTTATTTCAAAAAACAACCGAAGACCTGACCGCCAAGCAGAAGATCGGCTATTGGGTGTGGAACGCCCTTTGGCTGTTACTGGCCTCCTTTGGACTGGGGCTGACCGTTCTGCTGGTGGGCGCCGCCCCCGAGGGCATCGTCACCTTCGGTTCCTATTTCAAGCGCCCCCTGATGGTGCTTTTGAACCTGCTACCCTTTACGGCGCTGATGGGGGTTCTCTATTTTTCCATCGGCCGGGGCTGGATCGCCTTTTTGGCTACCGCCGTGCTGGGGCTGGCCGCCTCCTACGGCAACTATTATAAGATCCTCTTTCGGGGCGATCCCTTTATCTTTGCAGATTTTGAAAACGTTATTTTAGGCTTGAGCATCGCCGGTTCGGAAAACTATGATATGACCCCCCGACCCATCGTTTGGATCAGCCTGGCGCTGGTGGCGGCGGGCACGGTCTTTTTGGCCTTTTTGGTGCGGGGGCGGTTCAAGTTCCGCTGGCGCTCCATCGGGCTGGTCTTGAGCCTTGCCGGGCTGGTGGGCTCCGTGCTTTTGTGTATGGATCAGGATCTTTATAAAAAGACCGCCGTACCGGGCACCGGCCTTTGGGCACCCACCGATTATTACGTGGATCACGGCTTTGTTTATCCCTTTTTACAAAGCGCAAACGACCTGATCCCCAACCCGCCGGAAGGCTACGATGAGGATACGGTCAAGGAGTTGCTGGCGGGCTATACGGACGGGGAGATCCCCGCCGATCAAAAGATCAATATGATGTTCATTATGCGGGAGGCCAACACCGACCTGACCCGCATCACCGATGCCCCGGGCATCGATTGGTCGGTGTACGATAGCTACCACGAACTCCAAAAGGAAAGCTACACCGGTCTGCTCTTTACCAACATCTTTGCCGGCGGCACGGTGAACTCCGAACGGTCGGTGATGACCGGTGCCTATCAGTTAGGGGATTTTAAGCGGTTCAGCAATTCCTATATCCATTACCTGCGGCAGCAGGGCTACGTGGCGGAGGGCTCCCATCCCTCTTACGATTGGTTCTATAACCGACTGAATATCAACCGCTATTTAGGGCTGGAAAACTATTATTATATCGAAAATTATTACGAGCCCCTGGGCCCCGAGCCCTGGCAGGTCACCGACGATAAGCTTTATGCCGAGATGATCAAGCTGTTTGACGGGCGGGACAAGTCCAAACCCTATATCAGCTTCAACGTGACCTATGAGGGTCACGGCCCCTACGACGATTTCCGTAATAATTACGAAAAGACCTACGTGACCGGGGATTACACCGAGCAGGCAAAATATATTCTCAATAACTACCTGGGCAGCGTGGCTCACAGTAACGAGGCACTGATGGAGCTGGTGGAGCATTACCGCTATAGCCCGGAGCCCATGCTACTTTGTGTCTTTGGGGATCATAATCCCTGGCTGGGCAACGGGGATTCCGTTTATAAGGAGCTGGGCATCAGCTTTGATATGAACACCGCCGAGGGCTTGCAGAATTATTACGAGACCGAATACCTGATCTGGGCCAATGATGCTGCCAAAAAGGCGCTGGGCAAGGATTTTGTGGGTCAGGGGGAGAAGATCTCTACCTGCTATCTGATGAACCAGGTCTTTGCCCAATGCGGCTGGAAGGGTCCCGCCTTTATGCAGTTTATGAACGAATATATGGACGAAATGCCGGTGGTCAGCTCTAACGGTGTCTACGGCTTCGGCGAGGACGTAGTACGCCAGGTGCCGGAGGAATATACTGACCGGCTGAAGCTGCTGCGGCAGATGACTTATTATTGGAACACCAACTTTTTGTATGAGGAGCAGCCATGAAACGGTTGATGGCTTTGTTGCTGGCGGGTGCGCTGTTCTTTTCCGGCTGTGCCCCCGCCGGGCAGAAAATAACCCGGGAGGAGCGGCTCCGCTTTTTTGAATTTGCCGATGCATATCGGCTGGATCTGATGGCGGATTTTGAAAATGTCCCTGCACCGGTTTTGGAGGCAGAGGAGGGCGCACCCTTTGCAGAATTGATCGATTTTCGGCAGGAACCCGATGGGGATGAAACTTTGGTAACCGCTCGCTATGTGCTATATAGTTTTCCGGAATTTTCAGCCCAGCCGGACCCCAGAACCCATCCCAATTACGAATGGGCCAAGGATACGGTAGTTAACGGCGAAACCGATGGATTTGCAGTGGAAGCGGTGGTGGATCTGAAATTTTATCTGCCGGAAGAAGGCGGGCCATTGCAACTGCTCAGCAAACAAACGTTAAAATAAAAAACGCATTGGCGAAGGGTCACCCTTCGCCAATGCGTTTTTAGTGGTTTGTTATTTTTCAACGATCTCGTATTGCTGATCGAACCGCATCATAATGGTTGCGATCTGGGCTCTGGTGGCCAGATCCCGGGGCTTGAAATCGGTGCCGATGCCGTTGACCAGGCCGGCCTGCTGACAAAGGTAAACGTAATCGTAGGCCCAGCCGGAGATCCGGCGATCATCGGTAAAGCTGATCTTGGCGGTGGTCTTTTCCAGGGTGATGCCCTTGAAGGTCACGTAGCTGACGATCATTTTGCACATCTGCTCCCGAGTCAGGTTGCCGTTGGGATCGAATTTGCCGTTGCCGACCCCGTCTACGATGCCGTTTTCGCTGGCCCATTTTACCGCCGGAGTGAACCACTTGCCGGCAGGCACGTCGCTGAATCGGGTGGAGACCCGGGTATTGGTGGTATCCACACCCTCCAGGTTGGCCAAGATCTGAACGAACTGGGCCCGGGTGACGTTGGCGTTGGGCTGCATCTTGCCGTTGCCCACCCCGCCCATAATGTTATACTTTGCCACGTAGTCGATGGCGCCCTTGTACCAGGCCTTTTTAGAAACGTCGGTAAAGGTGGGGGCATAGTTGGGATCCCATTTTCCGCAGGAGCCGCATTTGCCCTTAATATAGTTATGCCCGCTGCCGCAGGGGGAAAGGGCGATGGTATAATAGCCTTCCGAGCCGCCGGTCACCTTGATATAATAGGTGCCCTTTTCCAGCCGCCCGTGGTCGGTGAAAACCTTGTTGTTATAGGTATTGTTATCAAAAAAGGGCTGATCCCGGTCGTTATAGACCTTAAAGCCCAGGCTGCTGCAGCTTTCGTTGTTAACGGTCACCAGCAGATCTACCGAGGCGTTCAGGGTCACCTTGTACCAGTCCGTGTCCTTGCTGTCGCTCAGGGCGCTTTGGTAGGTCTCGTTCATGGAAAGGGGATAGGCGGTGGCCTTGGTGTCCCCCTCGGGATCGGGCTTGGCGGTGATGGTAAACTCGTAGTCCCCCATCAGGGTGGAATCACTGGCTACCTTAACGTAATAAAGGGCGTTGGGCTCCAGCTTTACGTTGCCGGTGGCCTTGCCGTTATAGGAGCCGACATTCAGCTTGGGGTTGCCTGTTTCATCGTATACGGTCACGGCCATGGAATAGGTGAAGCCGGTGCCCTTAAAGGCAAATTGATAATAGGCGTTCTCCGGGGTAGTGGTGAACTTCAGATAATCGATATCCTTGCTCCCTTCAAAGCCGGAGGTGATGGTCTGATCGAGAGAAACGTTCACTGCCTCTGCCCGGGTGTCGGGGTAGGCATCGGGCTTGGTGGTGATGGTAAACTCGTAATTGCCCATCAGGGTGGAATCGCTGGCTACCTTCACGTAGTAAAGGGTGTTGGGCTCCAGCTTTACGTTGCCGGAGGTCTTACCGTTATAGGAACCGATATCCAGCTTGGGATTGCCCGCCTCGTCGTATACGGTCACGCCCATGGAATAGGTGAAGCTGGTTCCCTTAAAATCAAAGAGATAATAGGCCGGGGTCTCGGCGGTGGTGAACTTCAGGTAATCGATATCCTTGCTCCCTTCAAAGCCGGAGGTAATGGTCTGATCCCGCTGAACGGCGGTGGCTTCCGCTTTGGTGTTGGGGTAGGCATCGGGCTTGGTGGTGATGGTGAATTCATAATTGCCCACCAGGGAGGAATCGCTGGCCACCTTCACGTAGTAAAGGGTGTGGGGCTCCAGCTTTACGTTGCCGGAGGTCTTACCGTTATAGGAACCGATATCCAGCTTTGGATTGCCCGCCTCGTCGTATACGGTCACGCCCACGGAATAGGTGAAGACGGTGCCCTTAAAATCAAAGAGATAATAGGCGGGCTGATCGCCGGTGGTGAATTTGTAGTAATCGGTGTCGTAAGGGCCGTCAAAGGAGGAGGTATACTTAACGTCCCGCTGGAGGAGATAGGCGGTCTCTTTATCGGGCCCCGCCGCATCGATACTGCGCTCCAGGCTCAGGATATAATCGCCGGTGGCGTTATTTTCACCCTGAATACAAAAATAATAGGTGGTGTTTGGCTTTAATTCGGTGCTTTTGGATTTGGTGTTGTTATTGTAAACGTCAAAGTTAAAAACGTCCCGGGGCAGGGTATCTTCGTTGCCGCCCACACTTTCGTAAACCCAAAGCTCCAGGGTACCGGCCTGGACGTTTTCCAGGCTGAAGTTTACGAAGGAGCGGTTGTCGTCGGTGGTGAATTTGAACCAATCCTGATCGCCGGCGGCATCCACCCGGGAGATCAGCTGACCGGTAGAGGTGGTCTCCAGGGAATTCTTCCAATTGTTCCCGCCCAGGTCGTTCAGCATCTTCACGTTCATGGTGTAGTTGCCGGAAACGGAGGAGGAGACCTTGAAATAGTAGGTCTCGCCCTGGGTCAGGTTCAGAGAAAGGGTGCCGTTGTAGCCGCATTTTACGTCCAGGGAGGCTAAATGCTCATCCAGCTGATCGTAAACCTCAACGGTCATCTTCCCCACAAACAGATTCACAAAGGAATCCAAAAAGCCGATACCGGTGTTTGCCTCCAGACTTTTGTTGCGGAAGATAAAGGAATGGTACTGGGTTTCGGTGGCGGTGATCCTGTACCAATGGTGTCCGCCCTCGTTCAGGTGATAAGCCCCCTCGTGCCCTACCTGGACAGCGGTAGCGTGGGTGGTAGGCGCCGCTGCAACCGGCAGTGCGGGGAACAGGGATAGGGTCAAAACAATGCATAAGATAAAGGATAAGATCTTCTTTTTCATGGTCGTTCTCCTATATTTGATAAATTCATTATATAAGCAAGGTCCATAAAAAGCAAGAAAAAAATCCGGGTCGCCCAAAGGGCGACCCGAATCGCTTAATAGTTTTCGGCGTGAACTTCAAAATAGGCCTTGGGATGGTCGCAAACGGGGCAGACCTCGGGAGCGGCGGTGCCTACCATAATGTGACCGCAGTTCCGGCATTCCCAAACCTTTACCTCGCTCTTAGCGAAGACTTCCTGAGCCTCTACGTTGTGGAGCAGAGCACGGTACCGTTCCTCATGGTGCTTTTCGATAGCGGCAACCATTCTGAATTTGGCGGCCAGTTCGGTGAAGCCTTCTTCTTCGGCGGTCTTGGCAAAGCCATCGTACATATCGGTCCATTCATAGTTTTCGCCTTCGGCGGCGTGGAGTAGGTTGGTGGCAGTATCACTGATGCCGTTCAGCTCCTTGAACCACATTTTGGCGTGTTCCTTTTCATTATCAGCAGTTTTTTGGAACAAAGCAGAAATCTGCTCAAAGCCTTCCTTTTTGGCCTTGGATGCAAAATAGGTGTATTTGTTCCGGGCCTGGCTTTCGCCGGCAAAGGCGGCCATCAGGTTCTGCTCGGTCTGGGTGCCGGCATACTTGTTGGCGGCGGGGGCGGTCTCGTTGGCGACTACCTCGCTCAGGGCATCGCCGGTCTTTTTGCAGACGGGGCATACCAAAACGTCACCCTCGCCTACCTCAAAGATCTTCCCGCATACGTTACATTTGTAGGTCTTCATTGTGTTTCCTCCATTATATATTTAATAATTTTTTCAGATCGTCGGCAGAGCGCAGACCGATGGAGGTTTCCACCGGCTTGCCATCCTTAAAAACAATCACCGTGGGGATGCTGGTGATCCCGAAGGCGGCGGCCAGACCGGGGTTTTCGTCCACGTCCACCTTGCCTACCTTGGCAACACCCTCCAGCTCGGTGGCCAGGCGTTCCACGATGGGACCCATCATTTTGCATGGGCCACACCAGGTTGCCCAAAAATCCACCAATACGGGCAGTTCGCTCTTCAATACTTCGTTTTCAAAATTCTGTTCGTTTAAGATAATAGCCATTTTTAAATCTCCTTATGTAGTGTTTTTTGATTTCTGACTATATTATAGCCGCTTTTTGGGGAGATTACCGTAACTTGGTTACATATTTCAAAAAAATTTAATAAGTCAATAGCCGCAGAGCCGGAATATCCTTTAAGAAGATGGCACCCCTGCGCACCTCCACCAGCCCGTCGGCAGAAAAGCGCTTGAGCATCCGGGCCACTACCTCCCGGGCGGAGCTGGTATGTTGCGCAATCTCCTCCTGGCTCATGGCGACGGTGGGGCTGCCGGTACGGTCGTATTCCTCCAAGAGAAAGGAAGCCAACCGCTGGTCGAATTTTGCGAATAAAATTTGTTGCATGGACCACATCACGCTGGAAAAATGCTCGGTAGCCTTTTCGTACATATAACTCCGCACGTGGATATTGCGGGTCAATAGGGAAAAGGCGGTGCCGCCGATGACTAAAAGCTCGCAATCAGTCTCTGCCACCAGCTGGGTCTCAAAGGTAATGGATTTGATAAAGCAAGAGGCGGCCAACACACAGGTTTCCCCCTCGTGCACCCGGAACAGGGTGACCTCCCGTCCTTCCTCGGATAAAATAAAGATGCGCACGATCCCTTTTAAAACCCGGAACATCCCTAAACATTGGGCGGTGTGGCTATGGATCAGTTCTTTTTTCTTAAAACTGCGCATTCCGGCGGTCTGCACCAGATATTCCCGATCCTTTTGATCCAGTTCCTTCCAAAAGGGCAACTGCATCAGTTCTTTTTCCAAGGGCGCCACCTCCATTCTTTACTTATAAAAACATTATAACATTCTTTTTTGCATTTTCAATTGATTTATGGTAAAATTATTCTAAAACAGGGAGGGATCACGATGAACCAAACCATTCAGGAACTTTTTGACCGCAAATCTGTGCGGGCTTTTACCGACCAACCAATTTTACCGGAGGAGCGGGATCTGATCATAGAGGCCGCCGCCATGGCACCTACCGCCGGGAATCAGCAACTGTATACGATCCTGGAAATTACGGATCAGGACCTGAAGGAGCAACTGGCAGAAAGTTGTGACCACCAGCCCTTTATCGCTAAGGCAGGACTGGTGCTGATCTTTTGCGCCGATTGCCGCAAGTGGTACCGGGCATTTGAGGCTGCAGGCTGTGCGCCTCGGCCTTTGGGGGTGGGGGATCTGATGCTGGCGGTGACCGATACGGCCATCGCTGCCCAAAATGCGGTGACCGCCGCCGAGAGTATGGGCATTGGCTCCTGCTATATCGGTGATATTATGGAAAACTGTGAGGTGCATAAAAAGATGCTCCACCTGCCGGATTACGTGTTACCGGCGGTGATGCTGGTCTTCGGCTATCCCACGGAACAGCAAAAGCAACGGCCCAAACCGGAGCGGGCGGCCATGAAGCATATCGTGCATTCCAATACCTACCGGGATATGAAGCCCGAGGAACTGCGGGAGATGCTGGAATATAAGGCCGGTCACCAAACTTACGATGCCTGGATCAAGGCCTTTTGCGATCGAAAGTATAACAGCGATTTTTCTGTAGAGATGACCCGATCCATAGCGGAATATTTAAAGGAGTATGAAAAATGATCGAACTGTTGCCCGAAAAAGGGAATCTTTATAAAGCCAACCTGCATTGTCATACGGATCTTTCCGACGGAAAGCAGACCTTGGAAGAGGTGAAGGCTGCTTATAAAGCCCAAGGCTACAGCGCCGTTTGTTTTACCGACCATGAGGTGTTGCTGAGTCACAAGGATCTGTGCGATCCGGATTTTATCGCTCTGCACGGCTATGAAGTGGCAGTGAAAAAGGATCTGAACGAACATACCGGCTGTTTTATGCCGGTCTACCATTTTAATATGCTGGCCAAGGATCAAAATAACCTGAAAATGCCTCTCTTTTTTAAAAATAATCCTTCTATGCCCGGCAATGCCCGGCATTGGGCGGAGGAATGTGCTGTTTACGACGAGACCATCGATACCACCCATTATGATATCGAATGGCTGAACCAATACCTGAAGGGGGTCAAGGAGGCCGGTTTTCTGATCACCTATAACCACCCCGCCTGGTCCCTGCAGACCGGGAAGGACGTGATCCCTCTGGAGCATCTTCACGCCGTGGAGGTTTCCAACGGCGGTTGCCAGCATTGGGGGGATAACACCGCCTGGATCTACGAGCAGCTGCTCCGTGCCGGAAAAAGGGTGGTGCCCATCGGCGGCGACGATAACCACGCCGTTAAGGATTGTTTTTGGGCCTGGACTGTGATCAAGGCGCCGGAGCTGACCTACGAATCTTTGATGGCCGCTTATGAGCGGGGGGATTGCTATTGCTCCGAGGGTCCCGATATTCTGAGCCTGACCATTGAGGACGGCAAGGTCCGGGTGAAGACCTCGCCCGCCGCCTGGATCTCCATTTTGAGCGAGGGGCGCTACGGCAAGTGCATTCGCTCCCGCACCGAAACCTTTACCGAGGCGGAATTTGATTACGCTCCCGAAAAATTCGGCCGCTATTTCCGCATCGAAGTGCGGGATGCCGCCGGTTACCGGGCCTTTTCCAACGCTTACTATACCGCCGAGATCAACGAATCCGCCGAGATCAACGAATAAAATCAAACGCCGGGAGATTACTCCCGGCGTTTTTGTGTCCCTTGGGGGACACGACGTGTCCGCTGACACGTCGGAGGGGGATCATAAGGTGGCTGCCATGACGGCTTTGATGGTGTGCATACGGTTTTCCGCTTCGTCAAAGACGATGGAGGCGGGGCTTTCGAAGACTTCGTCGGTCACTTCCATACAATCGATGCCGAACTGCTCGTAGATCTTTTTACCGGTATTGGTCTTCAGATCGTGGAAGGCGGGCAGGCAATGCATAAATTTACATTGGGGGCCGGCCTGCTCCATCAGTTTGCTATTGACCTGATAGGGCATCAGATCGTGGATCCGTTCTGCCCAGACCTCGGCAGGTTCGCCCATGGAGACCCAAACGTCCGTATAGATCACGTGGGCGTTTTTGACCGCCTCGGCGGGATCCTCGATGAATTCCAGGGTGGCGCCGCTGGTGGCGGCAATGGCCTTACATTCTTCGACTAATTTTGCATCCGGAAAATATTTCTCGGGCGCACAGGCCACAAAGTGCATCCCCATCTTGGCACACCCCACCATTAGGGAGTTGCCCATATTATAACGGGCATCGCCCATATAGACCAGCTTGATGCCGTTCAAGGAGCCAAAGTGCTCCTTGATGGTCAGAAAATCAGCCAGGATCTGGGTGGGATGGAATTCGTTGGTCAGCCCGTTCCAGACGGGTACCCCCGCATAGGCGGCCAGCTCTTCCACCAGCTCCTGGCCGAAGCCCCGGTATTCAATGCCGTCGAACATCCGTCCTAATACCCGGGCGGTATCGGCGATGCTTTCTTTATTGCCCATCTGGGAGCCGGAGGGATCCAGATACACCGGGTGCATTCCAAGATCCGCCGCCGCCACCTCAAAGGCACAGCGGGTGCGGGTACTGGTCTTTTCAAAGAGCAGGGCAATGCTCTTGCCCTCGCACAGACGGTGGGGGATACCGGCCTTTTTCTTCATCTTCAGGTCGGCGGCCAGGCTCAAGAGATCGCTGATTTCCTCAGCAGTGAAATCCAGTAGTTTTAAAAAGCTTTTTCCTTCTAAGTTCATTGCTGTTCCTCCTTACAAACGTCCAGTAACACCGCCACGGCCCTTTCCAAAAGCTCCATGGGGATGTTCAGGGGCGGCAGCAGCCGTACCTTATCCTTGGCGGTCAGGCAAAGAACCCCTTTTTCTATACATTTTCCGACAATTTTTTTGGCGTCGCCCTTGGTCTTGATGCCGATCATCAGCCCCATACCGTCCACGGCCTCGATGCCGGGGGCGTTTTTTAAAGTGTTGAAGAGATAATCGCTCTTCTTTTGTACTTCGGCCAAAAAGTCCGGAGTCAGCCGCTTCAGAATGCTGACGGCACCGGCGCAGGCCACGGGATTGCCCCCAAAGGTGGAGCCGTGATCGCCAAAGCCCAACACCTTTTCCACCTTTTCACTCAGCAGGGTAGCCCCCAAAGGCAGGCCGCCTCCCAGCCCTTTGGCGGTGGAGACCACGTCGGGCTTCAGCCCGAAATTCATATAGGCGTATAGGGCGCCGGTACGGCCGTTACCGGTCTGTACCTCGTCGATCATCAGGATGATATCCTGCTCCTTGGCGATTTTTTCCAGAGCCTTGGCATATTCGGGTTCCAAGGGCAAAACACCGCCCTCGCCCTGAACACATTCCACCAAAATGCCTGCGATCTTATGGGTCTTGACCGCCTCCTCCAGGGCCCTTTGGTCGTTGGCGGGAATATCGATAAAGCCCGGGGTCAGGGGCTGGAACAGTTGATGGAAATGCTCCTGCCCGGTGGCGGCCAGGGTGGTCAGAGTCCGCCCGTGAAAGCTGTTGGTCAAGGTCAAAACGGTGTAATATTCAGAGCCTTTATGCTCCGCCGCATATTTCCTGGCAACTTTGATGGCACATTCGTTGGCCTCGGCACCGGAATTGCTGAAAAAGACCTTTTTCATCCCGGTCTTTTGGCAAAGCAGTTCGGCCAACCGGGCGCAGGGCTCGGTATAATAGAGATTGGAGGTGTGCTGGAGTTTGCCCAATTGAGCGGTAACTGCCGCTTGCCAGATGGGATCGGCAAAGCCGAAGGTATTCACAGCGATGCCGCTGCCTAGATCAATGTATTCTTTTCCGGTGGGATCATAAGCCAGAGCCCCTTGGCCGGAAACCAATTCCACCGGGAACCGGCTGTAGGTATTGGCTACGTAGGTATTGTCTTTTTGGATCAGTTCGCTCATTTTTTATCTCCCAGAACCATAGTACCGGCACCCTCGTCAGTCAACAGCTCCATCAGAATGGAGTGGGGCACCCGGCCGTCCATAATGATCACGTTTTCCACGCCCTTTTCGATGGCTTCGATACAGCAATCCACCTTGGGGATCATCCCGCCGGAGATCACGCCTTCTTCATAAAGTTCCTTGGCCTCCTTCACGGTCACCGCCGGGATCAGGGTGGTGGGATCGTCCTTATCCCGCAGCAATCCGGCGATATCGGTCATCATGATCAAACGTTCGGCCTCCAGCGCCCCGGCGATGCAAGCAGCGGCGGTATCACCGTTGATGTTGTAAACGTTGCCCTGCTTATCGCAGCCGACGGTGGAGATCACGGGGATATAGCCCTTTTCCAAAAGATCCAAAACGGGCTGGATGTTTACCTTGGTCACGTTGCCCACAAAGCCCAGCCGCTCGTCCTTGATCTCGGCTTCGATCAGCTGGCCGTCCATACCGGAGATGCCCATGGCCTTGCCGCCCTTGGTCTCCAACAGGTTTACCAGGGTCTTATTGACCTTGCCGGCCAGCACCATCTGTACAATATCGATGGTCTCCTGGTCGGTATAGCGCAGACCGTCCACAAAGACTGCCTTTTTGCCCAATTTTTCCATCAGCTCGCTGATCTCCGGCCCACCGCCGTGGACCAGGACTACCTTGATGCCGATGAGCCACAGCAAAACGATGTCCTCCATCACCTGCTGTTTTAACTGTTCGTTGACCATGGCGTTGCCGCCGTACTTCACCACCACGATCTTACCGGTGTATTGGCGGATATAGGGAAGAGCCTGGGTCAGAACCTCGGCCCGTTGTGCGTTCGAAAATTGATTGTCGTTCATTATGTTCTGTAATCTCCGTTAATTTTTACGTAATCGTAGGTCAGGTCACAGCCCCAGGCAGAAGCACCGTAGGCGCCGTCACCCAATCCTACTAAAATCTCGATCTCTTTTTCCAAAAGGATCTCCTTGGCCTTTTCTTCCGAAAAATCCACCCCGGCGCCGTTTTTGCAAACGTTTACGGTGCCCTTTGGGGAGCGGAAGGAAACGTCCACCTTGTCCACTTCTACTGCCGCGCCGCTGTAACCGATGGCGCAAAGCACCCGGCCCCAGTTGGCATCGGCACCGAACATGGCCGCCTTTAAAAGGCTGGAGCAGATCACGCTTTTGGCAACGGTCTTGGCGGTGACTTCGTCCTTGGCTCCGGTCACCTTACATTCCAACAGCTTGGTGGCGCCCTCGCCATCCCCGGCAATGGAGCGGCAAAGATGAACGTTTACGGTGTTCAGGGCTTCCATAAAGGTATTAAAGTCGGCTCCCTCTTCGGTGATGCAGAGATTCCCGGCCATACCGTTGGCCAAAAGGGTCACCATATCGTTGGTGGGGGTATCGCCGTCGATACTGATCATATTAAAGGTATTGGCGATATCCCCGGAAAGGGCCTTTTGCAGCATAGCGGGGGAGATGGCCGCATCGGTGGTCAGAAACACCAGCATGGTGGCCATATTGGGATGGATCATCCCGCTGCCCTTGGCGATGCCGCCCAGGTGGCAGGTCTTGCCCCCCAGCTCAAAGGAAACGGCGATCTCTTTTTTGACGGTGTCGGTGGTCATAATACCCTCGGCGGCCGCCGTGCCACCCTCGGCACTCAAGCCCTTGGCCAGGGCGGGAAGACCCTGGGCGATGGGGGTGATATCCAAAGGCTGACCGATGACGCCGGTGGAGGCCACCACCACGGCTGTGGATTTGATATTCAGTTCCTTGGCCACCAGGTCGCTCATCTGTTCAGCGCTCTCGATGCCGTTGGCGTGGCAGGTATTGGCGTTGCCGCTGTTGCAGATCACCGCCTGGGCGGTGCCGTCTGCCAGATGGCTTTTGGTCACCTGCAGGGGAGCGCCCTTGACCAGGTTGGTGGTATATACCGCCGCCGCAGCGGCGGGCACCTCGCTATAGATCAGAGAAAGATCTTTTTTAGTCTTGTTTTTGCGGATCCCGCAATGGATCCCGTTGGCCTGAAAGCCTTTGGCGGCACAAACACCGCCGGGAATTAATTTGATCATTTTCTACTCCTTAAAATTGCAAGCCGGTCGTTTCCTCAACGCCCAGTAATACGTTCATATTTTGAATAGCCGCGCCGGAGGCTCCCTTGCCCAGGTTATCGAATCGGGCGATCAGCAGGATCCGTTCCTCGTTGCCGGCCACGGTGATCTGCAGATCATCCCGCCCGGCCATGGCGTTGGCGGCCAAAAAGCCACCCTCGTTGGCGCCGGCACAAAAGCGGATCAGCCCTTGTTGGTAGGTTTCGTTATACAGCCTTTCAATATCGGCGATACTGCCCTTCAGATCCTTGCCGAAAAGGGGTACGGTGACCTCCATCCCACAGGGAAAATCCGCCACGATGGGGCAGAAGAGGGGGGCGGCGGTCAGCCCGCAAAGGGCGCCCATTTCTTTCAAATGTTTATGCTGTTGGTTCAGCCCGTATTGGCGGGGAGCATCCAAAAGAGGCATCCGATCCGGATCCTCGTATTCGGCGATCATCTTTTTGCCGCCGCCGGTGTAGCCGGTCAAGGAAAAACAGCTCAAGGATGCATCCTTGGAAAGGAGCCCCGCCTGCACCAGGGGTGCCACCAGTGCGATAAAGCCGCTGGCGTGACAGCCGGGATTGGCGATCCGCTTGGAAGCGGCGATCTTTTCCCGCTGGCCGGGCAGCTCCGGCATTCCGTAGACCCAGTTGGGATCGGTACGGTGGGCGGTGGAGGTATCGATGATGGCGGTATCGCTGCCCTCTGCCAAAGCTACCGCTTCCACGGCAGCTGCATCCGGTAGACACAAAAAGGCAATATCCGCCTCCCAAAGGGCTGCCTTGCGGGTGGCGGGATCCTTGCGGACCTCCTCGGCCAGGGTGATCAGATGCAGATCCTTGCGGGCGGCTAACCGCTCCCGGATCCGTAAGCCGGTGGTGCCGGCGCTTCCGTCGATAAAGATTTTTTTCATGGGGAACTCCTTTTGAATAATTATGCATTAAAAATGAATTAATACCGCATATTATACAGATAAACCCCGGTATTGTCAAGGGTTTATTTTAATAATATTCAAAAAAATTCCCTCCCGGGAATTCCCGGGAGGGAAGGATGGGTCAAATGATCAATTGGATGGCGTTATGGATGACTTCAATGTGGCATTTCTGCTGTTCACCGCCGGCTTCGCCGTCCAGGGTCCAGTTTCGGGGCAGGCGGGTGGTAATGTCTACATTTTTGATATGCTCAAAGATCACGTAACGGGGATCGTATTGTCCTCTGGTGATGCCGTTGAGGGTACGGGCCAGGTCGGTGGCGTTTTTGGGGTTTCGTACCAGGATCAGCTCCAGTTCGCCGTCGTCCAACCGCACGTCCAGCTGGTTCAGTTTGAAGAGCCCGGCAATGGAGGTGGAATTGGCGACTGCGCCGAAGACGAATTCACCGTTAAAGCATTCCCCGTTGGTACAAATCTCTGCCTCAAAGGGGGTGATGGAGCCAACGGCCTTTACCCCCTCCAGCAAGTAGGCGGAATGTCCTAAAATGTTTTTCAGCCTTTGGGGTGTGGAATAGGAAACCTGGGTAAAAGCCCCCAGGGAGGCAATATAGGTGAAGTTACGACCGTTAAAGGTGCCCATATCGTAATCCCGGGGATGGCCGTAGAGGATCCGATCCATACAATCCTCCACCTTTTTGGGGAGCCCCAGGGTACGGGCAAAATCGTTGGTGGTGCCGGCGGGCACGTAGCCCAGGGGAACCTTGCACTGATGATGCAGCATGCCGTTGATCACTTCGTTCAGGGTACCGTCGCCACCGCAGCAGACCAAAAGATCCTGTCCCTGGCCAAATCGCTCGATAAAGCGGGAGCCGTCCCCGGGCATAGCGGTGGTCTGAACGGTAACGGAATAGCCCTTTTGACAAAGGCGGTCCACGATCTCAAACATATTCTTTTTGGATTTCATCATCCCGGCTTTGGGATTTACGATGACCAAAGCGTTTTTAGACATGGCAATTCCTTCCTTTCAAATATATTATATCGGTTTTTAGGAAAATTTCAATGGAAATTTTGTAAACTGTGTGTTATAGTAATATTATTATAATAAGGAGGTGAAGGGATGAAGGGTATCTCCAATAAAGAAAATCCCATTTTTCAATTCTGGAAGCTGCTGTGGGTCTTTGCGCCGGCTACTGCATTTTTGGCGCTGATCATCGGTTTTTTCAGCCTGAATACGGGGATGACCGGCTTTTTGCCTCCCTTCAGTTATGCGGCGTCGGTGATGATCGCTGCGGTCTTTCTTCCTATTTATATGTTACCCGCCTACTATGCCTATCGCTGGAACCAGCCGAAGAAGCGCCGTCTTTTGTGGCTGAATCTGCTTTTGGGATGGACGTTGGTGGGGTATTTGATCTGTTTTATGAAGGCGACCGCCAAATAAAAATCCTTCATCGGGGCACCTTAACACCGGGAGGTGTTATGCCGATGAAGCGGAGCGAAAAAATCTTGTCCTTTGCCCTGGGCTTTGCAGGGTACCCGCTGTTGGAGCTCCTTTGGCGGGGGCGCACCCATTGGAGTATGGCCTTGGCCGGCGGGGTGGTGCTCAGGCTCCTGTTCCCCCTGTGCGGGAAGAAGGGTGCCCGGGCCATCTGCCTCAAGACTGCCGCCGTGATCACGGCGGTGGAGCTGGTCTTTGGGTGTGTGTTTAATTTGTTGTTGCATTTAAAGGTGTGGGATTATTCCAAAAAGCCCCTGAACCTTTGGGGGCAGATCTGCCTGCCCTACTGCGTGCTGTGGTTTTTATTGGGAAAGCCTATACAGATTATATGTCTTTGGATCCGCAAAATTTGTCAAAATATGAGGTGACGGTCCATGGTCTCCATCGGAAACAGCTGGGATGCCCTTCTGGCGCCCGAATTTCAAAAGGAATATTACCTGCAGCTGCGGGAATTCCTCAAAACCGAATATCGGACCCGAACGGTCTACCCACCCATGGGCGAGATCTTCAACGCCCTGAAGGCCACCTCCTACGAGGGGGTCAAGGCGGTGATTTTAGGTCAGGATCCCTATCACGGACCGGGACAAGCCCACGGAATGTGCTTTTCGGTGCGGAAAGGGGTGGAGCCACCCCCGTCCCTGAAGAACATCTATAAGGAACTGGAGCAGGAATTGGGGATCACTCCGCCGGATCATGGCTACCTGCAAAAATGGGCGGAAGAAGGGGTTCTGTTGCTCAACACTGCTCTCACCGTGCGGGCGGGTGCCGCCGCTTCCCACCGGGGGAAGGGTTGGGAGCCCTTTACCGACCGGGTGATCGAATTGCTGAACCGCCGGCCGGAGCCCATCGTCTTTTTGCTGTGGGGCAGCCACGCCCGGGGGAAGAAGGCGCTGATCACCAACCCCCGGCATCTGATCCTGGAATGTGCCCACCCCAGCCCTCTTTCGGCCTATAACGGCTTTTTCGGCTGCGGGCATTTTGCTAAGACCAATGAATTTTTGATCCAAAACGGAAAACAACCCATCGATTGGGATTTAAAGGAGTAATATCGTGAGCGTAGTAAAAGAATCTTTTGGAGCAGCAGATAAATACACCATCCATGGCAACGCCGATCTGAGCGTCAGCATCCTGACCTACGGCGCTACCCTGCAATCCATCCGTTTTAAAGGGGTGGACGTGGCTTTGGGCTACAATACCCTGGCAGATTACAAGGCTATGGGCGGTTACTTAGGTGCCACCGTGGGCCGCTATGCCAACCGGATCGCCGGCGGTAAGTTCACCCTGAAGGGGATAGAATACGACGTAGGCTGTAACGAGGAAGGCCGGGGCCACCTGCACGGCGGGAAGGTCGGTATGGATAAAAAGATCTGGAAGTCCCGGACCCTGAGCGGTACGGCGGTGCGGATGACTACGGTGCTGGCCGATGGGGAAGAGGGCTACCCCGGTGAACTGAAGGTGGGGGTTCTCTTTGAGGTCGAGGGCAACACGCTCCGTATTACATATGAGGGTCTTTCCGATAAGACCACCGTCTTTAACCCCACCAATCATTGCTATTTTAACCTGAACGGCGAAAACGGTGCCAACGTCACCAATCATCTGTTGCAGATCAATGCCAAGGCCTATACGCCGGTGGATGATCTGCTGATCCCCACCGGGGAGCTGCGGCCGGTACAGGGCACCGCCTTTAATTTTACCGTAGCCAAGCCCATCGGCAAGGATATCAACGCGCCGGACGACCAGGTTCAGCTGTGCGGCGGCTTCGATCATAACTTTTGCCTGGAGGGGGAGGGTCTGCGGATGGCGGCTGCCGCCACCTCGCCTGAGACCGGGATCCGGATGGAATGTCATACCGATCAGCCCGGGGTCCAGCTTTATGCCGGCAACTACCTGGATACCCCCGTGGGCAAGAGCGGCCCTATGGGCAAGCACCAGGGCTTCTGCCTGGAGACCCAGACCTAACCCGATGCCCCCAATCACCCCTCCTTCCCCTCGGCTACTTTGGAGGCGGAGGAGCCCTTCCGTTCGGTGACGGAATATCGGTTTTTTTGAAAAAGAGGATTTTGGTTGCAATGCCCAATATCCTTCATAAATGGGCGATAGATTTCACATAGTGTGCAAAAAATGCAACATAGAGTTGTTTATTTTTTCGAATAGTTATGTTAAAATATATCTGTATGATGGCATCTTGGACAAAAAAGATGCTTAATGTATATTCTTAAGGAGGACTTGTTTATGTTTAAGAGACAGACAAGAGCATGGTCTGCAATCTTAGTGGTATGTATGCTGCTCTCCCTGTTGGCAAGCTTCGCACTCCCCGTTAGTGCCGAGGCCGCTTTCGTCAGCGACGAAGTGGTTGCCGAAAAGGGTTTGGTAGATGCAACCGGTTTTGCAGATATCACCGAATACACTGCTTCTGTTAAGAAGTATAAGGTCAGCGACCGGGCCGGTATGGATAAACTGGCCGATCTGGTAGCGGACGGTAACACCATGGCCGGTGTTTCCATCTACCAGACCGCTGATATCGATATGGGCTGGGTGCCCTTCTTCGGTATCGGTCTTGCCGGCTCCAATGCCGATAAGTCTAAACCCTTCAGTGGTACTTATTACGGCAACGGCTTTACCATCGATAACCTGTATATCACCAACTCCAATGCCTATGGCTCCGGCCTGTTCAATACGGCAAAGGATGCAGCCTTCCACGATATCTTTATCGCCAGCGGTCTGATCATCGGGAACTTCCGTGCCGCTTCCATCGTGGGCGGTCATATTGCAGATGCGAACCTGAAGCTGTATAACTGTTTCTCTGCCGCTACTGTCATCACCGGCGGTAACAACGGTTCTGCAGGTCTGGTTTCCAACGCCGTGGGCGTCTCTGCTCTGTATAACTGCGCCTTCCTGGGGATGCTCTATACCCGTCATCCCTATGCCGCAGGTATCACCGCAGGTACGGATAAGAACGAATTCCGGATCGAAAACTGCTACGTTTACGGTAACATTCTCAGCGGTGTTAACACCGTTGCCGGTGCCGGCTTTACTTTGGGCATTCATTCCGCCTTTATCCGTCCCGGCAGCGAAACTATGGGCAAGGTCGGTAACAATAACTATTATGTGAACGACGGCCGTATGAAGTCTACCAGCTCTCTGGTGGGCGGCTCTTACACCACCGATGACGACGGTACTGCCCTGAATAAGGCCGATTTCGCCACCCAGGATACCGCCGACCGTCTGAACGGCGGCGCCGGGAACATCCCCGCCGAAGGTCAGAAAGAGGGCTATGAAATGAAGTTCACTCCCTCTACCGCCGGCTATCCCGTTATTACTTACTATAAGGACGGCGAGATCTACTCCAAGCGTCATGCTCACACCACCACCAACGTTGGTGAAAATACCATTGCTGAAAAGTCCTCCTTGTTTAAAAAGGTCTCCGATAACCTGGGCGCCGTGAAGACCAAGGCTCCCATGGGTGATCTGAAGATCGATAACGCCAACGATCTGTTCGCTCTGAGCTTGCTGATCGCTTTCCGCGGTACCAGCAACGCCTCTGAATATTCTAAGGATTTTGGTTTGACCAGCATCAGCATCGAAGCAGATATCGATATGAAGGATATGGATATCTTCCCCATCGAGTATTATCTGCCTCTGGCTGCTCAGAACCCCATGGACGTTCCCATCGAGGGTAACTATCACGTCATCAAGAATTATAAGACCTATGCCTATGCCGTTCCCGAGAATTTCCAGACTGAAATGCAGGTCGGCTTTATCGGCTACGCCGCTTCCGAGGTGAACCATCTGGGTCTGGTGGATGCAGACGTTACCACCCACGCCTGGGTTTCCTCCACTGCAAGAAAGGGTATCGGCTTAATGGCCGGTTATGCCAGCGGCGCTACCTTTAACGGCTGCTTCGCTACCGGTACCGTTTACGCTACCAACGGCGCTTGCTGGCGCGGAACCGATATCGGCGGTCTGGTGGGTACCGAAAAGGGCGGCAGCACCGTGTTCAACGGCTGCTGGTCTGATGCTAAAGTTGAAGCTCTCTATAACGCCAGTGCCTCTTCGGCAATTCCCGCCATCGGCTACAGCGACATAAATCCCTATACCGCCGGCGGTATCAACGGTGTATATTACTTTGCAGAAAACGAGCCCACCTACGGTATGGCTCATATGCGTGCAGAGCAGGGAATGATCACCTCCGAAACCGACTTGATCGACGTAGCCCTGGATATGAACCAGGCCAACGACGTGGCGGTTTGGGGCATGAATGAAGATAATACCCTGGCCTTTGCCGACGGTGAGAACACCGTTGTCGGCGTATTCATTCAGCGTGTCAGCGAAGGCGGCCTCAAGGCCGGCGAGCCCACCTTCTATAAGGCAACCAAGCCCGGCGAGATCCTGGTGCTGCCCACCATCGAAGGCTATGAGGTGAACGCTTCCACCCTGCCCGACGGCGTTGTGGACGGCAAGCTGAAGATGCCCAACACCAACATAACGCTGGAATACACCGCCAAGTGCTTTGACATGGACGTGATCAAGGCCATTAACGATATTTACGGCAACCTGGGTGAAAACCTCTTTACCCCCGCTTCCATCAGCAACCTGAAATACATCAAGGGATACTGCAAGACCTTGGCACAGGCTGCAGAAACCGATGAATATACCGACGCAGAAAAATATCAGCTTCAGCTGGAACTGGAAAACCTGGTAGCCACCACCAAGCTGGAACTGGTCGGCAAATATCCTAACATCCCCGGATATTCTCTCTACAACGTTTTGAAGGATTACAACACCTCCGGCGTTTGGGGTATCAGCACCAAGGAAGACTGGCTGGCTGTTACCAGCGTTCCTACTGCTCAGTTCAACCCCAAACTGGAACTGCATCTGACCAACGATATCGATATGGAGAACGAGCTCTCCATGCCTCTGTACTACGGCGGCACTTACTCCGGTGTGATTGACGGTCACGGCTATGCCTTCAAAAACCTGAACGTAACCATGAACGGCACCAATCCCGACCTGCCTATCGGCGGTATCGTATCCCACATGAGCGGCGGTAAGATCATGAATCTGGGTATCGAAAGCGGTATCGTGGATATCACCAACCACCAAGCTTCCAACGATAACTACGGTATCGGCCTCTTCTGCGGTTGGGCTGTGAACGCCACCTTTACCAAGTGCTGGGCCGGCTCTGGTGCTACTCTGAAACTCACTAATTGTAAAAACGACTCTTCTTACGGTATCATCGTCGGTCGTGGTGCCAATACCTTTGATTCCTGCTATAACTATGCGAAGATCGAAAGCAACGGTACGCCCAACCACGTTTCCCACCTGGGCGACTGGAACACCAACGCAAGCCGTTTGAACAACAGCTTTGGTGTGACCAATGCTTCCAACGCCAGCATTTATATGTACCGCGCAAACGGTACCGGTAACAACGTGAACCTGGGTAATAACCTGTGGATCGTCGGTGGCACTAATATTTGCCATAGTTCTGCTATTAACACCAATTCCGGTAAGCTTTCCACCAGCGCCGTTTCCAACGGTGAGCTGGCTTATAAGCTGTGGGCCAACTACGTTGAAGGCCGCGGCACTCAAAATTACTACACCGTTGAAGGCGGTAAGACCGTGTTCGGTACTGCCGATACCCAGTACTATGCAGTACGGGTCGTGAACGGTGATAACGTAAAAGAATGGTACGGCAAGCCCGGTACCAAGGTGAACATCTCCTCCTGCGGCGTTGCTTTGGATAAGCTGGAACTGCAGGAAGGCAGCGCCGGTACCGTGGATGGCTACAACGTGACTATGGGTAAGGGCAACACCGAATTTGTGGTGAAGACCGAGACCACCCCCGATCCTGACGAACCCGGCACCGATCCCGATCCCGAACAACCCGTTGTTCTGGACTTCGGCGCTCTGAAGGCTCTGCTGAAGAAGATCGGCAGCGTTGACTTCGGCTACTTTGTGGATGCCGAAGGCATGAAGGCAAAGTACGAAAAAGTAAACGCCGAGTACGTATCTTATACCACCCAGGCACAGATCAATGCATCCGTTGCCGCTTTGAACGACCTCTATACTCTGGACGGCAGCAAGATCGTTCCGGCTTCCCTTTCCAGCCAGTATTGTAAGATCGAAGGCAATGCTGAATATCCCATGATCGGTATCTATACTGTTGCTGATCTGGAATATGCCGCATCTGTGAGCGCTACTTATACCACTGCTCAAAAACTGTATCTGTGTGCTGATCTGGATCTTGGCAATTCCGGCTTTGCCGGTTTTGCCGGTCTGAAGGCTGCCTTTGACGGCCAGGACCACGTGATCCGCAACTGGGCTGTTGCCACCCGCGGTTTCTTTAATGAATTCACCGGCGGTGTGATCGAAAATATCGTCTTTGACGATTGCCACACCTCCACCACCGAAAGAGCTTCTGCTCTGGTGATCGGTCAAACTGCTACCGCAGCCACCACCGTTCGCAATATCACCGTAACCAACTGCTCCGTTTCGAACAATACCGAAAAGGATGCTTACAACGTTGGTATCATCTGCGGCGGTACCGCCGGTAACGATACCTTCGAAAATATCGTGGTTCGCGATAGCGAAGTAAAGGGTAAGAGCGCTGAGCAGACCGCTATTCTGATCGGTGCCTATAATAAATATAGCGCCGGTTCTACCGTAACCGTTAAGAACGTTCTGATCGACGGTTGTGCCAACAATGCCGCACATCATAATGACGGCTCTTACAGTGGTTATGAATCCGGCTTGTTGGTCGGTAAGTGGAACGGCAATATGACCCTGGACGTGACCAACCTGATCCTGAGCAATTGCTCCGTTGGTCATTACGTAGGTGCCAATGTGGTTCCCGGTAAGGTATTCGGTTCCCTGATCGGTACCATGTCCGGTGCTTCCACCAAGGCTTATTTCCGGAACGTGATCGCTTACAACAATAGTACCGGCTACAGTAGTTTGGTTGGTGTTGATACCGTAGCAAACTCTGCCACCAATCCCGTTGTAGTTTGCGAAAACGTTTATACCGATGCTAAGAACGCTTACTGTCTGGGTGGCTACACCGGCAGAATTGATCTGAAGGAAGTTGCCGACTTTGAAGGCGTGAACAAGGCAACCGCAGAACAGTTCAAGAACGGCGCTGCCGCTTATGAGGCCAACAAGGCCATCGGCGAAAAGCTTTTTGCCGTAGTAGACAGCGACGTGGTTTACGCCACCGAAGAGATCCTGGCTCCCACCAAGCAGGTGATCCAGCTCAACGGCGTGATCCGTGGTTCTATCTTTACTGATTCCAAGGGTAAATTGGATGCCGCCGCCTGGAGCGACGTTCTGGATATGGTTTCCAAGATGCAGACCGAAATTCCTGTGGAATGGATGTGTGAAGGCGGCGATCCCGCAGCGCTCACCTATACCGAAGACGGCGCGATCATGGGCGTTTGCTGCTACCATGAATGGAAATATGCCACCGGCGAAGACGGCAAGCACGTGAAGTCCTGCGATCTTTGCGGCGGTGTGGTACCCGAAGCCTGCGAGGTTGATTGGGTCCATAAGGACGGTACTCATTCCGGTGTCTGCGAACTCTGTGACAAGGATTACAGCGGTATCCCCTGCGATTGGGTGTCTGTTGGTAAGATCGAGCAGGATTGTGAAAATGCTGCTGCCGAAGAATTCCAGTGCTCCGTTTGTGAAGAATACAAGGTCGTTGTAGAAGAAGGCAGTGAGCCCTTGGGCCATCTGACCAAGTACGTTTATAACGAAGCTTCTTCTGCCTCTCACTTTGTTGAGTGTGAACGCGATGGTTGCGGTTACAGCCGCCTGGAGAACTGTACCGAGGCTCCCAACCCCACCGTTGTGAAGCCCTCCTATGAGTCCGACGGTTACACTGAATGGACCTGTATTCACTGCGAAGGCAAGTGGAAGACCGGCGTGACCAACGCTATTGCCGTTGTGGATGCCGATAGCGTTGCTCTGGTGAACGGCGCTACCTCCGGTAAACTGGCCATCACCGTTAGCCAGAACCGCAACATCACTGAGATGAAGTTCAAGATGACCTACAATCCCGCCGAACTGACTTATAAGGGTATGGTTCTGACCGAGGCTGCCGCAGCTGTTGCAGATCTTTCTGTGACCGAGGCTGTTAAGGGTACTTTGGAAGTGACCATCACCGCCAAGGAAGGTCAGCATACCAACGTGGAAGGCGCTTTGGTCGAAGCCGAGTTCGCTCCTGCGGATGCTGTGACCTTGGGCAAGAAATACGGTGTTGCCTTCGAAGCTGTTTCTGCCAACGTTGGCGGTAAGGCTACTCTCTTTGAGGGTGCCAAGGAGCCCGCATACGTGAAGGTTGTGGAAGCCGATGATATCAATACCGACGGCGTTGTAAACACCGTGGACCTGACCGATATGCTGAAGCATTTAGTGGGCAAGGATATTGAACGTGACTTCAATACCATCCTGGCTGACCTGAATGGCGACGGCATCGTCGACCTGGTTGACGCAGTTGAACTGGCCCGTAAACTGGCTTGATCCAATTGAATATAAGGCACCTGCTTCGGCAGGTGCCTTTTTTCGTTTCATTGTAAATTATTCACAAGAAAAAATAAAAAAGTAAAAAGAATTCACATATCGTGTAAAAAAAACAACATAAGATAATTCAAAAATTAGATGTTTTGTATTAAAATAGAAGCATACAATAGCACCCTCATATGCAAGAGTGTAAATTGAGCACATTTTTAAGGAGGAACTACTATGTTCACGAAGAAGACAAGGGTACTTTCTGCTCTGTTGACAGCCTGTATGCTTATTAGTATGCTGGCCTGCTTTGCAGTGCCCGTAATTGCTGTGGCCGAAGAGCCTGCCAAGGGTCTGGTGGATACGTCCGCAATGGTAGACGTTAAAACCTTAACCTCTTATGAAGATTTCTCCTCGTCCACCCTTTATAAGATTACCGACCGTGCCGGTTTTGAGAAACTGGCAGCCCTTTTCGGGTATAAGCAAAACTTCGGCGGCGGTATGTTCTATCTTGCTAACGATATCGATATGGGATGGGTGAACTTCTCCGGTATCGGTCAAAATGGTAATGGTGAAAACGGTCACTATGCTTTTAAGGGCGGCCTGGACGGTAACGGTTTTGTCATCAAAAACCTGCTGATCAACCAGCCCGGTAACTATCGTGTTGGTCTGTTCAACTATTTACACGGTGCTTTGGGTGTTAAAAACCTTGGTATCGCCAGTGGTTTGATCGTCGGCGGAACCAAGAACACCAAAGAAGGCTCCTATGACGGTGTTGGCTCCATCATGGGTGAAGGCTGGGATACCGTTATGGAAAACTGCTGGTCTGCTGCAACCGTGCTGTGCTCTACCGGTGCTTCTGTCGGCGGTTTGGTCGGCCGTACCAACCACGGTAAGGCTATCACCTTGAAGAACTGCTACTTCCTGGGTACGGTGAATAACGCCAACGATACCAAGACCAAGGGCCTGAGCGGAACTCCCGATTCCGTTTCTGCCACTGCCAGCTATATCAACACAACTGCTACCACCGCTGCTTCTTTGAATTCCGCCGTGGTTCAGGGTGTGGAAGGCTATGATGTTCGCTATGTAGATACCTCCGCAGGTTATCCTGCTCTTGCTTATTATAAAAATGGAGCAGATGCTCCTTATATCAATCGCGTACTGACCAAAAACGATGCATATTCCATCGCTTGGGAACTGAACAAGGCGAATATCTCCGGTTATTGGAAGGTTGGCGCCGGTGTGGCTCATGAGGTTGCCACCAAGGCAACTGCTACCTACCGCCTGGCAATTCAGAAGGTAAATATGGGCATTCAAGTTGGCGAAGTTACTTATCTTTATGCCAACGGCGGTGATAAGATCACCGTTCCCGTTGCCGAAGAGGGCTATACCTTGACCGAGGCCCCTGAAGGCTTTGTTGCCGGGGCTATGGCGACTATGCCCGCTAATAACGGCGAGTTGATCTACACCTCCGAGAAGCTGGACGTTGAGGTCATCAAGGCCTTGAAGGAAAAGGTTGCTCAATATAACCCCGCATATATGGATGTTGCCAGCCAGCGGGCTTTGATTGCCATCAACGGCGCTTGCGACGTTATTTTGGAAGAAGCCAAAAAGGAAGCTGCTGAGCAGGATCAGGAACTGATCAACACTAATGCAGAGATCATTAAGAATAATATTGCCGCACTGGATAATATGAGTCTTAATATTACCGGTGCAACCATCGATGAGACCAATTTGGCCTTTGTCCCCGAATACAGCCAGCATGAGCTTTATGAGGATTATAACTACGATAACGTTTGGGGTATTTCCACCAAGGAAGACTGGATCGCGTTGACCGAAGCCGGTGCAGAGGTTGCCAACGTTAAGATCTACGTTAAGACTAACATCGATTTTGAAAACACCGCAATGGCTCCTCTGTGCGCCGGTTCCGTCTTTAACGGCAGCGTAAACGGTATGGGTCATTACTTCGAGAACGTTTGGATTCAAAATTCTGCAGAAAACGGCCACGACGGTGCAGCGCTGATCTCCTCTATCGGTGCCGGCGTTGTGATCCGTGACCTGGGCGTAAAGAGCGGTCTGATCGAGCTGACCGGTTATACCTCTACCGATAACTGGTTTGCTTTGGCGGTATTCGCTGCCCGTTCCGGCAACGGTAATGCAGCAGAGACCGTTGCTGCTCCCACCATTTATAAATGCTGGGCCGGCAAGGACGTTAAGCTGAAGGCTTATGCCGATAACGTGGATACCGGTTACAGTACCTTCGTTGGCCGTGGTGCCGCTCATATCGATAGCTGCTATAGCCTGGTTACTTTGGAGAGTAAATTGCTGGTATACGGTGCCTTGAGCGGATGGGCACAGCTGAATTCCACCATTCGAAACAGCTATGCCGTATTCAATGGCGTTGAGCCCGTCCATCAGTTTGAAATCGTACGTTCCGGTTTGGCAACTGAGGCAGTTATGCCGGAAACCCGCCTGGAAAACATTTACGGTGTGGGTAATGGCGTTGTTTGTAAAAACGATGCCGATTTGGTTGGCAATAACATGGAAGTTCTGCCCGCCGATATTTCCGGTGTTGAACTGGCTTATAAGCTGAACCAGAACTATGCAAAGGACCGCGGCGAAGGCGCTAAGGTCTATGACCGTGTATACTGGACTGTTGATGAAGACGGTACCGTTGTTTATGGCGAAGCAGACGAGATCCCCTTGAAGGTGACCGTGAACGCCAACGGCGAACTGTTTAGTTTCTACGGCAAGAAGGGCGATACCGTAACCCTGGATATCGGTGTGGATGCCACCTTTGAGCTGGTTTCCGGTAAGGAAGCCGCTTTGGAAGGCGACCAATTCACCTTCGGTTATACCGATGCTGAAGTTAAGGTAACCAGCCTTCTGACCAATGCTTTGGATAAGGCCATCGCTTTGTTCGAAGGGAAAGATCCCGCATATTTTGCAAACCCCGAAGCCATCGCTTTGAAGATGGAACTGGTAAAAGAAAAGGTTTACGTAAATCAGGAAGCTGTGAACAAGGATGCCAAGGATCTGGTTGATCTTTACGTTCCCGCTGCCGATAAGGCGTTCCCCGCCTCCTACGGTGTGGAAGGCTTTGCAATGGGTCCCATCACCTTCGAAGGCTTTGGCATCGAAGGAAACGATGAATTCCCCAAGGTTGGCGTAAACAACGTGGACGACCTGCTTTACGTGGAAGCTCATTCCACTGAATATACCGAAAATCAGACCATCGTTTTGAACGCTGATATCGACGTAAAGGGGAGCGGATTTGCGACTCTTGATAATCTGAAGGCCTCTGTCGACGGTCAGGGTCATACCATTAAGAACTACGTAGCCGGTCCCGACAAAGCAAACCGTGGCTTCCTCCGTTCCTATGACGGTACCTCCGTTAAGAACCTGGTATTTGATTATGACGAGGATGTAGTATATACTCAGGCTGCAAACTACAGTGGCTTGCTGTTGAATGATATCTCTAAGGCTTGCGAATTCGATAACATCACCTTCAAGAACGGTACCTTCGTGACCTCCCAGTCCGGTTGGGGCCTTGTGATGTGCGGTCCTTCCAGAAATGCAACTCTCAGCAATATCACCGTTGAAAACTGCGAATTCCGTCTTGGTGCCGGTAATAACGGTGTTCTGATCGGCCGTCAGTATTTCTCTACCACCGCCACCTTGAAGAACATCCGCATCGTAAACAACACCTACGCCGGTACCGGTTCCGGTAGCTGGCTGGTTGGTGCTATCGATGACGATGCAAATCCCGGCTCCAATAGTTCTACGATTGTTGCTGAGAATATCGTGATTGCAAACAATAAGACTGTAGCCGGTCACGGTAAGAACATGGCTGCTTTGCTGTTGGCTGAGTTCTATACCAGAAAAGACACTCCTGTTCATACTCTTAAATTGAAGAACGTTATGATCTATGGCAACGATGCTGCCAAGTTGATGGTTTATCGGAATACCGGCGAATTCTGCGGCAACAATGTGATCGCAGAAAATGTTTATACCGATAATGCCGTTTTGACCAACGGCTCTGCCGCTAATGTTGGGGCTATGGTCGAAAGGGAATATGCTAACGCCATTTCTTTGAGAGATGCCACCACCGAGATCGACGCCGCTAAGGTCGTCACCGGCGAGACGGTTTACGACTATAATACCAAGGTGGATGCCGACCTGGGTATTGAAAACGGTACCGTTTATTTTGCAGATGATACTCATAAGGTTCCCTATAAGGTGACCTTCGAGGGCATCGATGCTCCCGTATTCTATACCGACGTGAACGGTAAGCTGATCGGCGATACCTCCATGATCCGGAACGAATGCTCCTTCAGCGTGGAAGATCCCATCAACGGACCTTACAATGCCGATACCAACGTGAACGCTTACAGCCATTACATTGAAGACTGTGTAAGCCATAAGGATGGCGAGCATACCGGCACCTGTCTCTTCTGTAAGGAAGAGTTGACCCTCCATTGTGACGAGGCCGAAGGATATCCCAAGGCTTACTCCGATAAGGAGATCAAGAGTGCAAACGCTCATAAGTGCGCTACCTGCGGTAACGAATGGCTCACCGATATCGTGATGAAACCCATGACGCTGGATACCGGCATCAGCTTCTTTGCTCCCGTTGGTACCGAGGTTGTGGTTCCCGTTGGTGCGGTGAACGACGAAGAAGTTTCCGCTATGGAATTCGTTGTAACCTATGATGCCGACGTGGCCGATCTGGTCAACGTTGATATCATGGATAAGACCTGCGAGATTGAACTTTCGAAGGAAGCCGGTAAGACCACCGTTAAGGTGACCAACCGCTATGCCGATCAGGCGCTGTCCTCCGATGCAGAGGGTAACTACTTCAAGCTGACCTTCGCTGTGAAGGATGATGCCGCTCTGGGCGAAAGTGCAGTAACCATCGACTACGTATCCGCCACCGGTCTGGACGGTGCGGCTCTGGCCGAGGTTGGCGACGGCGCCACCAAGCTGGACGTTCATAATCTGATCAAGGGCGACTTTGACAAGAACGGCACCAGCGGCTTGACCGATGCCAGTGCTATGATGCGTTATCTGTTGAGCGACCTGGACGAAGGTGATTATAACCTGGCTGCCGGCGACGTTAACGGCGATAACGTGGTTGACCTGGTAGACGTGGTTGAGCTGCTCCGCTCCCTGGCATAATTAAATACACAGAAATGGGGCACCTTCCTTCCGGAGGGTGCCCCTTAAACGTTCATAACCAACCGCAGAAGAGAACTTCTGCTTTCCGTTAGTATCAATAATCTCAGCCCTTTTGACAAAATCGGCACTTTTTTATTCGCAAACGTTATCGTTTGCATCCTTTCCCACTTTATATAGTAAAGCCCCGGAAGATCGTTCACTTCCGGGGCTTCGTCAGCATATTTTAAAATTCCTTCATTTTCCCCCTTGGAAGGGGGAACGGAGTGCCTGTGGTACTCCGAGGGGTCATTTGTGGTAAGATTCTCCGGCCAGGGTCTTATGGGCCCGGTAAAACTGCTCCGCTAAGATCACCCGCATCATCTGATGGGGGAAGGTCATGGGTGAGATGGAAAGCCGCCGCTTGCAAAGCTGCTTGATCCGGGGCGAAAGGCCGTGGGAGGAGCCGATGATCAATGCGATCTCGCTGTAGCCCTGGGTGGGCAACTCGCCAACCGACCGGGCCAATTCCTCGCTGGAAAGGGGCTTTCCCTCCACACAAAGGGCAATGGTGTAAGCGCGTTGCGGAAGCTTTTTTAAAAGCTGCTCTGCCTCCTTTTCCAGGGCGGTGTCGATCTCCTTTTGGCCGGGCTTATCCGATAGGGGGACCTCCGGCAGCTCGATGACCGACCAGCCCCCAAAGCGACCCATTCGCTTGGCGTATTCTGCCTCCGCCTCTTTCCAATATTTTTCTTTTAAATTCCCGGTGCAAAGAACCGTGCATTTCATGGTTATACCTCAATACAGGGGCAAAAAGGCCCCCCGACCTCTAATTGAATATGATCGATCCCATATTGGGCAAAAACGTCTAAGGTTGCCATTTTTGCGGTCATAGGGGTGTTGTTATTGTCGCTTAAATGTGCCAAGACCGCCGTTTTCAAGGAGCCCTCCAGGGCCTTCAAAGCCAAAAGGGAGGCGCAATCCCCGTTGGAAAGATGCCCCCGATCGGAGCGGATCCGTGCCTTGGTCTGGGCAGGGTAGGGGCCATAGGTCAACATCTCGGGATCGTAGTTGCTTTCCAATATGATCAGAGAACAGCCGGAAAGATGTTGGTTCATTTCCGGGGTGATCTTGCCGGTATCGGTCACAAAGCCAATGGCCTTGTCCTCCACCTCGATGCGGTAGCCATAGGATTGGCAAACGTCGTGACTGGTGCGGATGGGTACGACGGTGAAGTCCCCGATCTGAAAGGGCTCTCCGCCGTGGTCGATCCCCTCTACCTCCGCATTGGCAAGGGTGGTGCCGCAACCGTAGATGGGGGGATGTTTGTGCTTTAGGATCTGGGGGATCGCTTTCACGTGGTCAGTATGCTCGTGGGTCAAAAGGATCCCATCCATCTGCTCCCAACCAAGGGAGCATTCCGCCAAGCGATTGGTCAGCATCCGATAACTGACCCCGCAATCGATCAGGATCCCCCGACCTTGGGAGACGATCACCGCCGCATTGCCCTTGCTGGATGAAAATAAGGAATAAAACTGCGCCATAAATACCTCTCGTTTCAACAATAAAAGCGTTGAGAAGGATCTCAACGCTTTTCATTATACAAAATTTTTCAGGGAAAAGCAACTGTCAAAAAGAATATAGGCCAAGGCTGCCAATAAAAACAGATCCGGTTGCCCCTTGCTGCGAAAAATGATGAAAATGACCGCTATTAGCAACAGATCCTCCCACTCCGCCGACCTGTTCAGATCGATTGGCTCTTTAGGGCAGGGGGGAAGGGTCGGCTCCGGCTTGGGCTTTGGCTTGGGTTTTGGTTTGGCGGGCGGATATAATTGTCCGTCGGATTGCAGATGGATCTCCATCAGGAACCCCCTTTCTGATAAAGCTCCCAAATGCGCAGCAGCTTCAGGATGCGGATGGCCTCATCTGCCCGTGCCTGCCGCTCCGGGCGGAGCCAGGGCTTCAGCGCCGCCAAAAGGGAGCAGCGATTGTCGGGCTTTTGGTTCATTTCTCCCATCATAGAAGTGATCCTGCCCAGCATTTTAGGGTCGATTCCCTTCAGGATTCCCCCAAGGGGATCGGTGCCGGAAGGGTGCCCCTCATCTACCGCCCCCGGGAGAGAAGAAAGCAGGTCGATCAGCCCTGATCCAGTAGCTCCTTCATCCGCTTTTGCACCCGGGGGCTGTTCAGAAAATCCCGGGGATCCTCCCCGCCGGAAAGTCCGTCTACCAGGGTCTGCAGATCCTCGCTCTTCAGATTTTTCTGTAAGGCCTCTACCTGCTCCTTATTTTGCAAGATCCCCTTGACCTGCTGTTGCTGTTCCGGGGTCAGCGCATTGGTGATCTTTTCCAAAAGGGCCCGTTTTTCCTTCTTATCCATTTTCTTGATCTCGTCCATAAAGTTAGAACCGCTCATATAATTGCTCCTTTCAGAAGGGTTTTTAAGGATTTCCTATTCCTTTTCTCTTTATTTTATGCTAAAATGGTTATATTGAGAACAAAGGAGATCAGAATGCTGCGCTATATCGTTGTATCCGATACCCACGGCCGACGGGAGCCTATGGAGGAATTATATAAACGGTATCCCAACGATGGGATCATCCATCTGGGGGATCATATCAGCGACGCCCGCTGGATGCTGGCCCGTACCCAGGGTCAGCCGGTGTACGGGGTCAAGGGGAATTGCGACCCTTACGACCAGGGGCCGGAGCAACTGATCCTGGAGCTGGGTGGAAAAAAATTGCTGCTCTGCCACGGCCACCGCTACGGGGTCAAAAGCGGTCTGGGTCAATTGCTGGCCGCCGCCAGGGCGCAAGGGGTGGACGGCGTATTTTTCGGCCATACCCATACCCCTCTGATGGAACAGCGGGAAGGTGTTTTTTTGATGAACCCCGGCTCCCTGAAGCTGGGAGATTACGGCATCATCGAGATCGAAGAGGGTAAATTGAAAGGAGTTCTGTTGAACTGTTATGAATAAAGAAGACGTTATGCGACAATATAGCCCCCTGGCTTTGGCTTATCTGGGGGACGGGGTCTATGAACTCTACGTGCGGAACCATGTGCTTTCCATGGGGAACCGACAAAACCATAAGCTCCACGAAAAATCCAAGCATTTTGTCAGTTGCGAGGCGCAACAGGCCTTTTTGGAAAAGATCCTGCCGGATCTTTCGGAAGATGAGCAGGAGATCGTCCGCAGAGGACGGAATGCCAAAAGCCATTCCAAGCCCCGCCACGCAGATCTGGGTACTTACCACGCCGCCACCGGCTTTGAGGCTCTTTGGGGCTATCTTTATCTGGCCGGAGAACAAAAGCGGCTGGAGGAACTTTTTGAAAGGATCATAGCGAATGAAGAATAAATCATACCTGAAATATGCGGGAAGCTTGGCGGTGATGACGCTGGGAGCGTTGCTCTATGGCGTGGGGGTCACGGTTTTTATCAATCCCCATCGGGTACTGTTGGGCGGTGCCACCGGGTTGGCGACCATTATCAACGTGTTGACCGGTCTGCCCCTTGGATTGATGGTGTTGGTTATCAATCTGCCTCTGTTGGTGATCTCTTTTTTGATGCTGGGCAAGCGATTCACGCTGATGAGCCTGGGCGGCACGTTACTGATCTCCCTGGCGATGGAAGCCACAGCCTGGATCCCTGCTTTTGAGGGGGATCGAATTCTTTCCACCCTTTGCGGGGCGGCCCTTTCCGGGGGCGGCGCCGCTTTGATGTGCGGCCAGGGAATGACCAGCGGTGGCAGCGATCTTGCCGCATTGCTATTGCAGAAAAAGTTCCCGGGTATTTCCTTTGGTGGGCTGGTGCTGGTGATCGACGGTCTGGTGATCTTGGCGGGCGGCCTGCTTTATCGGGAACTGGAAACGGTTCTTTATTCCTTGTTGCTGGCGGTGGTGTATACGGTGGTGCTGGACACTTATTTAAAAGGGCGTACCGCCGGCCGTTTTGCATTTATTATTTCGGAAATCCCTCTGGAAGAGGCCATAATGAAAGAAACAGACCACAGCGTAACGATTTTAAAAGGGATGGGCGGCTATTCCCGGGAAGATCGCAACGTGTTGTTTTGCGCATTGAATCCCGGCGAAGAGCGATTGCTCCGCCGGATCGTATATCAATTGGATCCAAAGGCCTTTATGGTGGTGGGAGAAGCCACAGAGATTTTGGGATTTGGGTTCCAGGAATTGAAAAATGAGGCGATTAAATGATCGATTATTTAAAAGAATGGGTGGATCTCACTCCTTTTATCGGTTCTCCCGCCACCGAAGGGGTACGCTATAATCCCCAAAAAATCAGCCGGGAGGATTTTTTGCGGCTTGTTCCCTTTGGGGTGCGCCCCAATCCCTTGTATGAACGGGGCTATATCGTGACTGAAGGCGAGACCGAGGGCAACCACCCCTACCATCAGGCGGGGCTGTATTATTTCCAGGAGCCCAGCGCTATGAGTGCGGTGACCGCCCTGCAGGTGGAGCCCTCCGATCGGGTACTGGATCTTTGCGCCGCCCCCGGCTCTAAATCCACCGCAATTGCCGCAGAATTGACCGATGGCCTTCTGGTGGCAAACGAGATCAACGCCAAGCGGGCAAGCGCTCTCCTCTCAAATTTGGAGCGTATGGGGGTCTCCCGGGCGGTGATCACCCATACCGATGGGGAACACCTGGCCAAGGCCGCACCCCAATATTTTGATAAGGTTTTGATCGATAGCCCTTGCTCCGGTGAGGGGATGTTCCGTAAGTATCCCCGGATCCTGGAGGAGTGGACCCCGGCGCTGGTGGAGCTTTGTACCCAGCGGAGCCGTGGGGTGCTGGAGGCCGGGGCCAAGACCCTGAAGCCCGGCGGTCGGCTGGTCTATTCTACCTGTACCTTTAACCCGGAGGAAAACGAAAAAACCATCCTTTGGTTTTTGGAGCGCCACCCGGAATTTAGGGTGGTAGATACCGGTATTCAAGGCGGATCCCCCGGCTTTTTCGGTTTGGAGCAAGCCCGCCGGATCTTCCCGGGCCCCGATGGGGAAGGGCACTTTGTCTGCGCCATGGTCCACACGGGGGAAGGGGAACGGAAAGACCTGCCCACCCTGAAGGGCGAAAAACTCCCGGAAGAAACCGCCTTTTTGAAGACGGTTCTGAAAGCCCCCAAGGGTAATTTGATCCGCCGGGGAAACTTTTGCTATCTGGTGGACGAGGACCTGCCGGAGCTGAAGGGGCTCCCCGTGTTAAGAGCCGGTATTCAGGCTTTGGAGCAGGTGGGGCGCCAATGGAAGCCTGCCCATCATTTGGCGATGTGTTTCCCCAAGGAGCAGTTTTGTTTCTTTGAGGATTGCACGCCGGAACAGGCCTATTCGTATTTGCGGGGCGAGGTGATCCCGTCTGACAGAAAAGGGTTCGGCGTGGCTTGCGTGGAAGGTGTTCCCATGGGCTGGATCAAATCCAGCAACGGCCAAGGCAAAAATCATTATCCCAAGGGATTAAGAATTTTAAAATAAAAAATAAACCGCCAACAGAATGTTGGCGGTTTATTTGATGTTAAGAATCTCTTCATAAGTTGTATGGAGAATATCTTGTAGCAATATAATTTCATCAGCATAGAGATGACGTTGGCCTACTTCGATTTTTGCGATTGCACTTCGGGTAATATCACAACCGGCTAATTGCATTTTTGTTGCAACAGTATCCTGGGTCAATCCGGCCTCTATACGGAGCTTTTTGATATTATTGCCTACTCTTTTCTCTATAATTTCATTCATCAACGTCACCTTGCACTTGTTTAAGAACAATTTGTTTGACTTAATTATAGAAGAGTGTTACAATTTATATGCACTTATATAGGTGCATATAAAAATTTTTAAGTAAAGGAACTTGGAATTGATTTGCACTTTTTTTGGCCATCGAAATTGTGGCGACGGAATGGTAACAGAATTGAGGGAAACGTTGATTGATTTGATTGAAAATATGAATGTAAACTGTTTTTACGTGGGTAATCAGGGTAATTTTGATCGCCTTGTACAATATGAATTGAAACAATTAAAAAAGTATTATCCGATCGAATGTTACATAGTGTTGGCATATATGCCAACCAAAAATCAGCAAAGTGAAGGATTGGAATGCTTTGTTCCGGAGGGTATTGAAACGGTGCTTCCTCGCTTTGCTATTGAGTACCGGAACCGGTGGATGCTGGAGCGGGCGGATTACGTAGTGGGTTATGTCTACAGGCCCTTTGGAGGCGCTACCAAGTTTTTGAAGATGGCGATTCGCAAAAATAAAACCGTTATGAACCTTGGTTCATAACGGTTTTGCACTATTTAGTCGATGGTAATGGTATCGATCACCTGGGGCTCCAGGGGAGCGTCCATAAAGTTGGTTTCCACGGCAGCGATGCGGTCTACCACGTCCAGACCTTCTACCACCTTGCCGAAGGCGGCATAATTGCCGTCCAGGAAAAATCCGTCGGCGTGCATAATAAAGAATTGGCTGCTGGCAGAGTTGGGATCCTGGGCCCGGGCCATAGAGATGACACCCCGCTCGTGGCGGATGGGGTTATCGAAACCGTTGGCGGCGAATTCGCCGGGGATGTTCTCATCGCTGCCGCCCATTCCGTTGCCCAGGGGATCGCCGCCCTGGATCATAAAGCCGCTGATAATCCGATGGAAGGTCAGGCCGTTATAAAAGCCTTCCTTCACCAGTTTTTCAAAATTGGCAACGGTCTTGGGGGCTTTATCGGCATAAAGTTCCAGTTTAATCACGCCGCCATCTTTCATTGTTAAAGTTACCATGTTGTTTTTCCTCCTAAATTAAAATGCTTATAATAAAACTAATCAAACAAAATCCGCCGGTCAACAGCATTCCAACGTTCAGCCAGCCCAACCGGAACTGCCGACCCAAGGCCAGCCCTCGGCTTCCCTGGGTAGAGGCCTTCATTTTTTTGATCCCAAAGAGTAGCAGGATCCCGCCGCAGATCGCCAGTACGTACATGGCGGTGGTATAGACGCCGGTCACCATCCCCCAAAGATCGATGGAGCCAATAGAACCGATGGAGCCGTTCTCCGCCAGATGTTCGCCGATGAAGGGCGCTATGATGGAGCCGGTAAAGTTGATGATGATATGCATCAAAATGGTGTAGCCGATCCGGCCGGTGCGCACGTAGATAAAGCTGAACAGCAGCCCCACCATAGTGGCGTAAAAGAATTGATAAAAATTCCCATGTACCAGCCCGAACAAAAGCCCGCCGGTCAGAATGGCGAAAAATTCGCTGTAGGGCAAAAGCCGATCGATCAATAGCTTGCGGAACATCAGTTCCTCGAAGATCGGTGCGGCGATCACCACCACCAAAAGGGTGGTCAGGGGTGAAAACTCGGTGATCTGCTGGGAGACCATATCCGAAACCTCGGCTCCCTTGAGCTCTTCCAGCTTGGTGATCAGTAGGTTGGAGATCAAGCTACCTGCGGTGGTCAGGAAAAAGGAGATCGCTAAAAATCCCACCCAGCCGGAAGCGCCCAGCTTCTTTTTCTCCGGCTTTTCCTTTGGGAGGCCGGCCAGCAAAAGGGCTACCAGGGGAACCCCTAAAAGATAGCCGGGAACGATCTGCAGGATCCATTGGAACCACTCGGCCTCCACCAGGGTGGGGAAGAAGGTGGTGCCGCCCCACATCAGAGCAGTTTGTAACAGGTTCACAAACAGCAGATAAATAAACAGCGCCATCCCAATGCGGGAGAGAATGCGGCGCTCCAGCCGATCCTCCTGCTTGCGGATCTGGGCGGCCATATAGTATGGATTATAATAGGCTTGATTTTGCAAGGGTTGTTGATCCATCGTATCGGTCCTTTCCGTTATTCTGCTTTTATTTTATCACAACGGTTCCCACAAATCAATAAAACCCCGCTGAATTCACAATTTATTAAAAGGAAAGTTTTTGGGGAATTCAAAAGGCCCTTTTTTCAAAAAGGGCCTTTTGTGGGGTTTGGGGCGACGCCCCAATTATTCAATAGGTTTCAGATTCCAGATGTTCTCGGCGTATTCGGTGACCGCCCGGTCACTGGCGAAGATGCCGGCCTTGGCGATGTTCACCAGGCTCATTCCGTTCCAGCGCAGGGTATCGCCGTAAAGTTCATTAATCTTGGCCTGGGCACCCTTATAGGCGTTGAAATCGGCCAGCACCATATAGGGATCGGGCCCGATCAGGTAACGGACGATGGATTCAAAGTTCTTGCCGCCGATTCCTTCTTTGAGGATGGAATCCAAGAGTTCCCGCATATGGAGATCGTTGCGGTAAAGCTGATCCGGGTGGTAGCCATCCCGTTTCCAGGCGTTCACTTCAGGAGTAGTGAGGCCGAAGAGGAACATATTCTCATCCCCCACCTGCTGGTGGATCTCCACGTTGGCGCCGTCCAGGGTACCGATGGTGAGGGCGCCGTTGATCATAAACTTCATATTTCCGGTACCGCTGGCTTCTTTGCCGGCCAGGGAGATCTGCTCGCTGACTTCGGCAGCGGGCATCAGAATTTCGGCGATGCTGACCTTGTAGTCTGCCAGGAACACCACTTTCAGCATATCGTGGATGGCGGGATCGTTATTGATCATATCCCCCAGGGCGCAGATAAAGCGGATGATCTCTTTTGCCATAATATAGCCGGCAGAGGCTTTGGCACCGAAAATAAAGGTATGGGGCTGAATGGTTAAGCCTTCATATTTGATCCGGCGATAAAGGTCGTAAATATGCAGTGCGCAGAGCAATTGGCGTTTATACTCGTGGAGCCGCTTGGCTTGCACGTCGAAAATGGAATTCGGGTTCACCTTGATCCCGGCAGAATGCTCGATATATTTGGCCAGCCGCAGTTTGTTTTGCCGTTTGATCTCCGGCAGGCGTTTGAGAACGGATTCATCGTCCTTAAAGGCCAACAGCTTTTCCAGCTCGGCACCGTTATTGATAAAGCCGTCGCCGATCAGCTCTTTCAGCAGCTCGGTGAGACCGGGGTTGCTCTGGCAAAGCCAGCGGCGGTGAACGATACCGTTGGTCACGTTGGTCAGCTTGCCGGGGAAGATATCGTGATAATCCTTAAAAAGATCATCCTTCAGGATCTCGCTGTGCAGGGCGGAAACGCCGTTAACGCTGTAGCAGCAGGCTACACACAGATTGGCCATCCGCACCATTCCGTCGCCGATCACCGCCATCCGGTCGATCACACCCCGCTTTTCGGGATGCTCGTTGTAGATCTTTTCGCAGAAGCGGCGGTTGATCTCCTTCACAATGGTATAGATCCGGGGCAGGCGGCCGCTGAAGAGATGGATAGACCATTTTTCCAGGGCTTCGCTCATAACGGTGTGGTTGGTGTAGGCCAGGGTACGGCAGGTGATATCCCAGGCGGCATCCCAGGAGTAGCCGTGATCGTCCATCAAAAGACGCATCAGCTCGGGCACGCAAAGGGCGGGGTGGGTATCGTTGATGTGGATGACCACCTTATCGGGCAGGTTATCCAGGGTGCCGTATTTTTTCAGATGCTCTGCCAGGATATTTTGCAGGGATGCGCTGACAAAGAAGTATTGCTGGCGCAGCCGCAGGTTTTTGCCCTCCTCGTGGTCATCGGCGGGGTAGAGCACCCGGCTGATGGCCTCGGCCTTGGCGTCGCCCTCGCAGCTCTTCAGGTATTCGCCCCGGGAGAACAGGGACATATCAAAGTTTTCCAGGCTCTTGGCACCCCACAGCCGCAGCTTATTCACGATCTTGGAATCGTGACCGCTGATCATCAGGTCGTAGGGGACGGCCAATACCTTGTAATAATCCTTATGAACGGTCTTCAGACCCTCGTTGCTCCAAAGCTCCTCCACCTGGCCGTCAAAATGGATCTCCTGGGCTTCGTCGGGGCGGGCGACCAGCCAGCCGCCGCCCATTTCTAACCAGTTATCCGGGAACTCCATCTGCCAGCCGTCCACGATCACTTGCTTGAAGATGCCGAATTCGTAGCGGATGGAAAAGCCGGTGGCGGGGTAATCACAGGCAGTTAAGGAATCCAGATAGCAGGAGGCTAAGCGACCCAAGCCGCCGTTGCCCAAGCCTGCATCGGGTTCCATATCGTATAATTTTTCCAGGTTTGCACCCAGCTCGGTCAGGGCGGAACGAACCTCGTCTTCGATCCCTAAATTATAGAGATTGTTTTTCAGGGAACGGCCGACAAGGAATTCCATGGACATATAGTAGACCTGCTTGGCTTCCTGTTCTTTCATTTTCTTTTTGGCATCACGGCGCTTTTTACGCAATTCATGTTGCACAAAGCTGATGACGCTTTCGTACATCTGCCGATCAGTCACCTGATCTACGTCGCAGGCAAACTTCTCGGTGATGACTGCCTGAATCTTTTCTTTGATTTCCTGTTGGGTCATGGGTAATTGTTCTCCTTGGTTTGTGCTAAAAAATAGATGTCAGATTAAAGTGCCGCATAAAGGGCCCGATAGGCTTCCACGCTGGGTCCCCAGCTGTAGTCGCCTTCCATGGCGTTTTTGCAGGCTTGGTCAAAATGGGGTTTATCGGCATAAAGCTCGATACACCGCCAAAGGGCGTTGGAAAAGTCCTCGCTGTTAAAGGTCTGGAAGGTGATGCCCCGCCCGGTCTTTTGGGTGGGATCGTAGGGGATCACCGTATCGGCCAGGCCGCCGGTGGTGTGTACCAGAGGCAGGGTGCCGTAGCGCATAGCGATCATCTGTGCCAGACCGCAGGGCTCGAATTTGCTGGGCATCATAAAGAAGTCACAGCCCGCGTAGATCCGTTGCGCCAAAGCACCGTCAAAGGCCAGGATCGCCCGCAGATTGTTGGGGTGCCGCCGGGCACATTCTGCCAGGAACTGCTCGTATTCCGGGGTGCCGGTGCCCAAAATGACCACCTGCACCGACTGGTCGGCCAGCCAATCCAATTTGTCCTTTAACAGCTCCAGCCCCTTTTGGTGGGTCAGCCGGGTCACCATACCGAAAAGGGGAACCTCATCGGTCTCCGGTAATCCCAACTCCTTTTGCAGAGCCAGCTTGTTTTTCTTTTTGTCCGCCAGGGTCTTTACGGTATAGTTGGCGGCGATCCGGGGATCGGTGGCGGGATCAAAGAGGTCGGTATCGATCCCGTTCACAATGCCGCTGACCTTGTAGCTTCTGTCGGTCAGGATATGCTCCAGCCCGCAGGATTTGGGCGGGCTCATAATTTCTTCGGCATACCGCTTGGAAACGGTGGTCACCCGGTTGGAGCATTCGATGGCACCCTTCATCAGGTTCAGGGCTCCGTCGTAATAGAGCAGGGGCTTGGCCTGCTCGTCCAGGCCGAAGATATCCCCTAAAATATAGGGATCGTATTTGCCCTGGAACTCAATATTGTGAATGGTGAATACGGTTTTGATGGCGCCGTAGCCCGGACGGGAACGGAACTGAACGTCCAGTACCACCGGGATCAGGGCGGTGTGCCAATCGTTGCAATGGAGTACGTCGGGGATAAAGTCGATCAGGGGCAGAGCCTCTAAAACTGCCCGGGAGAAAAAGGCGAACCGCTCGCCGTCGTCAAATTCTCCGTAGACCTGGGGGCGGTCAAAGTAAAAATCATTCTCCAAAAGATAATAGATGACGCCGTCGATCTCGGCCTGCAGGATCCCGCAGGGTTGATTGCGCCAGGAATTGTAAAAATGGAATTCGGTGACCGGCTTGCACCGCTCCTTTAAGGCTGCGGGGATGGAGCCGTAATAGGGCATGATCACCCGGCAATCGTCCCCTGCCCGGCAAAGAGCCTTGGGCAGGGCACCGGCCACGTCCCCTAAGCCGCCCACCTTGATAAAGGGGGAGGCCTCGCTGGCTACGTATAAAATTTTCATGGGTGGAACCCCCTTTTAAACTTTTTTATTTTTGCCCACTACGAAGGGTAATTGGGCAGAACCCTTCAGCACGGTGCCGGCGTTGATGCGACTGTTTTTATCCAGGATACCGCAATCGATCTTGGCGTTGCCTTCCACCACGCTCTTTTGCATCAGGATGGCGTTTTCTACCACCGCACCCTCTTCCACGGTTACCCCACGGAAGATGATGGAATTTTTTACGGTGCCGCGGATCACACAGCCGTCGGCGATCAGGCTGTTTTCCACCTGGGCGTCATAGGCATACAGGGTGGGAACGGAATCCTTGACCTTGGTATATACCGGGCGATCTTCGGGGAACAGCTCTGCCTTCAGATCCTTTTCCAGCATATCCATACTGGCCTTGAAGTAATCGGTGGTGCTTTGGATGATCCGGGCATAGCCGGTGTGGTGATAACCGTAGATCAGTTGATCCTCTAAATGCTGCTGGATCAGATCCCGGTTCATATTGGTGTAGTCGTTGTTTTCGGCCTCCAGCAGGAATTCTGCCAGGTCGGCTCGGTTCATCATAAAGAGACCCAGGGAATAGGGCTTGGTGGATTCATCCTCGTTCAGCTGATAGGATAGCTTGGTGATCCGGCCGTCCTCGGCGGTCTCCAGGATGGCCTCCCCCACGTTACCGGGGATGTTGCTGTAGGCAACGGTCAGGTAAGCACCGTTTTTCTTGTGGGCCTTGGCCATCGCCTCCAGGTCTACGCTGGCTACGGTGCCGCCGTAGGCCAGCACCACCAGCTCAGCCTTGCTTTCCTCCACGTAGGTGCGGAAAGCTCTGAGGGCATCCAAGCGACCCCGATAATGGGCCTTTTCCGCACCGGGCCAGGCCATGGGAGTCAGCATCATCAGCCCGCCTCTGCGGCGGTTCAGATCCCAATCCTCCCCGTTGCCCAGATGGTCGATCATAGAACCGTAGTTCTGGGCGGCAATAATGCCGATATCGGTGATATTGGCGTTTACCATAGCCGAAAGGGTAAAGTCGATGGCACGGTACCGCCCGGCAAAGGGCAGACCGGCGGGCGCCCGCAGTCGGGTCAGCTCGTTGGCAGTGTTTTGTTGATTATAGTGTTCAGAAAAAATAATACCCAAAGCGTTCATGGTTTATGCCTCCTTTGTGCCGTCTTTTACAGCATTCGGTTTGATCATTTCCTTCGGCAGAACGGTTTGACCGGCCTTGACCACCGCACCGGAGCCAACCACCGCAATGCCCCATTCGCCGTCGTAATTTTCGGGTTCTGCGCCGATGACAGCCCCGTCTTCGATGACGGCACCGGGGGCGATAATGGCATATTTCACGTTGCAGTTTTTGCCGATCTTTGCGTTTTCCATCACCACGGCGGAGTTCAGGTTAGTGCCCTTATCCACTTCTACGCCGGAGAACAAAACGCTGTACCAAAGGCTGCAGCCCTCCAGGGAGCAGTTTTCGGTGATCATAGAATCCTTCAGGGTCACGCCCTTGCCGATGTATTGGGGCTTCAGGTTCTGACCGTGGCGGGCATAGATCTTCCAATCGGGATCCGCCAGGTTCAGGGGGATGCGGGGGTTCAAAAGATCCATATTGGCTTCCCAAAGGCTTTCGATGGTGCCAACGTCCTTCCAGTAACCGTCGAAGGGCCAGGCAAACATCCGCTCACCTGCATTCAGCATAGCGGGCAATACGTTCTTCCCAAAGTCGTTGGAGCTGGCGGGATCCTTTTCGTCGTCGATCAGGTACTTGCGCAGCTTGGTCCAGGTAAAGATGTAAATACCCATGGTTGCCCGGTTGGACTTGGGCTCCGGGGGCTTCTCTTCAAATTCATAGATGCAGTCGTTATCGTCGGCGTTCACGATCCCGAACCGGCTGGCCTCCTCGATGGGCACCTGCAGGGTGGCAACGGTAACGTCGGCGTTCTTTTCCTTGTGGAAATCCAGCATCTGGCTGTAATCCATTTTGTAAACGTGGTCACCGGAAAGGATCAGAACGTATTCCGGGTCGTATTTTTCAATGAATTCGATGTTCTGATAAATGGCGTTGGCGGTGCCCTTGTACCATTCGCCGGTGGCGCCGCTTACGTAGGGAGGAAGAATGCTTACGCCGCCTTCCATCCGATTCAGATCCCAGGGCTGTCCGTTGCCTATGTAGGAGTGTAGCTCAAGGGGACGATACTGGGTCAGAACACCCACGGTATCGATGCCGGAGTTGGTGCAGTTGGAAAGGGGAAAGTCGATAATGCGGTACTTACCGCCAAAGGGGATGGCAGGCTTTGCAGTCTCCTGGGTCAGCACGTAAAGACGGCTGCCCTGACCGCCGGCCAGCAACATTGCGATCATTTCTTTATTTTTCATGGTCTTTTCCTCCTGAATTTTTGCGATATTTAAAGTAGTTTGCCGAAAACGGCGGCAGATGCAGGATGGCGGAGCAGGGATGCCCGTGGAAGGGCTTGCCCGCCGAAACGGTCAGCCGTTTCTTAAAGCGGTTTTCACCGCCGAACCGCTCCTCCTCGGAACTCAGCAGCAGGTTCAAGGTGCCTGCTTCGGGGAGCCCCAGTTTATAATCTATGATGTCGTATTCCGAAAAATTCACAACCACCAGGATCTCCTCCTTTTCGCACTTACGCAAAAAGGCCAGCACACAGTTGGTGGTGTCGTCCAGAGAGATCCATTCAAAGCCCTCCCAGCCGGTGTCCTTTGCCCAAAGGGCGGGGTGCCGTTGATAAAAGCGGTTCAGTTCCCGCACGTAGCTCTGCAGCTGTTGGTGGGGGGTATAGTCCAGGAGCATCCAATCCAGGCTCTGCTCCTCGTTCCACTCGATGAACTGCCCGAATTCGCCCCCCATGAACAAAAGCTTTTTGCCCGGGTGCCCCATCATAAAGCCGTAAAAGGCCTTCAGGTTCTGGAACTTTTCCTCATAGGTGCCGGGCATCTTGCTCAAAAGGGAACATTTGCCGTGAACCACCTCGTCGTGGGAGAGGGGTAGAATGAACTGCTCGGAGTAGATATACTCCATAGAAAAGGTCATCATTCCTTGCATTCCGTGGCGGAAGAGGGGTGGGTTGGAGATATATTTCAAGGAATCGTTCATCCAGCCCATATTCCACTTAAAGTCAAAGCCCAGGCCATTATCCTCTGTGCCGGTCACGTGGGGCCAGGCGGTGGATTCCTCTGCCACGGTGATGGCACCGGGGAAGGAGGCGTGAACCTCGTAATTCAGCTTCTTAAAAAGGTCGATGGCTTCCAGGTTGCCCCGATCACCGTAGATATTGGGGCGCCATTGACCCTCCTGCTTGCCGTAATCCAGGTAGAGCATGGAGGCTACCGCATCCACCCGCAGGCCGTCCACGTGGTAGTTTTCCAGCCAATGGCAGGCGCTGGAGATCAAAAAGCTCCGCACCTCCGGCCGGCCGTAGTCAAAGATTCGGGTGCCCCAATCCGGGTGATCCCGCATCAGGGGATCCTGGTATTCATAGCAGCATTCCCCGTCGAATTCAAACAGCCCCGCCGCATCCCGGGGGAAGTGAGCGGGTACCCAATCCAGCAAAACCCCGATCCCCCGTTGGTGGGCGGTATCGATCAGCTTCATCAGATCAAAGGGGGTGCCGTAGCGGGAGGTGGGGGCAAAATAGCCCATCACCTGGTAGCCCCAGGATTTATCAAAGGGATATTCGGTCACGGGCATCAGTTCGATATGGGTGTAGCCCATTTCACAAACGTAGTCTAAAAGTCGGTCTGCCAGGGCAGAATAGGAATAGAAGTTACCGTCCTCATATTGGAGCCAGGAGCCTAACTGTACCTCGTAGATGCTCATGGGCCTGTTGGCGTAATCCTTTTTGGCCCGGGCCTTCATCCAGGCCTTATCACCCCATTCATAGCCCTCAATGTCAAAGATCTTGGAGGCGGTGTCCGGCCGCAGGGCAAAGTGGTTGGCGTAGGGATCCGCCTTAAAAAGGGTGCGACCGTCGGCGGTGCCGATGGCGAATTTATAGGTGTCGTAGGTATCCAAGCCCCCCAGGGTGATCTCCCATACCCCCCGGTCATCGGTCTTTTGCAAGGGGAAGGCGCCGGTATTCCAACCGCAAAAATCCCCCACCAAAGAGACCCATTGCGCATGGGGAGCCCATAGCCGGAAGACCCGGGTGCCGTCCGTTTGCAGATGGCAGCCAAAGTACCGATGGGCCCGGTAGTTCACACCGGTGAAAAACAGATCCTTTGGGAATACAAACTGATCCATTTTTTAATACCACTCCTTTCGCATAGGATCGCATTTTTTCATATTATATATTATAACTCATTTTGCATTAAAAAGTGCGGTGAAATTTGTAAAAAGCCAAAAATCCATTATTTGCATAAATTACCACCTTATTTTTTGTATAGAATGACTAAAATAATGAGTGGTGAAATTATAAAATTAGCATTTTTACCAAAGAACACCGAAATTCCCCCTTGACAAAAGGAGCAAAAAAGCCTAATCTATTACTATGATTATTTTTGATAGCCGAAAAACAGAATATAAAAAGCCCTTTGGGGCGGTAAGAGCGGGGGAACCGCTCTTTTTTAAGATGATCCTGCGGGAGGAGACTGCCTGCATTCAGCTGATCCGCGTGGTGTTCCGTTGGGAAGACGGCACCGTCCAAAAAGGGGAACTGTTCCCCGTGGGTGATGGGGTCTTCAGCGGCACCTTTGTGCCCCAAACCGTGGGGCTTTGCTTTTATCGGTTCGAGGCGGAAAAGGAGGACGGCACCTTCCTGTTCATCGGCACCACCGACGGGGTCCACGCCACCGTGGGCGATTGGTTGCCGGAATGGCGGCAGACCGTTTACGACCCCGCCTTTGAGACTCCGAAGGCCCTGGCGGGCGGCATCTGGTATCAGATCTTTCCCGATCGGTTTGCCAAGGGCGATTTTTGCCAAAAACGGTCGGAAAAAGGCGCCCGTATCTACCACGAAAACTGGGCGGAGCGTCCGCTCTTTACCCAGGACCGCCCGGATTTTAAGGGCAACGATTTCTTCGGGGGGAACCTGGCGGGGATCCGTGAAAAGCTGTCCTACCTGAAGGAATTTGGGGTAGACCTTATTTACCTGAATCCCATTTTTGAAAGCGGCGAAAACCACCGCTACAGCACCGCCGATTATGAGGCCATCGACCCTCTTTTGGGGGAGACCGAGGATTTTGAAGAACTTTGTCGGGCGGCGGAGGAGCAGGGGATCCGCATCGTACTGGACGGGGTCTTTTCCCATACCGGAGCCAACAGCCGCTACTTTAACAAAGAGGGACTGTATGAGGAACTGGGGGCCTATCAAAGCCCCGATTCTCCCTTTTATCATTGGTATCACTTCGATGAATACCCCGACCGCTACGATTGCTGGTGGGGCTTTGGTGCTCTGCCCTGTGTCAACGAGCTGGCGCCGGATTTTATGAACTATATCAACGGGGAGCAGGGCATTGCCCGCCGTTGGATGGAAAAGGGCGCCTTCGGCTGGCGGCTGGACGTGGCGGATGAACTGCCGGACGGCTTTTTGGAGGCTTTTCGCACAAGGGTCAAGGCCACCAAGAAGGAGAGCCTGATCATCGGTGAGGTCTGGGAAAACGCCGTAGAAAAGGTCAGCTACGGCGCCCGTCGCAGGTTTTTGCTGGGCAGCCAATGTGATACGGTGATGAACTATCCTTGGTTAGAGGCGGTGGTCAACCTGGTCAAGGGCGGCAGCGTGGCGGAGTTTCGGGCGGCGGTATTGGATATTGCCGAAAGCTACCCGGAGCCTGCGCTGCGGTGCCTGATGAATATTTTGTCCACCCACGATACCCCCCGGATCCTGAATCGGCTGGGGGCAGATACCATCCCGCCCCGGGCCTTCCAGGCGGATAATTACCTTTCTGCCGATCAGCGGAAACTGGGTGAGGAACGACTGAAAAAAGCCGCTTTTCTACAATTTTCGCTGCCGGGGATCCCCTGTATTTTCTACGGCGACGAGATCGCCATGGAGGGTTACGGCGATCCCTATTGTCGGGGAACCTTCCCCTGGGGGAGGGAGCAAGGCGAGATGCTGGACTTTTACCGCCAATTGGGTAAGGTGCGGCTGGAAAACCGCCCGGCTTTCACCGGCGGGGTGCGGTTTGAGGATGCCGATGATCAGCTGATCATGATCCGCAGTGAACAGCTATTGGTTCAAATGAACTTGGGCAATGCTCCCGTAGACGCCCCGGAAAACCCCCTTTTGGCCGTGGGGCTTGAAAAGGGAAAACTATTACCCGGTGGCTTTGGTTGGTTTAAAATTTAAGGAGATGCTTGCGCATCTCCTTTTTTTAGGTTAAAATAGAAGTATGAACAGAGTAATCGGAATTTTAGCCCACGTGGATGCGGGGAAAACCACCCTGGCAGAAGCGCTGTTATACCGAGCAGGCAAGCTCCGTGCCCCGGGTCGTGTGGATCGGGGGGATACGGTGATGGACACCCACGCCCTGGAACGGGCACGGGGCATCACCATTTTTGCCAGCCAAGCCTCCTTTCAGGTAAAGGGGGCTGATTTCGCATTGCTGGACACCCCCGGTCACGTGGATTTTTCCGCCGAGACCGAGCGGGTGTTGCAGGTGCTGGATTGCGCCGTTTTGGTCATCAGCGGTACCGATGGGGTGCAGGCTCATACCCGCACCCTGTGGCGGTTATTGGAACTGTATCGGATCCCCACCCTGATCTTCGTGACCAAAATGGATTTTGCCCGGCGGGAACGAACGGAATTGATGGCGGAACTGAAAAAAGAACTCTCTGCCGCCTGTATCGATCATCAGACCGGCGCCGAGGAATTTGCCGTCTGTCGGGAGGAGCTTTTGGAAAAATACCTGGAGACCGGGGAACTGGAGGAGAGCGACCTGCAGGAACTGGTGCGGGAGCGCCGGGCCTTCCCCTGCTTTTTCGGCTCCGGCTTGAAGTTAGAGGGCATCGACGAATTTTTGGATCGGTTGCCCGGATTGGTGCCCTACGGCATTTATCCCGAGGAGTTCGGTGCCAAGGTCTATAAGATCAGCCGGGATCCCAAGGGGGAACGGCTGACCCACCTGAAGATCACCGGCGGTGTCCTAAAGGTGCGGGATGCGGTGGGCGATCAAAAGATCAGCGCCATCCGTCTTTACAGCGGCGGCAAGTTTGAAACGGTGGAGCAGGTCTCCGCCGGGGACGTCTGCGCCGTCAGCGGGCTGGCGGATTCCTACGGCGGGATGGGGCTGGGCTATGAGCGGCAGGCGGTCAAGCCCTACCTGGAGCCGGTGATGAATTATCAATTATTACTGCCGGAGGGGGCGGATCCCCAACGGATCTTACCCAAACTGAAGCTTTTGCAGGAGGAAGACCCCCAACTGCGGTTCACCTGGGACGGCTTTTTGCAGGAGATCTACGTCAGCCTGATGGGTCAGGTGCAGACAGAGATTTTAAAGAGCATTGTGGCGGATCGCTTTGACCTGGAGATCGGCATCGGCGAAAGCCGTGTGATGTATAAAGAGACCATCAAGGAAAAGGTGGAGGGTGTGGGTCATTACGAGCCCCTGCGCCACTATGCGGAGGTACACCTTTTGCTGGAACCCTTGCCCCGGGGCTCCGGACTGCAATTTACCAGCAACGTCAGCGAGGACGTGCTGGATCGCAACTGGCAACGGCTGGTGCTGATGCACCTGAAGGAAAAACAGCATTTGGGGGTGCTGACCGGCTCTCCCATTACCGATATGAAACTTACTCTGGCCGCCGGGCGGGCCCACTTGAAGCACACCGAGGGGGGCGACTTCCGCCAGGCCACCTATCGGGCAGTGCGCCAGGGCTTGATGCAGGCGGAATCGGTGCTGTTGGAGCCCTATTACGCCTTTCGGATCGAGGTTTCCCCGGAGCAGATCGGGCGGGTCATCAATGACCTGCGGGCCCGCTCCGCCACCTTCGAGAGCCCGGAGGATGCGGGGGAGCTTTATCTGTTGAAGGGGCGTGCTCCCGTTACCACCCTGGAGGGCTACGCCGCCGAGCTGGCGGCCTTTACCGGTGGGCGAGGCAGGATCGCCCTGGAGGTGGAGGGCTACGACCTTTGCCATAATCCCGAAGAGGTGCAGGAGGCTCTGGCCTACCGGCCGGAGGCCGACCTGGAGAATACCCCGGATTCCGTTTTTTGTGCCCACGGAGCGGGCTTTAACGTCAAGTGGGATCAGGTACCGGAGTATATGCATCTGGAAAGCTGCCTGAAGCCTTTGACTGCCTCCCCCAGGGTCAACGCCCGGAATTTAGATATCAACGAAAAGGAACTGGAGGCCATTATGCTCCGTACCTTCGGCCCTATCCGCCGGCGGGAATACGGCATCGCCAAGGTGCAGACCACCGATCATCAGCAAAAGGGCGGTGTTGCTCCCGAGGGCAAGACCCGGCTGATCGTGGACGGATACAACGTGATCTTCGCCTGGGAGGACCTGCGGGAGTTGGCCAATGCGGATCTGGAGGCCGCCCGTACCCGGTTGATCCAACTGTTGAGTAACTATACCGCCTTTAAAAAATGTGAGACGGTGCTGGTATTCGACGGCTATCGGGTTTCCGGGAATATGGGGGAGAAATTCGATCAGGGCGGTATCCATATTGCCTATACCAAGGAAAATGAGACTGCCGACGTTTTCATCGAAAAACTGGTGGCACAGATCGGCAAAAATGATCGGGTGCGGGTGGTGACATCCGATGCTCTGATCCAGCTGACTGCTGTGCGCAAGGGTGTTTTGCGAATGGCTGCCCGGGAATTCGAGACCGAGGTGGAGGAGACCTTTACCCAAATGCGGGAGTTTATTAAGCAATATAATCAAGAAAACGGGAAGCAGTAATGCTTCCCGTTTTGTTATGATCAGGTTTTTAAGTTGACGGTAGAAATCTGGCTGAAGCTGGTAAAGCCGCGCACCACCTTGGGCAGGCGAACCTCCTCCAGGGCTTCAATGGCGGGGAGTTCACCCTTCAGATATTTTCTCAAAAGCATCTGCACAGTATCGCAGCGGGCGGCCACGCCGGCATAGCGGTAATCCATATTGCACCAGCCGATGTCCTTCAGGCTTTGGAACCAAAGTTCCTGATGGGCGGTATGAACGGCCTGAACGGCTTCTTTCAGTTGGGGCAAAAGGGTTTCGGCGATCTCGCCTAAAACTTCTTTATTCCCATCTTTATAGGCGGGCGCTATGTTTTCGGCGATCAATGTTTTAATAGCCAGATAACTGAATATCTTAGCCGCAAAATCATAGAGGGGGCTCCAACGGTCTTGACGGAATTCCTTCATTTTGGCGGCATAGGCGGCGTAATGGCCGGCCATAGGTTTCTCATAGAGGTTGGCATCATAAAGCCCTTCCATAATATCCTGCCAGAACAGGGCTTTGCCGAAGAACCGACTATGGAAGTTTTCGTAGACTGCGCCGTTATCGAAGTCATTATGATAGGCGCTCATGGCATAGAAAGCGTTGTAGTCCCCGCCGGTAACGGCCTCAAAGCGGGCCCGGAGTTTTTCGTCGGAGGCATCCTTATCGTAGCAAAGTTCGGCAAAGAAAGAGAACCCGAACAGATTGGCAAAAAGATCACATTCGCCGTTGTCGTTGAGCCAAAGGGTCATCATGGCCTCTTTTACCCCGTTGTTGCGGCAGGCGTTCAGGGAAAACCGGCTGGTCTCCATCATATAGTTATTTTCGGGGAAGTGACCGATCCAGCTCCAAAGCCCGCCGGCAAAGATGGTTTTGCGGCCCAGCGCCACGTGCTTTTTCAGCATATAATCATCGCAGAAGGGCTTTTCGCCGTAGTGCCAGAATACCAGTTCCACTTCCTCCGGGATCTTATCCGCCACTTCTTTGGGGATCTCGGTCTCCTCCAGGTAATAGCCCCGCTTATCGGCGGCGCAGTTGCGGAAGTACATATCGCTCCACATCATGGGGGTCAGACCGTATTTATTGGTGATGCCGATCAACCGCTCCATATATTCGTTGAAGATCTCGAAGGGGGGCACGTAGCCGTGCTGATTCAAAAAGGCGCCCCGACCCATATCCCAGGCCTCGTCCATCCCGATATGGATCCGCTTGGAGCGGAAGCAGGAGGAAACGTGCCCGATCAGGGCATCCAAAAATGCAAAGGTCTTTTCTTCCCGTGCCAGCAGGACCCCGGCAGTATCCTTGATGGGGGCGGCCTCCGGCCACATCAGGTATTTTTCCATATGGCCGTAGCACTCTAAGCAGGGGATCATCTCTATGCCGTAATCAAAGGCGTAATCGTCCATGCTCTTCAGTTCTTCGGCGGAATAGCGGCCCCGCATATAGCCAAAATAGTCGTAGTCCTTCAGGGCAACGGTATCCTCGGTATAGAGCATGGCCATACTGTAGCCCATCAGCACCATATAGTCCAGCATCTTATTGACCGCCGCCACCGTGGGCACTGCCCCCCGGGAGGTATCGATCATAATGGAGAGTTCTTCAAAATAGGTATCTTCAAAAATTTCAAAATCCGTTTGGGTCTTTGCGTGTTCCACTAAAAGCCCCAAGGCCCGGAAAAAGTAGTGCTTTTTATGATAATAGATGGTGGCGGCTCCGTCCTTCAGGGTCACCCCGGCCCGCTCGCCTTCCACAGCGGTGACGGTGATGCCGTTGCCCTCTTCAAAATCCAAAATATTTTTCAGCCGTTCGATCCCGGCGTCAAAGGTCTTGTCTACCTGGAAATTCAGTAGCAATTTGCTCATTTTTTGCGCTCCTTCCGTCGTTTTGTCCAGTATATCATTTCCAAAAAGGAATTGCAAGGGCTCTTGACATTTAATTTCTTTGTGGCATAATGAAACATATTAATATAAAAATATCGAAAGGGAAGACAGAATGTTACCAGCAATTATTCTTTTTGCCGTCACCTACGTGTTGATGCTCATCTTCGGAAAGTATCGCCCCTACATCGCCCTGACCTCCGGTCTGGCCTTTATCGCCACCGGGATGTTGCCTGCAAATGAGATCTTCGGCTCCATTGATTTCAACGTGATCCTGATGATCGCCGGAACGATGGGTTTAGTGGCGTTGTTCGTGGAAAGTAAGATGCCCGCTCTGCTGGCAGACCTGATCATGGAAAAGGTGCCCAACGTACAGTGGGCGGCCATTGCCCTTTCGCTGTTTTCCGGCGTGATCTCTGCCTTTGTGGATAACGTGGCCACCGTTTTGATGATCGCCCCCGTGGCTTTGGAAATTTGTAAAAAGTTGAAGACCAACCCGGTTCCCTTTATCATCGCCATTGCGGTTTCCTCCAATTTACAGGGTGCCGCCACCCTGGTGGGGGATACCACCGCCATTATGCTGGGCTCCGCCCTGGATATGAGCTTTTTGGATTTCTTCTGGTATTTGGGTAAGCCCAGTATTTTCTTTGCCGTTGAATTGGGCGCCCTGATCTCCGCCGTGATCCTGGGCTTCCTGTTCCGGAAGGAAAAGGGTGCGATCCCCCATAATACCGAGCGCACCAAGGTCACCGACTACGTGCCCTCCGCCCTGCTGATCGCATTGCTGGTGTTACTGATCGGCGCTTCCTTTATTGAAAATAAGCCCAACGAGACCAACGGTCTGATCAGCTGTGTGTTGCTGGTGATCGGCCTGGTCTACAGCCTGATCAAAAAGAAGAATCTTTCCGCCATTACCGAGCCCTTGAAGGAGATCGACTTTAATACCATCGGCATCCTGTTGGGTCTGTTCCTGATGATCGGCGGGATCACCGCCGAGGGCGTGATCGATGCGGCAGCAGGCCTCTTGGCCAAAGCCGGCGGTGGTAACGTATTCCTGCTGTATACCATTATCGTTTGGGGCTCCGTTCTGATCTCTGCCTTTATCGATAATATCCCCTACGTGGCCACCATGATCCCGGTGATCGCCGGTCTGGCCGCCACCCTGAATATCGATGCAACCCCCTTGTATTTCGGCCTGCTCTCCGGCGCCACCCTGGGCGGTAACTGCACCCCCATCGGTGCTTCTGCCAATATCACCGGTATCGGTATCCTGCGGAAGGAAGGCTACGAGGTCAAGAACTCCGATTTCTTCAAGATCGGCATCCCATTCACTCTGGCCGCCATCGTGCCTGCTTATATTTATATCTGGCTGGTCTACGGCGTGTGATAGCATCGTGTTCTGAAGAACACGATGCATCGCAGAGAAATTCCATGCACAGGAATTCTCTGCATATCGTATTTACCGCCAGGTAAATATATCGATTTTGCCGTAAGGCAAAAATATCGAATTGCGAAGCAATCTATCGACAACACAGCCCTTGAGCGACGGCTCAAGGGCTGTGTTTATTAATTATTTACTTTTCCATGGCTTCCAGGGCTTCTTTTACAAAGAAGCTGCCGCCGATGGCAGCGATCTTATCAAAGGCTAGGAATTCGTCGATATTGCTGCGGTCCACACCGCCGGTGGGGATGAACTTCACTTGGGGGAAGGGGGCAGAAAGGGCTTTCAGCGCCTTCAGACCGCCGTATACGTTGGCGGGGAAGAACTTCACGGTGGTGATGCCCAGCTCCAGAGCCTGCATGATCTCGGTGGGGGACACCCAGCCGGGATAGTAGGGGATATTCCGCTCGTTACAGATCGTGGCAACGGCAACGGAAAGGCCGGGAGATACGATAAAGGTCGCGCCGGCGGCCAGAGCGGCCTCACATTGCTCGGCATTGATGACGGTAC
>JAZQAR010000039.1:0-2554 GCA_045545315.1 Eubacteriales bacterium | reverse complement strand
ATCGGCACTCTTTTTTGTTCGTCTGCCAGCGTGTCAAAAATAACAATTAGAGTTTTTTGACACGCTGGAAAAGCGAAGTTCAAAAAATTGAACTTCGCTTTTTGTGATCATTCTTCAATTTTCCATTTTTGCTGCAGGATCACCGCCGGGCCCTCGGGATCGGGGTGATCGTAATAAACGGTGGCTAAACTGCCGTCCTTCAGCTCCACGGTGGAGGGGTAGCCCAGGTCTTTGTTCTCACCGTTGCGGTTCAACACGAAATCGGTCTCCCAGGTCTTGCCCAGATCCTTGCTCAGCATTACGTTGATGCCGGTATCAGGCTGCCGTCGGCAGCCGTAGGCAGAGATCAGAATGCCGGAGGAATGGAGCAGCAGATGGGCCGGGGCACCCCCTTGGTCGGATAAGACCTGCTCGGGCTTACTCCAGGTTCTGCCTTCGTCCTCCGATAGGGTCTGATAAAGGGTAAAGAGGGCACCTTTTGGATCCTTAGCGCGAATGTGATGCTCGCCCTGTACCCGGATATGGCAAAGGATCCGTCCGTCGGGCAGGCGGATGGCGTGGGGTTCGCAGGACATTTGCTTTTCTCCGTTATGGCAAATGGGCTCAACAGAGCCCCGGTATTCCATTTTCCCCTCTGCATCCATGGCGTAAGCATAGATCAGATCTTCTTGGGGCCCGTTGAAACTGGAGCTTCTGCCCACCCAAAGCAGGGTGCCGTCCGACAATTCCAGGGGGCCGTGGGGAGAGGTGATGGGGCTCTTCAGCAGGGGGCCGAAGGTGGTTCCGTTATCGTGGCTGATACGGAAGGTGGTACCCAGGCATTGGGCCTCTTCCTCCGGGGACACCAGATCCAGGTAGGCGTAAGTATAGGCCTTTTCCGCTTCGGTGGTAAAATCCTTCCTGCGCTGATAGTCCGCTGTATTATTAAAGGAGGTCACCACCACGCTGCTTTCCCCAAAGGGGCAGATCCCGCCGTCCCGGTCATCCAGAGGGGTATCCACCACGGGTGCGGGCAGGGTATAGGTCTCCGCCTCGTCTTCGCTATAGGCGATCACCGTTTTGCCAAAGGGACAAACGTGGCGCAGCCGGAAGCCGGAGGCCACAGCGGCGATCTTTCCGTTCTTCAGCCGGGCCACGGAGGGCCAGCCAAAATAGTTATGCTTGCTCAGGGGATTGCTCATGATGATCTTGGGCTCCCCGATCAAAGAGATCTTCATCGGATCAGTTCCTCACTTTACGTTTGTTGATTTCATTTTACCCGTTTTACGGTGGTTCTGCAATGAAAGAAAAGGACTTTTTATCAAAAGAATGTCGCTATTTTAAAAATGAAAACCGCCTTGCCCAGGGCAAGGCGGTTTGTATGATTATTTCTTGGCAACAGCTCTTTGAACCAGCTTCACGATCTCCACAACGGGGATGACCAGGAAGGCCAGTACCATAGCGATGGCGTATTCCTCCCAACCGATGGGGGTAAAGCCAAAGCCTTTGGCGATAAAGGGAACCTCGATGACCAAGGTGGTCAGCAGAAGAGAACCCAGCATCGCAGCCCACAGCACCTTGTTGTGGCTCTTCAGGCTGAAGATGGACTTCCGCTGGCTCCGCAGGTTGAAGGAGTGGAAGATCTCGCACATACTCATGGTCAAAAAGGCCATGGTCATACCGTGGCCGGATTCCCCAACGGTGGTCAGATGCTTGAACCAACCGGCAGCCTCGCCGGAAAACTCCAAATAGGAGCCAACCAGATAAGCGGCAATGGTGATCACGGTTACCAGAATACCTTGGTATACCACGTCAACACCCAACCCGCCGGAGAAGATGCCGTCCTTGGAATTACGGGGCGGGCGGTTCATGGTATCGGGCTCGGCTTCTTCCATACCCAAAGCCAGGGCGGGGAAGCAGTCGGTCACCAGGTTGATGAACAGCAGATGCACGGGGTTCAACAGCACAAAGCCCATCAGGGTGGCGCCGAATACGCCCAACACCTCACTCATATTGGAGGCCAGCAGGAATTGGATGGCCTTGCGGATATTATCGTAGATCCGGCGGCCTTCGCCCACGGCGGATACGATGGTGGCAAAGTTATCGTCGGCCAGAACCATATCGGCCACGTTTTTGGTTGCGTCAGTCCCGGTGATGCCCATCCCAACGCCGATGTCGGCAGACTTGATGGAGGGGGCGACGTTCACGCCGGCGCCGGTCATGGCGGTGATGGCATCGTTGGCCTTCCAGGCGGTTACGATCCGGGTCTTATGCTCCGGCTGAACCCGGGCATAAACACCGTATTTCTTCACAAATTCACAAATTTCGTCGTCGGAGATCTGATCCAGTTCCGCACCGGTAATGGCTTCGGAGGCACCGGTGATGATCCCCAGCTCCTTGGCAATGGCCACGGCGGTGTCCTTATGGTCACCGGTGATCATCACGGCACGGATACCGGCAGAGCGGCATTCTTCAATTGCGGATTTCACCTCGGGACGAACCGGGTCGATCATACCGGTGAGGCCCACGAAGCACAGCGCCTGCTCCAAAAACTCGGGGGTATTGTCAGCAGGCT
>JAZQAR010000038.1:0-13751 GCA_045545315.1 Eubacteriales bacterium | reverse complement strand
ACCCTTCGGGTTTGAATAAAAAATCCTCGTTCTTGGGAACGAGGATTTTTTGGCGGTGAAAGAGGGATTTGAACCCTCGCGGCGGTTACCCACCCTACGCCCTTAGCAGGGGCGCCTCTTCGGCCTCTTGAGTATTTCTCCGTAAAGTACCGAAAATATGATTCAATTCAGTGTCTAATATTATATCTCATACCCGTTGGAATGTCAAGAAATTTTTAAAAAATTATTAACCCTCAATCTTTGTTTCTCGCACAATGGTATCGTCAGTAAACACATCGGTCTCGTCGGTACTTCTGGTAGAAAACTCTGAAATCACAGCACCATCAGGGCCTGCCTGGAACCAGTGCAGCGTTTCAGGCATAATGGTGTACTGCTCGCCCGGTCTTAACACAATTTCACGAAATACAGTTACATCGCTGTTCGGAAGTTTTGCCCGAATACCGTCAGCTTCCGTTTCACCGGGAAGGTAAAGATATACCTCCCCGTAACGGCAGCGGAACGTTTCCTCCTTACCGGCCCCTTCTGATGACGGAACATGTTTGTGTTCAGGACACGTCTGGTGTGGAAGCAACACCATTTCCTTGGCGCACACACGCTCAGTGTTGACATAGACCACCAGTTGCAAACCCAACTCGTCGACCTTTCCTTTTCCGAAATCCGCTATTTCCATATTTTGCTTTTCCGCTTCAGTGAGAATGATATTGGCTTTTTCAAAATAAGCCAGCGCTTTCTTTACCTGTGTCATATATTCAGTTCTTGTCATAATACTCTCCACTCATATTTTTTTGATAATTTTTCAATTTCTTCCTTTTTTCGCATACCGTCCACCGCATTTTCTGAAAACAGGTTGCAGGCGGCGGCACAGGCTGCAAACTCCAACAACCGTTTATCGTCGTAATGATGGTAGAGCCCATACAGAATTCCTGCGCAAAAGGCATCTCCCACACCGACTGAACCCTTAATCTCCTCGTTTGGAATACACAGTGACGGTGCCATCGTAAACTTGCCGGTTGGCACATCATAGCAAAAGCCCGCTTTTTCACAATGCACAATCACCTTTTCACGAACGCCGCATGCCGCCATATACTGCATCGTCTTGCAAATATTTTCCACGTTCAGCTTGCCGTCAGAGTTGTATGGTTCCAAGCCGGACAGCATACTGCTTTCCGTCTCGTTCAAAATCACGTAATCGCAATATTTCAACGCAGGCAGGACGGTGCCCTTGAAGTCGGCTGTATGATCACACACTACGTCGATGGAGGTCTTGATTCCCTGTTCCTGTACATCATGCAGAAAGCGGGCCATCACGGTACCGTACTCAGCATCTGTCTTATCAAAGAAATCCAAAAGCAAAAGGTAACCAATGTGCAAAATTGCACCGGTAAAGGAAGCAATATCTACATCGGCAGGCGAAAACTCCACATTAGCACCACGGTTATGTAAGAAGATTCTATCCCCCGCCGTCGTGATAACGTCGCTGAAACCGGTCGGCTTGTCAGGAGAAATCGACACCTGTCTGCAATCAATGTTGTAGCGGCCAAACTGCGATAACACATAGCGGCCGGATTCATCATCACCGATCTTCCCCGCCACCGCAATTGGTATGTTCCGATCGATCTTAGCAAGATTGATCGCCGTATTCGGCGCACAACCGCCCACCGCACGACTGATATCGGTAATATTGGCAAGCTTCCCCACCTCAGGATAGGAATCCACCTGCTTAACAATATCGGCCAGCATATTACCTGCAATGACGATGCCGTTGCGCTCTCCTGTCATAAGATAATCGACCGTTACATCAAAAACAGAGGCCAAAACAGGAAATTGCGTGACCTCGGGAAATCCGAGGCCATTCTCCCAGCGACTGATGGTCTTATTGCTGACGTCCAGTTTTTCTGCTAACTGCGCCTGCGTCATACCACACTTCTTGCGAAGCAGAGTGATGGTCATCCCTGTATTTTTTGCGTCCATACAATCACCTCACATATAGGCTTACATTTTATTTTAAAAAAATATTTTACTTTTGTAAACCCATAACTACACGAATTTTTACATTATTTTTCTCAATAATCGGCAAATAGTTCTATGAATGAGAGAGTTTCTTTGTCCAACTTGATATGTCATAACCGCCATGTTATACTAAAATCACTATCATATAAGGAGAAACTTTATGAAGAAATTACATTTACTGTGCAACGCACATCTTGATCCTGTTTGGTTGTGGTGCCGTAACGAAGGACTGGCGGAGGCACTTTCCACCTTCCGTGTTGCCGCCCGCTTTTGTGAGGAATATGACGGTTTTGTGTTCAATCATAACGAAGCGCTACTCTACGAATGGGTAGAAGAATACGAGCCCGCCCTGTTTGAAAGAATTCAGAAACTGGTCGCACAGGGGAAGTGGCACATCATGGGCGGATGGTATCTGCAACCCGACTGCGTGATGACCTCCGGCGAAAGCCTGCTCTCACAGATCGAACTCGGCCGGCGTTATTTTGAAGAAAAATTTCACGTAACGCCCACCGCCGCCATGAACGTAGATCCGTTCGGACATTCCCGTGGATTGGTGCAGATTTTGGCAGCAACCGGATACAGCCACTACTTATTCAAGCGTCCTAAACAAATGAAGGGTGATTTTATATGGGAAGGCTACGATGGGAGCCGTGTGATCGCTCACGGGATTGACGGTGGCTACAACAGCGGCAAAGGCGAAGCACTTTCAAAGATCAAAAACTGCATTGCCAATACCGATAAGGATATCCAATTATGCCTGTGGGGCATTGGCAACCACGGTGGCGGCCCTTCCAAGATTGATCTGGATGCGATCGAAGCGTTCCGGAAAGAGTCAGACGTAGAAATTATACATTCCACACCCGAGGCGTATTTTGCCGAGGTAGACGGCAGCCATCTGCCGATCCGCCGTGAATCACTGATTCCCTCAATGGTCGGTTGCTACACCTCTATGGTTCGTATCAAGCAGGCCAACCGCCGTGTAGAAAATCTCATCGCCACTACCGAAAAGATCATGACATACGCCGAACTGACCACCGGCCTCCCCTTTGCTGCCGACGAATTGAAAAAAGCCAAAAAGGCGCTGGCTTTTTGCCAGTTTCACGACATTCTTCCCGGCTCAGCCATCAAACCGGCAGAGGACGATGCCCTGCGCACATTGGCGTATGCGGAGGAACTAACACAAGAACTGTACACCAAGGCATTTTTTGCCATGTGCGCAGGACAACCGACTGCCGAGCCGGACACGATCCCCATTTTAATCTTCAATCCGCATCCGTACGAGATAAATGGTGAATTTGAGATCGGGTTTATGCTGGCCAATCAAAACTGGAACGGAGACGAGGAAACTTTCGCCACCGTATATGACCAAAACGGTTCGCCCCTGCCGACCCAAAATGAAAAACCGGATGCCACCTTCAATCTTGATTGGATCCAGAAAATCAGTTTTTGCGGCACACTGGCACCCGCCGGTATCACCCGCTTTAACTGCCACTTGAAGGTCGTTAAAAAAGGCAACGCCGGCTTCCCGCAGAAGGGCGATACCATCCGTGTTTGCAACGAGCGGATGGAATTTATCGTTGATCGCCGCACAGGACTCATCAAAAAGTATACCATTGACGGAAAACGGCTGGTTGAAAACAGCGGCCTTTTAGAGGTATATAAAGACAACGAGGACCCGTGGGGTATGACCGTATCGTCCTTTACCGATATCGAAGGCCCCTTCCGTTTAATGAGCAAGGAAGCCGCCAACGCCTTCGTTGGTTATCCTGACGAGACCACTCCCGCTGTGCGTGTGGTAGAAGACGGCGCTGTGCGCACACGTATCCAGTCTTTCTGGGAATATGGCGATTCCCGGGCTGTGGTGGAATACACTGTTCCTAAGCGTGGCATCTACGTAGACGTAAATGTCATCATACATTCAAGCGAGCCCAACAAGATGATTAAATTCCGTCTGGATACTGCCTTTAGCGGGACCCCCTACGGACAAACCGCCTTCGGTTCGGAAGAGTTGTTCAGCAACAACGACGAAGCGGTATATCACAAATGGTGTGCTATCAAAGGCACCGACAGTGGGCTGACCGTATACAACAACGGCATTTACGGCGGTAGTTTCACCGATCATTCCATCCGCTTATCGCTGTTGCGCACCCCCGTTTACTCTGCCTTCCCCATTCTTGACCGGCAGATTGCTCCACACGACCGGCTGTTGGAACATATCGATATCGGGGAACGACGGTTTTCCTTCCGTCTTTCCGATATGCAGGATATGGAACGCCGCGCGCAAGTGTTTAATGAAGCACCGTATGCCCTGTCCTTCTTCCCGTCCGGCAGTGGCGAACAACCGGGCAGCGTAATGACCATTGACAATCCTCAGGTGATCCTATCTTCTCTCCGCAAGGAAGATGGTCGGACTCGTCTCACACTGTATAATGCTTCCGACAAGGAGGAGATTGCCACGATCCGTTTGCTGTCCACGGGGCAGGAATGGCAAGAACGTTTTGGAAAATATCAACTGAAATTTGTTGATCTCCCTTAAAAGAAACGACTAAAAAAGCACTTCATTCGAAGTGCTTTTTTAATCAAATGCCAGACCAAAATAGGTAGGCGGGTTAACTTTTTTAAAGGGCAGAAACATTGCAAAGGGGCGCTTACTGCCGGGCCCACGGAATTTGCCCCGGGGCGCACCCAGCGTTTTCAGTATACGAGGCGCAAGAGCAGGATCGCCCAAAAATTCTGTGCCCCAGAAGTTTTCTTTACTTTGATGGCCTGCCAACAGAATATTTTCACCGGCATAAAGGGTATATTGGGCCGCAAGAAAAGATAGATTTTCCTGTTCCTGAATCACGCCGCCTTGGGGCAGATATTTTCGCCGCAGGGCGGCATATTCCATCTCATCGATCCGGCGCAGGGGCAAGGGCTCCCCTTGAGGCTGGGCCGAAAACTCCCCCACGCTGCTGCAAGGCGCATAGCCAATCTTTGCATAAAACCCAAACAACCCTTCATTCACCGGCACCAGGATAGCGGCGGCATAGCCCTGTTCTTTCAAATGCCGATGGGTATCTTCCATCAAGCGGCGGCAAAGGCCCCGCCGTTGATAGGTTGCGGCCGTTGCTACCCCATAAATATAAGCGATCTTTTCCCCTTCATAAAGGCAATCAAACCAATAAAGGGCGGCAGCCAATTCTTCGTTCATCCAAAGACAACGACAGCGATCCGACGAAAAGCCTGTTCCATAAAAAAGATCAAAGAAGGCTGCAGGATCCCCGAAAGCCTCTTGCCAAAGGGCGGAAAGGGCCTTTTGATGTTGTTTTTCAGGTATGCCGATCCTCATAGCAAAACCGCCCGCACTTTTTCCACAAGATGATGGGGGCGATAACTGAGTTTCGCCTTTCTTAATCCGGGCAAACCCATATCCTCCTCCCGATCTAAATAGCGAACCTCCGGGTATTTTCCCCGCAAATAGCGGGCGAATTCACAGTTAATGGCAGTATAGGCGCCATCAAAGGCGGTATCCGCCTTTTCAAAGTGCACGTCGAAGGTATCGGGATAAAAACGGCTGGCCATGGTAAAGGCAACTACGCGCCCGTCCACCAGCAGAACCAACCCCTCTATCCCTGCTTCTTCAAAGTGCTCCAACGCCCGGTTCAAGGCCGCCTTTTCCATCTCGAAATCCTTTTCCGGGTTACAGCAATCCTTATGCCCGAACCAAGACTCTGCCATTTTACGCACATCAGCCACATTGGCGGCAGAAAGGGGCTCCACCCGATAGTCAGGGTACTTCAACTTAAAGCGATTGAAATGATTGCGCTTACTTTGGAGTTTTTTACCCCTCAGCTCCGCCAATGCATCAATCTCATATACGTAATCAAAGCTGTTGCGATCGGCCTTATAACGGAATTTTCCGTGGTAGAGAGTGGCCAGCTCCTTGGGCTCATCCTCCACCATCCCGCTGATCCGACAAGGGATTCCCCGCTCCTCCGCATCGGCCAGGATCGCCGCTAAAGCCTCGGACTTATCTCCTCGACCCAGGGGATAAAAATAGGTCACGAATTCCCCATAACGAGCCAACACCACCAGCTGCTCCCCCAGCACCGCATAGGAAAGGTTGCCCCACAAAAAGGCATTCCCAAAGGAACATTCACACCCCCGCCGGGGGCTTTGGTGCAGGTATTGCTCGTACTGTTCTTTTTCTTGGATTGTAATAGGTTTAAAATCGATCATCTTTTATACTTTCCTACGTTTTTTCTATTATTATAATCATTACCAAAAAACTTGTCAATGATGCAAAAATGCCGTCCGGAAACGGACGGCATTATGTTTTTTATTTTTTCTTGGGTTTCTTGATCTTATTGAGTTTGGCGTTCAGGGAGAGCAGATCTTCCTTCGACAGGTTCACACCCATCATCCCGATCATACCGGAAAGGCGCAGAACGGTGAATCCGCCCAGCATCTGCATCATCTCACCGGTCATTTCGAAGCCACCCATCACTTTTTCGCCCTTCTTGGGCATCAGTTTGCCCATCAGGCCCATAAAGAGCATCTTGCCCTGAACCGTTGCAAAGATATCGCTGATCTTATCATTCAGGGAGAAATGGCCTTCCACTTCGGTGATATCAAACCAATTGAGAACAGCGCCCTTTTCTTTCAAGCGATATTCTTCATTGAAGGTTTCCACTTTACGGAGTTTGCCGCAGTCCTTCAGGTCGCCGGCAACGGCCACCAATTCCGTTTCGCCCACGTTGGGAACGTCGAAATAGAAGAAGTGATCTTCGGCAGTCTTTTTACCGAGAGATACGCCGTTGGCAAACAGCTCTACCTCGGGCTGGTTGGAATAAACGGTCACCTTGGTCACCTCTTCCACCCGATCCACGTAGCGCTTACCGCAAAGGTGCACAAAGGGATCATCGGAAAGCCATGCCTTATAAGCATAGAAGGAATCCTTCTTATACTTCCGATCCATCGTTACCAAGCCCTTATGATTCTGACCGTTTTCGCCGCCTTCGCTCCGGGCATCGGCACCAAAATCAAACATATTCCAAACGTGGGTGGCCCACATAAACTTACGGGTAAAGAGTTGTTTGATCAGTTCTTCGTGGTAATATGCCTGGTATTCCTCGGTATAGTCGCCCTGCACCGGGTTGGAGGTATGCCAATTCAACGCCTCGCAACCGTATTCGGAGCAACCGATGGGGATATTGGGATGGCGCTGATGGAACTTATCGAACCAAGGGCCGTTCATGGTGGTATCGCCACCGTACCAGCCGAAGTAATGATTATAGGAAACCAGGTCGGGGATCTGGATATAGGGACTATCGATGCTGCAGGGGGAAACCGCCGCAATGGTGGTGAGGCGGGTTTTATCCATCTCGTGCACCAGGTCGTTCAGGATCCGGTGATTTTCCAGCAGGTCGGGATCGGTATCGCCCTTCATGGTGATCTCGTTGGAAAGACCCCAAACCACGATGGAGGCGTGGTTATAGTTCTGGGTGATCAGCTCCTTCATCTGGGAAATGGTATTCTCACGGCCGGTAGGCATATGCTGGGAGATATAGGGGATCTCTGCCCAGATGACCAGACCCTTTTCGTCGCAAAGATCATAGAAATACTGGTCGTGCTGATAATGGGCCAAGCGAATAGTGGTGGCGCCCACCTCACAGATCAGTTCGATATCCTCCTCGTGATGCTCGGGCAACAGAGCGTTACCGAAGCCCCAGCGATCCTGGTGGCGTGAAACGCCCCGCAGAGGATATTCTTCACCGTTCAGAATAAAGCCGTTTTCGGGATCCACCTTAAAGGTACGGCAGCCGAACCGGGTGGAAACGTTATCCAGCACCTTGCCCTCTTCCAGAAGTTCAACGGTCAGGGTATACAGATAGGGATCCTTACGGCCGTGCCACAGATGAACGTTGGCAATATCCAGCTCCACGGTGGTATCGGCGGCGGTCAGAGCAACCACCTCGTTCCCCTCTGCATCGGAAACGGTATAACGCAGTTCTTGACCCAGCTTGCTGTTGGTGATCCAGGTCTCCACGGCGATCTTGGCATCCTTCCCCTCAACCTTGGGAGTCACCTTCAGGCCGGGGCCGCCAAAATGATCCAGGTCAAAGTGGCTCTCGTTCACGCAGATGATGTTTACGTCACGGTAAAGACCGCCGTAGAAGGTGAAGTCTGCCACCTGGGGATAAACCCGATCGTTGGCACTGTTATCCACAGCGATCACAAACAGATTCTCCCGTTCCAGGGTCTCGGTGATATCCACCCGCCAGGTGGAATAACCGCCGTCGTGGTGAGCCAGGTTCTTGCCGTTCACATAAACGTCGGCAGAGGAATTGGCGCCTCGGATCTCCAGGTAATAGCGGTCTGCCTCGGGCAGATCCATTTTATCCAGGGTCTTGGCATAATAGCAGGTTCCACGATGATAATCGTTGCCGCCGTCCTGGCCGTCGATGGCGTTCCAGGAATGGGGCAGGTTCACGTAATCCCAAAGCTTGGGCATTTCGGCGGGAACCTCGGTGGCCATTTTGGTAAAGGCCCATTTAGCATTAAAATTTACTACGGTTCTCATAAATTTCCTCCGTTAAAATTTTTCTTCATTATACAATAGCTTCGTTCAAAAATCCATAAACAATCTTTGAACTTTGAAAAAGGATGCCCGGGGGCATCCTTTTTTCGAAAAAATTGATCATCGACCCAGTTCTTCATTCATCTTTGCCAGGGTCTTCTTATCCAGATTATAGATCAGACCCAAGCCGATAAACTGCATAATACCGGAGAACAGGAAGGTGCCGGCGACCAGATAACGCATCCGAACGGCTACTTCCCAAACCTGGTTGCCTTCGTCGGCGCCCTTATAGCCCAGAGCAACCATTACAACCAGAACCAAAGCGGGGCCTACGCCCTGCGCCAGCTTACGGAAGAAGGAATGCAGGGAATAAACGGTGCCTTCCTCACGCTTGCCGGTCTTCCACTCATTATAGTCGATGGCATCGCCCATCATTGCCCAGGATACGGTGGAATAGATCCCCATACCCAAGGAGAATACCAGCTGGCAGAGGATGTAGATGATCAGATCCAGGCCGGTGTTGTTAGGCATAATGATGAACAGGCCAAAACCTGCAACGATGGCGCAGATGGAACCGAAGGTAGCCAGTTCCTTCTTACCGTACTTAGCAACGGCGTTCCGGGCCAGCGGAGTGAAGACCACGATGGGGATCATAGCGAACAGCTGAACGATACCGGAGATCTGCACGTTCTTAAAGTAAGACTGGAAGATAACGGTTACAGCGGTGGTGGCGCCCTGCATACCGATGAACATACCCATAGCAGCAATGGTCGCACCCATGGCGGGGCGGTTCTTCAGGAAGTTGCCGATGGCCTGGAAAACGTTGAACTTGGGAGCCTCTTCGTTCAGGTTAACCTCCTGCTCCACACGGATGGTGGTGTTGCGGATCATAAACTGGAAGCAGATGAAGCCCAGAACGCCCATGATCAGAGCAGCGATGAATACCCGCTCACCGATCAGGTTGTTGTCCTTATCATAAATGATGAAGGGCAGGATCACCATCGGCAGCATATTGCCGAAGATGGAACCAATGGAACGCCAGGCGGACAGAGAGGCACGGTCCTTAACGTCGTTGGAGATCAGGGACAACAGGGAGCCATAGGGCACGTTTGCCACGGTGTAGAAGGCATCCCATACCACGTAGCCGGCGATGAAGATAATGAACTTGGCCCAAACGGGGGCATTGGGGAAGGGCAGGAAGCAGCAAGCACCGCCCACGATCAAACCGATGGAACCGGCCCAAATATAAGTAAGAAACTTATTTCTCTTATACTGCCGCTTATCGGCGTCGATCATAGAGCCGATCAGGGGATCGTTGATGGCATCCCAAACCTGCACGATGATCAGCAGCAGTGCATACCAAAGATCCATACCCATAAACTGAGTCCAGAAAATGGACATGGTGCCTTTAAGAGCAAAACTCATGTTACAGCCCAGGTCACCTGCGGCATAGGCGATGCTGTCGCGAATGCCGAATTTGCGATGCCCGTTGGCATCCAGCTTGATTTCTTTTTTCATAGCTTGTTTCCTCTTTCTGAATATTTTTTGATAGAGCAGAAAACTACAATTTAAGTATAAAGGATTTTTTATAATGTTGTGAGTAAAATTTTTTGATTTTTTTGTATTTTTTTAATGTTAAGCCGGATAATACTGTTGTAATCGCCCAAAAATTATGCTATAATAAAAAACACCATTGGGAAATTTTGTTTATTCCGCAAAATTCACAAAATAATGGGTGAAAACGGAACCGTTTTCTGCTACAATACAAAGGGGGGTGCGATCGGTGGTTTTTGAGAAGGAGCTGGAATTGCTCTGCGATACCTTCCGTAAGAGTCGGGTTCGGATCGCGGTGGCCACCCTGAATGCCCCCGCCGGCGAGATCATCGATAAGGAACTGATGCCCCTTTACGGAACGGTCGGCGATCAGCCCATCCGCCGCTATTTGGGGGAGCCGGAGCCCAACACCCTTTATCGCTTTACCGATCCTTTCCATCTTTGCTATTGCTATCTATTATTACCGGAAAGTGCCGGAGTACTGTTTGTGGGACCCTATCTGCCCGCTCCCTTCTCCGCTCGCCAGTGCTTAGAGATCGGGGAACGGAACCGGATCTCCCCAAAGATGCAAAAATATCTGGATGAATATTACGCCGGCCTGCCGGTGGTACCCGAAAACAGCCCGCTGTTCGTACTGCTGGATGCCTTTTGCGAGCGAGTATGGAAAACCGCCTCCTTTGCGGTGATCGACCTGGAGCAGGAGCGGTTTATGCCCGCCTCCCCCATCAACGAAGGGGCAGCCAGCGCCGATACCGACCAGGTATTATTAAATATGCAGGCCATGGAAAAGCGCTACCAATACGAAAACGAGATGATGCAGGCGGTGACCCTGGGACATCTGCATAAGGGGGAGCTGTTACTCTCCCGCTTTTCGGAACAAAACTTCGAAAAACGGCTGGCAGACCCGGTGCGCAACGCCAAAAACTATTGCATCATTATGAATACCCTGCTCCGCAAGGCCGCCGAAAACGGCGGGGTGCACCCTATTTATCTTGATCGGGTCAGTTCCACCTTTGCGAGCCAATTAGAGCAGATCACCGCCCTGAACCAGGTACCCCTTCTGATGCAGGAGATGTTCCGATCCTATTGCCGGCTGGTGCGGAAGCATTCCATCAAAGATTATTCCCCCATCGTGCAAAAGGCTATCGTGCTGATCGAATCGGATCTTTCCGCCAATTTGAATCTGAACACCCTGGCCAGGGATCAGGGGGTCAGCAACGGCTATCTTTCCGCCCTATTCCGGCGGGAGACCGGCAAGACCGTTACCGAATATATCCGTGAAAAACGGATGAAGCACGCCACTCATCTGCTCTCCACCACCCATCTGCAGGTGCAGACGGTGGCGCTCCATTGCGGTATTATGGACGTGCAGTATTTTTCCAAGCAATTTAAAAAGCACACCGGTATGACCCCCAAGGAATACCGGGCATCCATTCAGTAGTTAATTATTTTGGAGGTAAAATATATGAAGATGAAGCTTTCTTTCCGTTGGTACGGAAAAGATGACCCCATCTCCCTGGAGTATATCTCCCAGATCCCGGGAATGCGTTCCATCGTTTCGGCGGTGTACGACGTCAAGCCCGGTGAGGTATGGCCCGAAGAGAGCCTGAAGAAGATGAAGGAGGAATGCGAAGCCCACGGCCTGATCTTTGACGTGGTGGAATCCATCCCCGTTCACGAGGACATCAAGCTGGGTCGGGGCGACGTGGATCACCTCTTGGAGGTCTATTGCGAAAATATCCGCCGCTGTGCCAAATATGGGGTAAAATGCGTCACCTACAACTTTATGCCCGTTTTCGACTGGACCCGTACCCAGCTGGATAAAAAAGCCCCCGACGGCTCCACCAGTCTGGTGATGTATTGGGATCAGATGCGGGGGCTGGATCCCCTGAAGGACGATATCCACCTGCCCGGCTGGGATTCCAGCTACACCCAGGAGGAGGTACGGGAGTTGATCACCGCCTACGGTGCCATCGGCGAAGAAGGCCTTTGGCGGAATTTGGAAAAATTCTTGAAAAAGGTGATCCCCGTGGCGGAGGAATGCGGCGTTCGGATGGCCATTCACCCGGATGATCCCCCCTATCCCATCTTCGGTCTGCCCCGGATCATCACCGACGAAAAGAACCTGGATCGGTTCCTGGCTCTGGTAGACAGCCCCGCCAATACCCTTTGCCTTTGCACCGGCAGTCTGGGCTGTGCCGCCAGCAACGACGTGGTGGCTATGGTGAAGAAATACGCCAAGATGGATCGGATCGGCTTTATGCACATCCGCAACGTTAAAATTATGGAGGACGGCTCCTTTGAGGAGCGGGCCCACCTTTCTTCCTGCGGCTCTTTGGACGTATACGAGATCGTCAAGGCTCTGGCAGAGGAGGATTTCGAAGGTTACGTTCGCCCCGACCACGGGCGGATGATCTGGGGCGAGACCGGCAAGCCCGGCTACGGCCTCTTTGACCGGGCCCTGGGTGCCACTTATATCAACGGCCTGTTTGAGGCCTGCGAAAAAGCAAAAGGAGAATAACCGATGAATCAGAACGTTTTAAACACCGATCTTTCCGGCAAGGTTGCCGTTGTGACCGGCGCAGGCGGCGTGCTCTGCAGTTATTTTGCCAAGGTGCTGGCCCGTGCCGGTGCCAAGGTAGCGCTGTTGGATCTGAACCTGGAGGCCGCCGAGGCCTTTGCTGCAGAGATCAACGCCGAAGGCGGCGTGGCCAAGGCCTATTCCTGCAACGTATTGGATAAGGCCATCTGCCAGGCGGTGGCCGAGCAGGTGAAGGCCGACCTGGGCCCCTGCGACGTATTGGTGAACGGTGCCGGCGGCAACAATCCCCGGGCCACCACCGATAAGGAATATTACGAGCCCGGCGATATCGATGCCGATACCAAGAGCTTTTTTGACCTGGACAGCGACGGGGTGGGCTTTGTCTTCAACCTGAACTTTTTGGGCACCCTGATCCCCACCCAGGCCTTTGCCGCCCAGATGCTGTGCCGGAAGGGTTGTAACATCATCAACATCTCTTCCATGAACGCCTATACCCCCCTGACCAAGATCCCCGCCTACTCCGGCGCCAAGGCCGCCATCTCCAACTTTACTCAATGGCTGGCCGTTCACTTCAGCCGGGAAGGCATCCGGGTCAACGCCATTGCCCCGGGCTTCTTCTCCACCAAGCAGAACGCCAAGCTCCTTTGGAATGAGGACGGCACCCCCACAGCCCGTACCGGCAAGATCCTGGCCGCCACCCCCATGGGTCGCTTCGGCGAGACCGAGGAACTGGAGGGCGGACTGCTCTTTTTAGTCAATGAAAAAGCCGCCGGCTTTATCACCGGCGTCGTATTACCGGTGGACGGCGGGTTCTCCGCCTACTCCGGCGTATAATTTATAGGAGGAAAGAAAAATGGAAAAATTTGTACCTGTTGTTGTGATCAAGGAACTGGGCGAGACCGATAAGATCCTGACCGCCCTGAAGAACCACGGCATCAACTGTGCGGAGATCACCTTCCGTACCGCCTGCGCCGCCGAGGCTATTGCCTATGCGGTGAAGAATTACCCCGATATGAGCATCGGTGCCGGTACCGTCATCAATGCCGAGCAATGTGAGGCCGCTCTGGCCGCCGGCGCTACCTT
>JAZQAR010000037.1:0-3199 GCA_045545315.1 Eubacteriales bacterium | reverse complement strand
ACCTGATCTATCAGAGCGGCTTCGAGGGTATGCGTTATTCCATTTCCAATACCGCTGAATACGGCGATTATATCACCGGTCCCAAGATCATTACCGAAGACACCAAAAAGGCTATGAAGAAGATCCTGAAGGATATCCAGGACGGCACCTTTGCCAAGGATTTCCTCTTGGATATGTCCGATGCCGGTTCTCAGGTACACTTCAACGCTATGCGGAAGATCGCTTCCGAGCATCCCTCTGAAATCGTTGGCGAAGATATCCGTAAGCTGTACAGCTGGAGCGACGAAGATAAATTGATCAATAACTGATTGAGGTAAAAATATGTCGAGAGAAAATATTGTTGACGGTTGCCAAAATGCTCCTCACCGCAGCTTGTTTCACGCCTTGGGACTAACCGAAGAAGAGCAATCCAGACCGTTGATCGGTATTGTCAGTTCTTATAACGAGATCGTTCCCGGTCATATGAACATCGATAAGATCGTCGATGCGGTCAAGCTTGGTGTTGCCATGGCCGGCGGTACTCCGATCGTATTTCCTGCCATTGCAGTTTGTGACGGCATCGCTATGGGTCACACCGGGATGAAATACTCCCTGGTGACCCGCGACCTCATCGCCGATTCCACCGAATCAATGGCTTTGGCCCACGGTTTCGATGCCCTTGTGATGGTCCCCAACTGTGACAAGAACGTTCCGGGATTGTTAATGGCGGCTGCACGCGTAAACGTACCCACCGTCTTTGTCAGCGGTGGCCCGATGCTCGCCGGCAAAGTGGACGGCAAAAAAACCAGCCTTTCCAGTATGTTCGAGGCTGTCGGCTCCTATTCTGCCGGCAAGATCGACGATGCCAAACTGAAGGAATTTGAATGTAAGACCTGCCCGACCTGTGGTTCCTGCTCCGGTATGTATACCGCTAACTCCATGAACTGCTTGACTGAGGCTTTGGGTATGGGTCTTCGTGGGAACGGTACGATCCCTGCGGTTTATTCCGCCCGGATCGAGCTCGCCAAACACGCCGGTATGGCCGTAATGGATATGCTGAAAAAGAACATCCGTCCTCGTGATATTATGACCCACGATGCGTTTATGAACGCTTTGACCGTGGATATGGCTTTAGGCTGTTCCACCAACAGTATGCTTCATCTGCCTGCGATCGCCCATGAATGCGGGATCGACATCGACTTGGATATTGCTAATTCTATTAGCGCTAAAACCCCAAACCTTTGTCACCTTGCTCCTGCGGGGAGAACCTATATGGAAGAATTGGATGAGGCCGGCGGTGTTTATGCAGTTATGAATGAGTTGAACAAAAAAGGTTTGTTGAAGACCGATTGTTTGACTGTGACCGGTAAGACTGTGGCCGAAAATATTGCAGGCTGTGTGAATCTGGATCCCGAGGTGATCCGCCCCATTGATAATCCCTATAGCGAAACCGGCGGTATCGCTGTTTTGAAGGGAAATCTTGCGCCTGAAGGCAGTGTAGTCAAGCGTTCGGCCGTTTTGCCGGAGATGCTGGTACACGAAGGTCCTGCTCGGGTATTTGAATGTGAAGAGGATGCTCAGGCTGCGATCAACGCAGGGAAGATCAACCCCGGCGACGTGGTGGTGATCCGTTACGAGGGCCCAAAAGGCGGACCGGGTATGCGTGAAATGTTGAATCCTACCTCTGCCATTATGGGTATGGGCCTGGGGAATAGCGTTGCTTTGATTACTGACGGTCGTTTCAGCGGTGCGACCCGTGGCGCTTGTATCGGCCACGTTTCTCCCGAGGCTGCCAGCGGCGGTATGATCGGTGTTGTGCAGGAAGGGGATATTATCAGCATTAATATTCCCGAAAATAAACTGGAACTTAAAGTGGATGAAGCCGAATTAGAAGCACGGATGAAAGCCTTTGTACCCAAGAAAAAGGAACTTTCCGGCTATTTGAAACGTTATGCCGCTTTGGTCTCCAGCGGTGCAAAGGGTGCGATTCTCAACTGATGAATAGTTCATTGTCTGAATTGAATATTTCCTTGCGTTCATTCGCCATTTTTCGCAATTTGTTAAAGGATCCTGTCCTGGATGCTTTACTTACCTATCTTGATCGAGCAGAAGGGGACCGTTTGGCAGATGCCTTGTCTGCATACGGAAACTTTGTGGGCAAATTATTTGCCTCCAATGCCCATGGTCTGGCAAAGCATATTCAAAGCATTGTTTATGATGACGAAAATATCTTTATCCGGACTGTGGGCAGGGGAGAGACCCCTTCTGAATCCATCTGCAAATGTGTTGAATCGGAACTTCAGATCCTGCAGACGGTCGCCGATCTTACTCCGGATAAATTGCGGATGGGACTTGATTGGAAGGGCTATATGCCTTCCTTCGATACGGAGCCAATCGACCTATCCCGGGAATACAAGGATCGTGTTCAAAATATCGGTAAATACGGATACGGTATCTATGCCCGGTATCCTATGTTCTATCTGAACTCCAAAAACCGCATTGTTCCGGTACAACACCCGGATCAAACCCGTCTTAGTTCACTGATTGACTATAAGAGTGAGCAACAGATCATTTTGGATAACACGGTTGCTCTTCTGGAGGGGAAGCCTGCCGCTAATATCCTTTTAACCGGGGATGCGGGTACCGGAAAATCCTCTACCATCAAGGCTGTAGTCAACGAATTGTGGCACCGTGGGTTGCGGATTTTAGAGGTGCGCAAGGAACAACTCCACGAGATACCCGCGATTTTGGATGAACTAAATAGCAATCCTTTAAAATTCATTCTGTTTATCGATGACCTTTCTTTTCAAAAGGATGACGATAATTTCAGCGCGTTAAAAGCTATTTTGGAGGGCTCTGTCTCTGCTAAATCCCAAAACGTTGTGATCTATGCGACCAGTAACCGACGTCATTTGGTGAAAGAAAGCTTTTCGGATCGTGACGGCGATGATATTCATCGGAATGATACGATGCAGGAGATCATCTCTCTTTCTGCCCGTTTTGGGATCCATATCACCTTCCAAAAACCCAACCAGGAAACCTACCTGGATATTGTGCACCATCTGTGCCGTGAAAAGGGGATCGAGATGGATCAAAAGGAACTGGATATCCTGGCGGAACGTTTTGCTCTCGGTCGAGGCGGCCGCTCCGCTCGTGCAGCAACCCAATTTGTGGATAGTCTGCTCGTAGCACAAAATTAACTGAAATTAAATGGCTGTGT
>JAZQAR010000036.1:0-25062 GCA_045545315.1 Eubacteriales bacterium | reverse complement strand
GGTGGCGCCGGCGCTGATGCCGTGGCCTTCGGCTCCGATCTGCAGGGCACCGCTTGCCACGTAGACGTAGCCCAGGGCGGTATCCTCGCTGTTTTCAGCGTGGATGCCATCCTTGCCCGCATCCAGCTTCAGAGTAGCGGTAGAGATCCGCACGCTATCGTTGGCATCCAGGGCGTGGGAGGCAGAGGTCACCTGATAATTGCCCCCGGTGATCACCAGATCGTCCTTACAGACGATCCCGTGGCCGGCGGGGGATTCTACCGTAAGGCTCCCTGCCCCATTGAGGGTCAGATCCTGCTTGGAAAAGAGGGCACCGTCCACGTTGGTTTCGCCGTCGGCGGTAAAGGTGCCGCCGTTGATAAGGGTATTTTTGGTATTTTCGGCCAGGGTCACAAAGACCTTATCTGCCTCTTTGATATAAAGAGCGGCAGAGCTGCCGGAGGTGACCGATACCCCATCCAGCACCAATTGGATCTTTGCGGTATCGGGGGCATCCACCAGGATCTGCCCATCCTTCAGGGTGCCGGTGATCCGATAGGTGGCCTCCTCGGTAAGGGTGACGGTGGAGCCGCTGATCTGAACGCTTTGCACCGATGCGGTGGCGGTGGTGCCCTTTAGTTCAATGGTGGCGGCACCGCTGGAGTCGTATTCGGTGCGGGTATCTCGCTCGGTGAACATTTCAGAGGCGGCGGGAGTCACCGTTTGCGTGGTGGTTTCCGTTTGAGTTTGCGTCTCGGTTTCCGTTTGAGCGGTATTCTGTTCCACCGGCTCCTCCGGGGTGGCAGGCGCCTTCCCGCAGCCGGTAAGCAACAGCATGATCATCAGTAAATATGCAGTCAGTTTTCTCATTTTATAACTCCGCTCCCCCGGTCTCCTGTCCGGAGACGGTGATCTCCAGGTTCCCGTTGCGACAACGGAGAGCATCGATCATCTCTTTTTCCTGCACCGCATCCTTCAGGTGAAGCTGGTAGGTCAACCGGAACATACTGCCCATATTGGTGGTCTTGACCTTGACCAGCTCCCAGGAGCGGGCATAGCCTTCAAACACCTCGTCAAAAACACCGTCATAGTTCAGATCCTCGGGGACGGTGATCTTCACGGTCTTATACAGAGCCCTATTCCGCCGGGCACCCAGATCCAGCCGATTATACAGCAGGAACATCAGGCACATCACCAGGGTGAACAGCACCCCGTAGGCCAGATAGCCCATCCCACAGATCAGCCCTGCACCCATGGCCAAAAAGAGCGTGCAGATCTCCTTGGCGGTGCCGGGCACAGAGCGGAACCGCACCAGGCTGAAGGCTCCCGCCACGGCCACACCGGCACCCACGTTGCCGTTGACCATCATAATGACCATACAAACCACCGCCGGCAATAGGGCCAGGGTGATCACAAAGCTTTTGGTATAGCGGGTGCGATACATATAGGCCAGCGCCATCACCAGCCCCAGCACCAGGGCTACCCCCAAACAGAGCAGAAAATCCCGAAGGCCGATCACAACGGTCAGTTCGGTATCAAAAAGGCCTTTAAACAGTTTGTTAAACATAGGATAATTCCTCGTCTTTCTTGGTAAAAATTATCGTTTGATATGCGGTTCCGTATTTGGAAAAGGAGGTTTTATACAGCTTTTCGCGGGAGAGCACCCGAACCATCCATAGAGGGATCCCCCCGGGACACTTTAGCTCCATCAGCAGTTTACCCTCCGGCAGCAAGGGGGTGCCGCCCGGCTCAGCGGTCAGGGAAAGATCCGTTTGACGGCAAAGGACCCGTTGGTCAAAGGTGACCCGAAATTCCGAAGGCTCCCGGGTGTAATAGGCCTCCCGCTCGTAGGAAAGATAGACCCGGGGGCGCAGATCACCGTAAAATTTGCAAAAATAGTCGATCTCCCGCCCGATCTGACTATCGGGCGGCGCCTTGCCCGTGAGCCAGGCCATAGCCTCCTCCTCCGGCAGAAGCAATCGCCGCTTATAGACCACTTTTTTATACTTCTTTTTCAGTTCCACGAAAACCGGGGTATCCGGATCGGCGGTACAGTAGCTCCGGAGGCGCAGTTTTTCCTTATAGGTGGGTTTTTCGATGGAGCGACGGATCAGCCGATAATCCCCGGTATCAAAATACAGAGTCCGAATGGTGGTGCGCCCGTATTGATCCAGGGACATATAGGGCTCCATCGCCTGCAGGAGCCGTTCCTTTTGCTCCGGGGTGATCAGATATTTCAGTTCATAGCGTTTAAAAACCGTTTGAATTGCCATACTCCTTCTCCTTTGGCTCCATTATACGCCGTGAAACTTAAATCAAACTTAAAAAAAGCCTGCGAAAGCAGGCTTTTTTGTTAAGAATTAAATTCGAACAGGATGGAATCCCCCCGATAGCAGGCGGTCAGACTCCCGCCGTGGGCATCGGCAATGGCCTTTGCCACCGAGAGCCCCACGCCGCAGCCGCCCCTTTGTTGGGTCCGGGCGGCATCCCCCCGATAGAATCGGTCAAAGAGCTTTTCCGGCGGGCAGGCGGGCAAGGGATCGCATTGGTTTTGCAGCTGCAGCACCAACCCCCTTTCTCCGGAAGAAAGGGTCACGGATATCACGGTACCGGCCGGTGCGTATTGCACCGCATTATCCAGCAGTGTGGAGAGCATCGTTGCCAGCTGTTCCCCATCTCCCTTGCAGGTAAGGGCGGGAGCAACGGAGCCCCGGAAGGTAAGCCCCTTAGCGGCAGCGGGTGCTTCGAACACCGCCAGCTGCTCCCTCAGCAGGTCGGAAAAGGCCACCGTTTCACCCTTGAGGGTCGTTTGCCCTTCGTCGGCGCGAGCCAAGATCAAAAGGCTTTGGGTCAGCCGATTCAGACGATCCACCTGGGAGCGGATATTCCGGCTCCATTTGTTTTCGCCGGTATGCAGTTCCATGGCCTCGGTATTGGCTTGGATAATGGCCAGAGGGGTCTTGAGTTCGTGGCCGGCATCGGTGACAAAACGGCGCTGTTTTTCTATATTCTGTGCCAGGGGGTCGATGGCTTTTTTGGAAAGCAGGATCACCAGCAACAGCATCGCCAGCCAGCACACCGCCCCCGCCGCCAGGGAAAGCAACAGTACCCGCAGGGCGTTATAGCGCTGGGTACGGAGATCCAGCCCGATACATTCCACTCCGCCGGAGGGATCCCGCCGAAGCCGATAACGGAAGTTGCCGTCGGTACCGGTCAGTTTGCCGGAATCCAGCCATTTTTGGGCTAATTTTGCCGCCTGCTCCTCGGTTACGTCCGCAATGCGGGAAATATCCGTCTGCCAGCCCTCGGCGGTCTGGCGGGCGGTAAAATACACCGCAGACATCCGGGTGTTTTCGTCATTGGGACGGAAGGGCTCCGGTTGGTCACTACCGGGCATAGCGGGCAGTTGATCCCCGGGGCTGTGATCCCGCATGGGCTCGCTACGCCCCAAAATTTCCATCAAATTTAGGTTTTCACGGTGGGTGGTGATCAGGTTCATCCCGTTAAAAAGCCCCAGCATCAGCACCAATAAAACGCTGACTGCCACCATAGCGGTCAGGATAAATTTTTTCTGCAGGGTGCGGATCATTCTGCCCTCACCTCCAGCTTATAGCCGATGTTTCGCTTGACCTTCAGCTCCACCCGGCTCCCCAGGGAGGCCAGGCGTTTTCTCAAGTAGGAAATATACACCCAAACGATGCCCGGCTCGGCTTCGGTCTCATAGCCCCAAATTTTTTCCAAAATCGTCTCGGTGGAAAGGTACAGCCCACGGTTCAGAAGAAACAACTCCATCACCTGGTATTCCGCCTTGGGCAGGGTGATCCCCTGCTCCCCCACGGACAACCGATAATTTTGCCGATCCAGTTTAAGATCGGCAAATTCCAGAATGTCCGGGGTGAATTCCTCCCGGCGGCGGAGCATTGCCCGCACCCGTGCCAAAAGTTCCCCCATGGCAAAGGGCTTGGGCAGGTAATCGTCCGCCCCCAGATCCAGCCCAAGGATCCGATCCTCCACCTGGGTCTTGGCGGTCAGCAGTAAAATGGGGGTACGGCACCCCTCTGCCCGCAGCTGCTTCAGCACCGAAAGGCCGTCCAACCCGGGCATCATAATATCCAGGATCATCCCGTCGTATTGCTGGAGGCGGGCAAATTGCAAAGCCTCCTCCCCATCCGATACCGCATCCACGGTATAATGATGATAGGTTAAAACGTCGGTGACTGCTTCAGACAAAGCGGGTTCATCCTCTGCATATAATAATCTCATTTCAAAAGTTCTCCCCGTTCCAGCGCCCCAATGACGGCGGCAATGGCGTGGTCATCGTTGCTGACGGTGATATGATCGGCCGCCGCCTTGGCATTGGGGCTGGCGTTGGCCACCGCCACCCCACAGCCGGCAGCTTGCAGCATTTTAACGTCGTTATCGTAATCGCCGATGGCTACGGTATTTTTGGGATCCAGCCCCAAAAGCTCCGTTAATTTACGAAGAGCGGTGCCCTTATTAGCGCCGATGGGCATAATCTCATAGATGGCATTTTCAGAGCGGATCAATTCGAACCGATCGGCCAGCGGGTGGCGATCCACCAGCCCCTTCACCCGGGTAATCAGATCATAATTATCGTCGCAAAAGGCGATCTTAGCCATAGGCTCCCCGGCGGGGCGATCCGCCCGCACACAATACTTAACCTTGGTCCGTTCACGAAATCCCACCATAAAGGGGCTATCCACGCAAAAATAAGTACGCTGAAAGGCGGCAATATGCCAGCCCACCTCCGGCAGTTGCCTGGATACGTCCTCTGCCAGGGTAAGAGCTTCTTCGTTCAGTTCCAGCCGCCAGACGTATTCCTGCTTGCGATGGTCATAGAGCGCACCGCCGTTATTACAGCCAAAGGGGCAGTTGGGGTCGATCCCCTCGTAGGCCTTTTGGGCATAAAAGGGCATCCGCCCGGTGATAAAGGTGAAATACCCGCCGTTGGCCTTGAAATATTCGATGGCTTGGCGGTTTTCTTGCGAAATTTCCCGATTGCTGTTAAAAAGTGTTCCATCCAGATCGGTACAGATCAGGATTCCTTCAAATTTTTTCATTCTAACATCTCCATATATACGAAAAAAGCGGTTGCCGCATTCGGCAACCGCTTTACTCTTATCATTATGCTTCAATAGCCTCGGCAGGACAAGCAGAAGCGCAAGCGCCGCAATCGATGCACTCGTCAGCGTTGATAACGTACTTATCGTCGCCGGCAGAGATCGCACCCACGGGGCATTCGCCTTCACAAGTACCGCAATTCAAGCAAGCATCGGTAATAACGTGAGCCATTCTAAAAGCACCTCCTTGTTATGATAGTTTTATACTACCACAAGAAAAACATCTTTTCAAGTAGTTTTTTAAAATTATTCAGGAGTTTTTGCCGTTTTTTGGCGAGGTTCGCGATTATTGTAATTCAACCGCTTAAGATCCTCTGCCAGGAAGGTATCGAAGGTCACGCTGCCCTCCTCGTTGGTGAACTTGACCTTGACCTTGCCGGTCAGGGGGGCGGTCTCTGCCACCACACCGCGGCCGTTGGGGGTCTCGATCTGGCTTCCTACCCGGGGCATCTTTTTATTCAGTTCCTCGTAGGTGGCCTGCTCATAGTTCAGGCAGCACATCAGGATACCGCAGACGCCGCTGATCTTGACCGGGTTCAAAGGCAAGCCCTGGTCCTTGGCGCTTTTGATGCTGACCCGACTGAAATCCGTTAAGAACTGGTTACAGCACAGGGGGCGGCCGCACATCCCGATACCGCCCATCATCTTACATTCATCCCGCACACCGATCTGGCGCAGCTCGATACGGGTCTTGAAGACCGAGGCCAGATCCTTGACCAGCTCCCGGAAATCCACCCGGCCTTCGGCGGTGAAGAAGAACAGGATCTTGCTACCGTCGAAGGTGTATTCCACGTCCACCAGGCTCATTTCCAGTTTATGCTTACGCACCTTTTCCAAGAACACCTCGGAGGCACGTTTTTCCTTGGCGCGGTTTTTTTCCATCTGGCGATGGTCGGCGGCGTCCGCCACCCGCAGGACCGGCTTTAAGGGCTGGACCACGTCGTCATCGGCCACGGTTCGGGGGGCCAAAACCACCTCGCCGCACTCGGTGCCCCGGGCGGTCTCCACCACGCAATAATCCCCCTGCTTCAGCACCAGGCTGCGGGGATCAAAATAATACGTTTTTCCGTTATCTTTAAAACGGATTCCTACAATCTTTGTCAATTGACTAATTCTCCCATTTCTGCTATAAAGCAGGTTTTTACTAAATTTTCGTTCCCATAATTGGAAAGCATATCTTTACTGTTTTTGGTCAGCAACGCCATTCGGTACAGCTGCTCCAGCTTCATTCTACCTAAAAACGGCTTGATTTGCAAGACACTTTCGGAAAAAACAATGTTTTCCAGATCGCTGCCGGTCTTATAGAGCAGGAAGTCCCGGGTCAGACGGGCAAAGCTATCTAAAAAGGCGGAAAAATCGCCCTTGGGCAAGGAGGAGAGCAGTTGGTCTGCCTCCAGGCTTTTATTCCGGCAGAGCCGACCCAAAAAACGAACGCCCATCTCCCCGTACTGCATAAGGGTCCCGCCTGCCAGATATTCCTCGGCACGGCCCAGGTTCCCCTCCGCCGCCCGCAACAGGGAGCGAAGATTTTCGGCCTCCGGGTGACGTTCTTGCAGATATTGAAGTCCTTGGGCCTCCCCTACGGGCTGCAGTTCCCAAATGGTACAGCGGGAGCGCACCGTGGGCAACAGCACCTCACGGTTGGGGGTGAGCAAAATGAAGACCGCATGGGAGGGGGGTTCCTCCAACACCTTCAGTACCGCATTCTGCCCCCCATCGTTCAATAGCTCGCAATGGGTGATGATCAGCACCTTTTTGGGGGCTTCGTTGGGGGTGACGTAGGCCTGGTTGCGGAATTCCCGCACCTGGTCCACCTTGATCATCTTGCCCTCTTCTTCGGGGGCCAGCCACAATACGTCCGGGTGTTCATCCCGCAGGGCCTTGCCCTTGGAATCCTCGGTGATCTGCGCCGCCATCAGCCGGGCAAGGGTCCTCTTCCCCATCCCTGCCTCACCGCAGAGCATATAGGCGTGACCCTTTAACCCCCGGGAAAGCTCCCGATTGATCATATCGTTTCCTAATAACTTATTCATAGATCCGCTCCACCGAGGAATCCACCTTCAAGGGCGGGACGTTCAGGGTAACCCAGTCCCCTTCCTTACAGGGAATATCGGTCACGTCCAAAAAGCAATGGGTAGTGGCGGGACGACCCAGCATTTTGGCCCGGTGGCCGTTGACCAGCCCATAATAGGCGGGCTTTTTAAAAAACAGCTTGAGATCGTGATACAGATAGCGCAGGATATCCACCGCCCGGAACAGGGTGGGCTCGGTGGTACGTAACAGACCGTCAGCGGTACCGGCACCCACAACGGCCACCTTGGTGGTCTTCTTGAGGGTGCAAACTCCGCCGTAGCCCAAATTATCGCCCTTCACCAAGGTACGGATGGCCAGGATCTCGCCCTCGAACCGCCCCACCGGGGTCAGCACCAGGTTACTCTTCATGGGCAGGCGCCCGCTCAGGGCAGAGCCGATCCGCACCCCATCGCACCAAAAGGCATCGCCGTATTGGGCGGCGGAGGAATTGGCAAAATGCTTTAAGGAAATTTGGATCCCCTCCCGCTCCAGCCGATAGCAAAGGTCATTAAAGGCGGTATACTGCGCCCTTGTTGCCTCTTTATTACTGAAGGCGGTATAGCAATGGGTAAAGATCCCCTTGACCTCCAGCCCGGGCAGCTCGCAGACCTTTTTGATCTGGAACCGTTGGTTGGGGGTGAAGCCAAAGCGACCCATTCCGGTATCGATCTTGATATGAACCAGTGCCTTTTTCCCCATAGCCTCTGCCTTTTGAGAAAGAAGGGTAGCAAAATCCAGATCGTCCAGGGCGGCGGTGAAGCCCAGCTCCAGCACCTGATCCGCATAATCCTCCGAACGGTGGCAGGAGAGCACCAGGATCTCTACCCCTCGGTTCAGCAGGGGCAGAGCCTCGTCCAGGCGGCTGACCGCCATCAGGGTGACGCCCTCTTCCTTTAAAAGCTCCAGCACCGCTTCGGCGCCCAGGCCGTAGGCATTGGCCTTTAGCACGGGGATCACGGGGCCAACCTGCGAAAATTGGCGGTAATTATCTAAAATATCGTTTTTTCGAATGATCAAACGAGCCATTTTTAACCTCTGTGTTTTAATTTAAAAAGCAACATATTCAACCGACGGTAGGCCTTACTGCCCCATTTGGACCAGGCCAGCATCAGTTTGTTATAGACCAGATCCATCTCGCCGATGAATTCGGTGAATTCGCCGTTAAAGCCCTTCTTGAAGCGATAGAGCCCGTAGAGGGGGTTATCCTCGCTCAGATCCCCGGAAACGCCACGGAAATCATAGACCCGTGCGCCCCGCTCCACCGCCCACTTGATCATCTCAAATTGCAGCAGGTAGTTGGGCATCACGTTGCGGAATTCATTGGCGGAGGCACCGTAGAGGTACCACACCTTATCTCCGTAGCCGATGGCCAGGGTGCCGGCAATGGCTTGTCCGTCCAGATAGGCCATATAAAGGCGGGCGTGATCCCCCAGGGCATCCATCAGCCGGGCGAAATAGGCCTCGGTCCGCACCACGAAGTTATCGCGGGTGCCGGTGGTGGTCATAATGCGGTGGAAATCGGGCAGGGCCTCTTTACCGCAAAGCTTGACCTCTACCCCCTTTTTCAGGGCGACCCGGATGTTATAGCGGGTCTTTTGATGGAAGGAGGCCAGCAGTTCTTCTTCGTTGCGCCCCTCCAGATAAAGGCGGAAGACGAACCGGGGCTGGATGCCCTCGAAGTTCTTGGAGCGGTTAGGCTCGGTGAAGCCAAGTTCCCGGAAGATGGCGGCGAATTCCTCGTCCTCCTTGGTGACGTCCGGGTCGATCTTCAAAGAACAGGCGTGGTACTTTTTACCCACCTGACCGGCATCCTCCACCAGTTTTTTGATCATTTCCTTATCGTGGATATCGCAAACGGGACCGCGGCAGGAATACATAATGGCGGTGCCCGGCACCTTACGGATCAAAAGGCCCATAGTGCCGGCGATCTTGCCTTCCGCATCCCGCTCGATGACGGCCTCGAAGGTCCATTCGGTTTTCAGCTTAGCCCATTCGGTGGATTGGGCAAAATGCCCCTTGGAATGGCTTTTGATAAAGGTTTCGTATTCAGCCACCGCTTGGGGATTTTTAAGATCTAATAATTCCATTTTTCGGCTCCTATATTTTATATCATACTTTTACAGTTAAATAGTATAACACTTTTTTACAAAGATGTAAACCGAATAAATAAAATTCCCTTTACTTTTTTGAGATTTTGGGTTATACTGTTAACAATGATAACAAGGAGGTCTATGAAAGATGGTAACCAAAGATACAATTATTGCTGAAGTTCTGGATCAATATCCCGATACTGCTGAACTCTTTTTAGAGATCGGTATGCATTGTCTGCATTGCCCCTCTGCCCGGGGCGAAAGCATCGAGCAGGCTTGTGGTGTTCACGGCGAAGATGCTGATGCATTGGTAGAACGCATCAATGCCGCCATTGCAAAATAAACAAAACTGAAAAACGGCGCTCTATTGCAGAGCGCCGTTTTTATATTCCCGGGGCGAAACACCGCAGAGGGAGCGGAATATCCGATTAAAGCTGCTTTGGTTGCGAAAGCCACATTCGTACATCACGTCGACAATTTTTTTATCACTATGCTCCAGCAAAGATTTGGCTTTATCGATCCGCAGAGCGTTGATATATTCCCGAAATCCGTATTTAAGTTTTTCGGAAAAGATCTTGGAAATATAGCTTTCGCTGATATACAGTTTTTCCGCCATCTGCCTAACGGTGATCTCCTCGGCAAAATGTTCGGCACAATAGGCCAGAATCCGGGTGGTGCTGTCCCCGGAGAGGCGGTCCGCCACCTCCAGGGGAAGCCGCTCCAGCAATTCCCCGATCACCGCATTCAGGTAGCCCAGGGCGGTCTTGACCTTTTTCTCCGCCAGCAGGGTCACTGCCCGATCCAGCATCGGGTAAAATTCCTCGCCCGCAATATAGTGGCAGGTAGGCTTTTGGGTCAGCAAGAGACGGTCGAAGGCCATGACCTCCGGGTCGAATAAAATCAACAGCACCTCCGCATGGGGGGCGTTTTCGTAGGAATGGGTCAGGTAGGGAAACAAAAGGCACAGTTCCCCTTCCCTTAAAAGATGCTCCTTGCCGTCCACCACCGTGGGCAGGCTCCCCTTGATCACGTAGATCAGTTCCCCATGGGTATGAAACATGGGCGGGTAGCCCCAAAAGCCCTTGATCCGATGACCCTTTACCCCGAAATGCTCCTTTTTCTCGAAGATCCCTTTCATATCATCCTCCTAAAGTGATGATTTTCATTGCTTTTTTAATAGTTTTTATATAGATTATAACTCATTTTGCAGTATAATACAAGTAGAAAACCGAAGGAGGAATACAAAAATGTCTGAATACATCCCTTATCCTTTTTTCCACGACGACGTACCGGTGGATATTTCCTTTGTTTTTGAAAAGGAAAAGCCCGCCGGAAAACACGGCTTTTTAAAAGTGGCAGGCCGGGATTTTGTTTTTGAGGACGGCACCAAAATGAAGTTTTGGGGCACCAACTTCAACGGCGCCGGTTGCTTCCCCGAGCATGATTATGCAAAAGCTTTATCCAAACGGTTAGCCAAGCTGGGCTTGAACCTGGTGCGGTTCCATCAGTTGGATTCCGAATGGCATACCCCCAATATTTTTGCCTTTACCAAGGGCAAGCGGGTAACCAACGCCCATTTGGATCCCGAGAGCATGGATCGGCTGGATTATCTGGTCAAATGCCTGAAGGACGAGGGGATCTACGTTTATTTAGATATGTTCACCTATCGGCGGTTCCGTTCCGACGAAGGGGTGGCAGCCGCTGACCTTTTAGGAGATGCGGGCAAGCCCTATTGTAACTTCAGCCGTCGGCTGATCGAGTTGCAAAAGGAGCTGGCTACCGAGCTTTGGTGCCACGAAAACCCCTACACCGGGTTAAAATATTGCGACGAGCCCGCCATCGTGCTGGCGGAGATCGTGAACGAAAGCGATCTTTTCAAGCACAAGCCCGATTGTGAGGATTACATTGAGCCCTATCGCACCGAGTTTGCCGGGATGTTTGCAAAATGGTTAAAAGAAAAGGGCATTGAGAAGGATCTTTCTGCGATACCCTTCTTCACCTCCGAGGATCCCGATCTCCTGGACTTCAAGGTAGAACTGCAAACAAGCTATTACAAGGAAATGATGGAGCATCTGCACAAGATCGGCGTGAAGATCCCCATCACCGGCACCAACTGGCCCGCTAAGCCCGGCAATTATGAACCCCAGTTGGCTACCGACTTTTTGGATACCCATCACTATTTCTATCAGTTCGGCTGCTGGGGTGAATTTGAAAAGAGCTGTATGAACAAGAGCGTGACTCAAGAAGCAACGTTTTACCTGAATAACGGCTGCACCATGGCGCACCCCGATATGCCCACCTACGTTTCGGAATGGGATACCCCATGGCCCAACGAATACCGGGCGGATTCCGTTCTGTACAGCGCCGCCTTCGGTCTGTTCCAGGGCTGGTCCGGTTTTGCCATCCACACCTATTCCTATTCTACCAGGTTAGAGCGGATGAATATGCTGGGCAAGGAGATCAGCGCCGAAAAGATCGGCAACGTTCCCTACCGGCAAGGCATCTTCAGCGCCTGGAATGATCCCGCCAAGTTCGGCCTCTTCTATCACGCCGCCTTAATGACCCGCCGGAACGACGTGAAGACGGGCACAGATATGCGAGCCTTTAAAGTGACCGATCGTAACAACTGGAACTTTGATGCTATGACCCTTTGCAATGAGGGCAAGGTTACTGTTCCTGCGCTTGCAGGTAACGAAAAATTACCGGAACCGGAATGTCAGGATAACGGCGCATACGTTTGCTCCGATACCGGCGAACTTTATCGCAACTACAAGGATCATTACGGCAAGATCGACACCGACCGCAGCAAATGTGCCTTTGGCTTCTTGGGTGAAAACGGCGAGGTGGCCCTGAAGGGGATGAAGGTACGCAGTAAGACCGATTTTGCAGTGATCGCTATGTCCTCCCTGACCGACGAGGCCATTGAAAATTCCGACAATATTCTACTGACCGCTGTGGGCAGGGCCAAAAACACCGATGCCAAATTCTACAAGGAAATTATGCTGGACATCGGCAAGCCCCCCGTTTTGATCGAGAATATCGAAGCAGAGATCGAGATCAATACCGTTTATCCCGATCTGAAGGTTTGGGCTATCAGCGCCGAGGGTTATTATATCGGCACCGTGCCCACCGCATACAAGGACGGTAAAATGACCCTTAAGATCGGCGAGGTTTCCCGCTCGATGTATTACCTGATCGTTAGAAACTAAAGGAGGATACGACTATGTTGAAGATCGGTTGGGCGTCCAAAGACGTCAGCACCAACGAACCGGTAGGCATTACCGGCCAGGCCTATGAAAGAATTTCCGGCGGGTCCGTGGATCCCACTACCGTCACCGTTTTGTTGATGGAGGACGGTCAGGATCAGGTGATCTTTATCTCCGGTGACTTTGTCAGCATCACCGCCCAGCTTTTGAAGGAAGTGAAGGCGGCGGTGCAGGTAAAGGCACCGGAGGTGATGGTGGATAAGATCCTCTTTAACGCTACCCACACCCATTCCGGCCCCCGGTATCAGGAAACCACCGGATACGATTATGCCCCCAAGGATCGGGTGGACTACTATCCCCCTAACCGATACCGTGCCTTTTTGGTGGAGCAGGTGTCCGATGCGGTAGCAGAGGCCTACGCCAACCGTAAAGCAGGCTCCTTTGCCTATGGTATGAGCAACGCCACTGTGGCTCTCCATCGACGGGCCACCTATTTCAACGATAAGGGCGCCGGCAACAAAGCCGGTAACACCTATGCGGTAAACGGCCACGGGATTATGTACGGCAACACCAATCAGGAGGATTTCGCCGGATTTGAGGGTAACGTTGATAGTACAGTAAATTTACTTTACACCTTTGATGAGGCAGACAATCTGACCGGTGCCATCGTCAACATCGGTTGCCCCTCCCAATGCACCGAGCACACCACCTTCACCTCCGCCGATTACTGGAACGAGACCCGGGAAAAGATCCGCGCCAAGCACGGAAATATCTATATTCTGCCCCAATGCTCCGCTGCCGGTGATCTTTCCCCCCATCGGCTGAACGGCAAAGAGAGCTTTTTGCGTACCATCCGCCTGAAATACGGTGATTTGGAAAAGGCAAAGCTTTTCAGCAAGCATGAGCGTATTCACGAATATTATAATCGGTTGTATATTGCCGAAAAGATCGCCTATGCCTTTGACGAATGCTTAGAATGGGCCGCCAAAGAAAAGTTTTCCGATGCACCCATCGTCCACGTGACCAAGACGGTGCCCCTGGAGGCCTGGAAGGTCAGCGATGCGGAATACGAGCAGGCCAAGAAAGACTACGCTCTTTTAAAGGAGACCCCCTTCCTGAACACCGAGGATCCCTATGCAGACTTCAAGGAAAATACCAAACTTTCCAGCAATCTGCAACGGTGTGAATCGGTGATCGCTAAATATGAGAAAGACGAAGATTTCCGGGATACGGAATTCCACGTTTTGAAGATCGGTGAGCTGGCCTTCACCAGTTGTCCCTTTGAGCTTTATCTGGACTTCCAGCATCGAATTCAGGCCAGAAGTCCCTTTGCCCAAACTGTGATGGTGCAACTTTGTGCCGGTGTGACCGGAACGGTTGGATATCTTGCCACCAAGCGAGGGCAAGCCAATAAGGGCTATAGCGCCATAATGTATAGTTGCTCGGTTTCTCCCGAAGGCGGGCAGACTTTGGTAGAAGAGACCTTGAAGGAATTGGAACGGATTAAGTAAAAAACGGATTCAAAAAATAATAGGCACGCTGTCAGACAAATAAATATCCCCCCGTATAACGGGGGGTATTTCATTGTGAACGAAAAGGGCTTGGCCGTAACGGTCAAGCCCTTTTTGTTGTTATTTTGCGGTTTCGTCGTTTTCTTCCACGACGATCAGTTCTTCTTCAACCTCTTTTTTGCTGTTGTTTTCAAGGCCAAGCTTATTGCTCACCTTTTTCTTCGCCTTACGCCAAAATACGACTACCACAGCGCCAACTGCGATTGCAACACCGGCGATCGCCTGGATGGAATAGGTCATAACGGAAGGATCAATATAAGCAACGTTTACACCAATCATGGATCAGTTCTCCTTTTTCTTTTTTTCGATCAAGCTTTTGACAATATATTCCCCGCCGGCCTTGCCGTGGCTCAGCAGAGAATAGAAATAGCCTTCTCTGATCTCACGGATGCCTTCGCGGAAGTCATTATTGCCTATTAACATTTTAGCAGTTTCTGCAACTTTGTCAAGTTCTTCTTTATCAAGAGCTACGCCGATCTTACTGCGCAGGGCAACCTCCTGAGGAACCATACCGACCTTTTCATAGTTGGGGTTTTCCATTTTGATCTTGGTGTTGATGAAAATGGCGGGCTTAAGGGTCGCAAAGCAGAATTCCAGCCCGATACCGGACCAATCCGTGATCAGCAGATCGGAAGCATAGGTAGAAACGTTGGAACTGAAATCCAATTCGAACACCAGATTCTCGCCGATCTTATCCTCGTGCTTGGCTTTGATGGCCTCCATCTTGGGGCGATAGCGTTTCATATACTCGGGATGGGGACGAACGATGATCTTATATTCATCGCAATAAAGCTGCTCGATCAGTTGGTCGATACAGCTATCCAGCAGGTTATCCTCCTGCCAGGAGGGACCGATCAGGATCTGCTTTTTCTCGTGAACCTCTTCCCGGGTGCTTTCGTAGGATTCGATCAGATCGTCGATCAGCGGATAGCCGAATTCCACCAAGTTCTTTTCTTTGGTACCGTAAACCTTTTCGGTGGCGCGGATCTCTTCGGCAATATGCTTACCGGTACAGAAGATGGTATCGAAGTTATCAAAGGCGTGTTCCTTAAAGCTCATCACCACACTGGAGCAATCGTGGGGTACGAAGATATACTCGATATCCTTGCGCATCAGGGAACGCTTGATATAGTAGTTATCCAGGTCAGGGGTGGTCATTACAACAATGTCCGCTTCGACCCGCATCATCAGGGTGATCATTTTTTTAACGCCGATATAGTAAGCCTTGATCCGGGGCTGTTCTTCGGAAATTTTGAAAATAGCGTCGTTCGGGTCGTTGGTCACGTAATGGATGGTCAGGTTGGTCTTTTTAAGCAGATATTCGATCAGATCTTTATAATACTTATAAAAACCGCTTTTTTCGGAATAGAAAACGATATGCATATTCTCTATACTGAAAAACCGCTTATAATCAGCCTTTTCACGCTTGGCTTCTTCATCACCAAACAGTTTTCTCTTTTTGTCGCTCAGATTTTCAAGGGCGGCCAATTCCTTCCGGCTTTCTTCCAGAGCCTGGTAATCCACGTATTTTTTAGGCGGGATCACGGCGTTCAGGGCATACAGCTGAACCACTGCAAACAGGTTACTTGCCACCCAATAAAGGGCGATCCCGGCGGGAACAAAGAACCCAAGGTACAAGGAAAGACCAACGGAAAGCGCCATGGTGAAATACTTATTTGCCTTGCTTTGCTCTGCTTGCAGAACGTTGGACATATTCTGGGTCACACACAATACCCAGGCAGAAAAGCCGGCAATAAAGGGAACGGCGATAGTAATACCGAGCACGATACTGGGATTCCAGGAAAGGTTCATTCCCAAAAACATCAGGTCGAATTCTTTTACGGTATTCAAAGCGGCGGCAACGTCGATCCCTTTAAACTGTTCCTGCAGAGCAAGGAAGTTATTATAAAACTCGGGGTTCTTAATGGCCTCCACCGCCGAAAGCTGGATCGAAGAATCCATAGGTGCGCCGGTCAGCGTTACGGTCAGTTCATTAATGGCGGCAATCAGTTCCTTATCAAAATGAAACAGATAATCGAAGGGGTTATAAATAACACCCACAACACCCATTAGCAGTATGATCTGAATGAACAGCGGAATCAGGCTGGCAAGAGGGTTATACTTTTTACTTTTGAACAGTTTGGACTGTTCATCGGCGATGGTATCCGGATCGCCAAAATATTTTGCCTTGATCCGGTTGATCTCCGGTTGCATTTCCACCATCTTTATGGAGTTCTTTTGAACCCAGACAGAAATCGGCAGAATAATAATTTTCGTGAATAACGTAAAGACAATGATCGCTAAACCGTAATCTTTAACAAACGAGTAACACCACTCCATAACAAAGCCGAGCGGCAATGCGATCCATTGGGTAAGCGTATCCATATTCGTTCTCCTTATTCGTTATTTTTTAAGGTGCTGATGGCTCATGGAATTGGGGGCATCCACGGGATCTGTACCATTTTCACTACAATACTGACAATCTGCAAAATGGTCTTGCTTTTCTCCGTGTGCATCGTATTCATAGCCGGTCAGTTTAAAGTTCTTACGTGCGTTACTGCCACTGCCAACGGTCCATTCGATCAACCTGAACTTGGTGTCAACGGAGCCTTCCGACAGATTATACTGATAGAAGATCCGTTCCCGTTCCTCGCCCGGTTGAATATCGAACATGGACTTGCCGTATTTACCGTCCTGATTCAGTCCGATGGAGCTCATAATGGTCGCATGCAGATCGTAGTGGGAAACGGGAGCTTGAGAAACGGTAAAAGGCATATCAGCATTGGGTTGTTTGATCATCACCAAGGGATTGGTCAAAACGCCGTTCAGATAAAAGCCGTGGTCTGCCACCAGAATAATGGTGGAATTATCATAAGCACCGTTCTTTTTCAATTCGTCGATATAGGTGTCGACGATCTTCAAAACGCCCTTTGCGGTATCTACCGCCTGATCGTTGGAGCTGGTTGCAGGAATGGGCTGCAGATCAGAATTGAATTCATAGGGATAGTGGGTACCAAGTAAATGGATAAACTTAAACCGCTTATCATCACAAAGCTTGATGCCGTTTTCGTTCAATCCGTTATAGAACGTGAGGTTATTATCGCTATAGGCTTGGTGTTCCGAGCTTTTCAGGGTCTTCAGTTCGTTAAACTCAGTTCCGTCCATCCAGATGATGCTCTTTAAATAATCGGGAGCGAAGCGGCAACCTACCAGGCGGTAAAGTCTTTTAGCCAATTTGAAATTATTGAAAACCGCCACCTGTACGGCTTCATAGTTTTGGGATTTTTGCCGCAGTTCAAGGGGGATATAGCCATCTGCAATATAAATATCCACAAGGTAATCGTTTTCGATCAATTCATCGAACATCGTGGTATTTTCATAGGCTACTTCCACACTTTGGTTAAAGTCTTCTCCCTGGTTATTCACGGTGGTGCCTGTTAAGAAGTTGCCCACCGCATAGCAGGTGGTGCTGTATGCACCAACAGCATTATCAAAGAAGGTGAAATCCTTAAAGGTATCCTTAACCTCCGGATTCTGATCCAGGATCTGCCGCATATACTCGTTATCAAACATATCCAAAAGCATAACGATCACGTTTTGATCCTTGGATACGGTATACAGATCTTTATCGGTCACGGCATATTGGGACTGATCGCTGTAGCTACTCTCCTTACCCTCATAGCCGATCAGCAAAGTACCGAGGGTCACCAGCTGCATTAGAATAATAAAGGAGCACAGAATAGAAAGGATCTTGGCGCCTTTATTCTTAAAGATCAGATACACCGCTACTGCCGCAAGGATGATCGCCCCCCAAATAATCAGGTTGACGATAAACTTCGTAGTATAATTGGACCAGATTACCTCACTGCCGTTGATACTGCCCAGATCGATATTGAGAAAGTTGCCCTGGACATAAACGCAAAGGCCACCGGCAAGTCCCACCACGGAATAGATATCCCGCAGTTTTTTGGGAAGGAACGCACCAATCAAAAACAGCACCATAAAGACGGCCAAAAAGGTCAGAACGATCAGCCACCAAAAATCCGCCAAACTGAACCAGAAATTATTGCGGTTGGTGAGATACATCTCAAAGGGTGCGTGTAAAAAGAACATATAAGCGGGAAAAAACACCGCCAGCAACAATATCAAGCGGTCTTTTAAAAAACTTTTTAACGACATAAAACACAACCTCACTTTTATATCTAAAGATCCGAAATAGTATAACATAAGCAGTAGTTTTTGTCAAATGTTGCAGAAGACAAAATAAGGGTCGTTTTCCTTTTGAAAACGACCCCTTATTTATGCTTTTTTCTTGAAAGAGCTAAAGAAGCTGACGACGGCGATCATCAGGCAGAATGCAGCCACCGAAATGAAGACCGCATTCCAGTTTCCGTCGCCCAAAATAAACCCATACACGGCAGCCTGGATGGCGGCGCCCATATAGGCGGCAAAATCCAAAATCCCGGAGGCGGTACTGGCAAACACACGCCCGCCCACGTCGGCGGCATACGCCCAGACCGTTCCGTTGATTGCATAGATGAAAAAGCCGGCAAAGAACAGGCATACCAGCATCAATGCAAACTGGAATTTATTATTGGGATCCAGAAAGGCGACGCCGACCACGCAAATTGCAGAGACCACACCGCTCAAAACACTGGCCCAAAGCCGGTTATTGGGGCAGAACTTATCGGTCAGAGCAGGAACGATCAGCGTTCCGATTCCCATACCGATAGGCAAAATGGTAGAGGTAAGCAGGCTGACAACAGCACCCAGCTCGGTGGTTTCGTTCAGGTATTTGGGAATCCAGGTCACAAGACCGTAACGAGCAATGCCCGAGGCAAAGATCACGAAGATCCACACCAGAAAGATGGGCTTACTCAAAAGATGGAAATAGGGGTACAGTTTACCCTTCTCCTTCACGATCTTTGCCATTTCGTCCTCGTGGGCGGCCTTATTCACATTTTCTTCTTCATAATCCTTCAGACCGATCTCCTTGGGGCTGGCTTTGGCAAAGATCCAATAAACGGCCAGCATTAAAATCGGGAGTGCGGCGGGAACGAAAAAGGCCGAGCGCCAGCCCAGGTTGGGGAGCAATACAAAGCCAAGGGCAACCATCAGGGTAGCGACCACCTGGCCGAAGCCCGAAAAAGCATTAGCAAAGCCCGTTGCAAAACCGCGCTTATTACCGGGCCACCAGGCGGTCAAGGAGGATATGCCGGGAGACCAGGCCATGGATTGGAAAAATCCGTTCAGTCCCCAAATCACAGCCATCGCCAAGATGGAGGTCTGAAACCCCATAAAGATATTGCAGACCACCGACAGAATAACCGAAAGAATAATAAAGCGCCGGATGCCGAAGATCTCACCGAGGCGACCGTTTACAAGGTGCCCCACGCCGTAGGTCCAAAAAAGCACGGAAGAAAGAACGCCGATATCTTCGCTGGAGAACTCCGTCATATAGACCTGAGCATTGCCGATATTCAGCCGGGTACAGTAATGAGCACAATACAGCAAGGAAAATAACAGCAGATAACGCCAAGCGCCTGCTGTGAATTTTTTGTATTCAACTTTGTTATAGCCATACTTTAATTGTTCCATCTGTTTTACCTCTGTTTACCGATAGATCGGATCGATCTTTTTAAGATCGGCAAAGCTATCGATTTCCACGATATCGTCGAAGGTACATTCCCGTACCTCTACGGTATAGTTATCCAGGCAGTATTCCAAAGAGACCTGATCCCAATACCGCTCTTTTCCGCCAGGCATTTCGTAAACCTTTTTGATATCATCATAAAGCTTTGCGCCGGCCTCTTCGTTCCAATAGGAAATACCAAACATATGATGGCAATCGTTGCCGCCGATCTTGACCTTAGTGATCACCTTATTCTTGGTTTCAAAGCACCAATCGTCGGTGTAATCGGTCTGCACTCCAAGGTAATTGGAGGTATACTGATATTTGGTAATAATATTCGGATTGGAAAGCACCAGGTCTGCCTCCAGAACGTAGGCGTTTTGCATCAGGTGGCGCGCAAGCAGAGCGGACGAGATATTGTTTGCTTCGTTATAAAGCGGGTTTTCAATAAACTTGATATTGGGATACTTATAGAGCAACTGATCGAATTGCTCCCCGAGATAACCGCGGACGATATAGATCTCTTCGATCCCGGCCGCCACCACCGCATCCAGCAAAGTATCGATCATTCTGACCCCGTTCACCCTCACCAATGGCTTGGGGGTGTTCAGGGTAATAGGTACCAGCCGGGAACCAAAGCCCGCTGCAATAAAAATGGCTTTTTTGACTCGATAGGGTTCCAGTGCGCCGTAGCCCTTTTCGGTCAGGGCACCTTTTTGCAGTAAGCCGGCCTCTTTGAGTTCATTCACCACTTTATTGACCGTTCCGGTGGACATTCCGGTGGACTCGGCAATTTCACGTTGGGATTTTTCTATTCCCGCTTTTTCCAGATAGGTCAGTACGTCAAACTGTTTGCGGGTAATGGGTGTTGCTTTCATTTTAATCCTCCTCTTTTCTATCTTCATAAGGCAAAAATGAACAAAAAGCGAAAAAATAACCGCATTTTCGTTCATTTTTAATGATTATACCAGCAAAGATGAACAATGTCAAGTTTTGGCATAAAAAACAAATCCCACGAAATCAAACGTCTTTTTGACACACCGAAAATCTCTCACTACCGCATAAATTTCACCAGTCGAATCGAAGTTTTGAGATGTATATCAGAATGCTCCGCATTTTTTCGGTTATCCTATTTTTGAGGTGAAAAAATTGGATAACAAGCAATATAATAACTATTTAAAAAAGAAGACCCCCGACTCCCCTATTCTGAAGAATTGCTTTCGGGCCTTTTGGGTGGGCGGGGGCATCTGCTGCATCGGCCAAGGAATCAGCGATCTTTTAAGCCTTTGGCTTCATAAAGATGAAGTCGCACTTTGGCTCCCCATTTGTATGGTGTTTTTGGGCTCTTTTTTTACCGCCCTGGGGGTCTATGATAAATTGGGGCAATACGCCGGAGGCGGTTCTATCATCCCCATCACCGGCTTTTCCAACTCCATCACCAGCGCCGCCTTGGAATTTAAGCAGGAGGGTTGGATCCTCGGCCTCGGTGCTAAAATTTTTACCATCGCAGGCCCCGTCATCGCCTACGGCACGGTGGCGAGTGTCATTTATGGAATAATTTATTGGATAACTACTTTATTTTAACACAAAAGGCTTGACCGATTGGTCAAGCCTTTTTATGATTTTTTGCGGTATTCCGAGGGGGTCATACCTGAAATATTACGGAAAGAGCGGATAAAGGTAGACATGTTTTCAAAGCCCGATTGGTAACACGCTTCGCTGATAGAGTGTCCTTGCTCGATCAATTGCTGACTGTATGCAATTCGCCGTGCCTTTATATAGTCTGAAACAGTGGTGTTAAAATACCGGCGAAAAAGCCTTGATACATATTCACGACTATAAAAGAAATGATCCGCCACCTCTTTAACTGAAAATATTTCAACGAAATTTTCCTCGATATATTGCTTAATAGCAAGAAGATTTTTCGGCAAGGTTGTCCCGTGATCCCGGAGGGCAGAATTGCTTTCGTTGATTAAAAAGAAGATCTGCAGAATCAAACCCTTGGCAAGGGCGCGATAGGTCGGTTTTCCCTCTTGCTTCAAGGCTTCGGATAGCTGATGGAGCAGTAATAGAATCAAAGAACGATCTTTTTCAGAGAGCCAAAATACTGTGAGACCATTAGAAGGCTCCCTTAAAAAGGAGGTCAGCGCCCCACACTCCCATCTATCAAAGGCATCGGGATACAGATAAAAAACATGGCGCTTATAATGGGTTTCGTCACATCCAATTTTAGACATATGAAACATCCCGGGCGAAATCAGCAGAATATCCCCTTTTTTTGGATGAACACAAGTCGACTCGCAAATATAATCAATATTTCCTTCTTCAAGAATGATAAGCTCATAATAATCGTGGTAATGAAGGCTGGAAGGAAAAGTGCTGGGATTATAAAGGGTGGAGCGGTAGGAATAAAAAAGAGAATCACCCAGATCGTACTCTTTCCAGTTGATGATCTGCTTTGTATTCCCCCTATTACTTTGTTTATAGTGGCTAACTTTCTTCATTCGCCTCTCCCAAATATCACATTCTTATAAATTATAATCACATTATCAGTAGATTTTTTGATTTAAGAACTATATGATTAATTATAAGATAAACGAAATCTGATGTCAAGTTTTAAAAAAGGAGAGAAAGCAATGCTAAAAACAAAGCTACATCAAGCAGATATCTGTGTAATTGGCGGCGGAATCGGCGGTATGTTTACCGCCATCAGCGCTGCAAGACACGGGGCAAAGGTGGTACTAATGCAGGATCGCCCTGTTTTGGGCGGAAATGCCAGCAGTGAGATTCGTATGTGGATTTCCGGTGCGGGTACCCGTGTTCGTGATCTGCAAGAAACGGGAATCATGGAGGAGCTGCTGCTGGAAAATATGTATCGCAATCCCACCCGTAATTTCACAACATGGGATGCTCTTTTGTATGAGAAGGTGCGCTTTGAAGAGAATATTGAACTTCTGCTGAACTGCACCTGCTGTGAGGCATCGGCAGAAAATGGACACATTTCGTCGGTCAAAGGCTTTCAGCTCACCACATACACATGGCATGAGGTGCAGGCAAAAATATTTGTGGACAGCTCGGGTGACAGTATTCTCGCACCATTAACAGGAGCGGAATTCAAGGTAGGTCGAGAAGCCAAAAGTGAATATAATGAGGAATTCGGTCTTGAGACTACCGATAACCATACCATGGGCATGAGCATTATGATGCAATGCAGAGAAACCGATCATGCAATTTCCTATACTCCCCCCGCTTGGGCATACGATTTTCCTGATGATGATGCGATGAACAACAAGCCCCATAACCTCTATGCGATCAATACAAATTTTTATTGGATTGAATTGGGCGGTATGCAAAACAGCATAGATGATACGGAAGAAACCAAAGACGAATTGTTAAAAATCGCCTTCGGTGTTTGGGATCATATTAAAAACCATGGGGATCATGGAGCGAAAAATTGGGATTTGGAATGGGTTGGTTTTTTGCCCGGAAAAAGGGAAAGCCGCCGATATGTGGGCGACTATGTGCTGACCCAGCACGATGTGGAAAATTGCACACCCTTTGATGATGTGGTTGCTTATGGCGGATGGCAGATCGACAATCACCTGCCCGGAGGCTTCCATATGGATGCTAAGGGCGGTGCCCATCTGCAAAAGCGCAGACTCAGCGAGCCCTATCCTATTCCTCTTCGCAGCCTTTATTCCAAAAATATTGATAATTTGATGTTTGCTGGTCGAAATATCAGCGCAAGTCACATAGCTTTCAGCTCCACGAGAGTTATGGGAACAATTGGAGTAATCGGTCAAGCTGTAGGTACTGCGGCAGCGATAGCGGCAAATAATAATCTTTTGCCAAGAGAGGCAGCACAGCAAAAAATTGCAGAGGTCCAAACTGCCCTGCTGGAGGATGATTGCTTCCTGCCGGGATTGCGTCGTGAGATCTCGCCCTTGGCGAAAAAGGCGAACATCTCCTGCGATTACGGTGATTGCTCCAATCTGCTGAACGGTCTTGACCGCAGAATTTGGGGCAATGATAACGGTTATTTTGGCAAAACCAACAAGGCTATTACCTATACCTTTGAGAAACCGGAGCTGGTCAGCGGTGTTCGTTTGGTGCTGGACAGCGATTTGGACAGAGAATATACCGAAGGTAACCCTGATGGTCTGCATACTTCCGCGGTGCTATTCTTCCCTCAAAGCCATAATAATACGAGATTTGGTTTCCCCAAATGCCTGATCAAGCATTATAAGATCGAGCTGATAAATGAACATGGCCAGTGGGAGACTGTTGTTGAGGTTACCGACAACCATCAGCGGTTTATCAAGCACAGCCTGGGAAGAGTCGCAACAGCTGTTCGCTTCGTTCCGCTGAGCACCTATCACAGCGAGACAAAGACCGAGGATTACGGAAGCTCGACTGCGCACATGTTTAATTTTGAGGTATTCTAAGAGATGCCGACTTTGTCTTGCATTGACGCAAGCAGAGGGCTTCATTCTCTGTGTCGCGCAACGATGTTCACCATCACCGGGCCTGTTATTGCGATGATGTGAGTACACGTGTGGTGTTTGGGTTGATCTGCTTGATCATTACGCCGCTTTATTCTGAACGCTCCCACAAAGTATAAATGCCGCGTCAATACGCAAATGAGATTATGCCTCTGTGCATTCATCTTTTGTTTGATACACATCTAAAGGGCCGTCTGTATATAGCCAAACGGCTATATACTCAGGTATTATACAAATAATATCCTACTATGTTAATATCGAATAGTTATGAAAGATGTGTATATCGGCTGGCTCAGTTATACACGACTCCTGCAGACTATATTCTTGGCCTGACCAATATTAAACAACCATCCTATTACTACTGATGTATGCAGACGGTTTTTCTAATCGAGCAGGAGGAGTTGAATAACCTCGACCTCTCACACCACCGTGCGTACGGTTCCGTACACGGTAGAACAATCGCATAAGTGCAACGACTCGTACTGGTCAAGGATGCTGCAATATCCTGCCTGTGCGAGTCGTTCGTTTGTAATCACTCGTATCAACAGAAATCTCAACTACTCCAAAAAGTGTTCAATTCGGCGTATTAATTTCATAATGATTTGGACAATAATGAATCAGCAAATTGATTTCTCCATTATCCCTAAACCCACAATCAACACCATAATTCCCAGACGCAAACCAAGGCTGACTATTCAATAACGGACAGATTGTTCTGTCCTCAAAACTGATAATGGCATACTCTGCCGGGGGCCGATCTGTAAACCACAGGTCATTTATGGAATCAAGACAAGCCTGACACAGCCGGTTTTGTACAGAGTCCCGGTCAACTGCGTACTGCACTCCTGTTATCTGTATACTGGCATAG
>JAZQAR010000035.1:0-6511 GCA_045545315.1 Eubacteriales bacterium | reverse complement strand
CATCTCCCTGGGTGTGGGCGAGCCGGATTTTCCCACTCCTTGGCAGATCCGTAAGGCCGGCATCGAAGCCCTGGAGGGCAGTAAGACCCGCTATACCTCCAACTGGGGATTGCAGACCCTGCGGGAGACCATCGCTGCCTATCTGAACCGAAAGTACAGTCTTTCCTATGACCCCACCCAAGAGGTGTTGGTCACCGTAGGCGGCAGCGAGGCCATCGACGGCTGCATCCGTGCGGTGGTACAGCCCGGGGACGAGGTCATCATTCCCCAGCCCAGCTACGTCTGCTACGAGCCCATCACCCGCCTGGCGGGCGGTGTGCCGGTGATCATCGAGACCAAGGCGGAGGATCAGTTTAAACTCACTCCCGAAGCCCTGAAGGCCGCCATTACCCCAAAAACCAAGCTTTTGATCCTGCCCTATCCCTGTAACCCCACCGGGGCGATCATGGAGCGGGAGGATTTAGAAAAGATCGCCGCCGTTCTGCGGGGAACCGATATTCTGATCCTCTCTGACGAGATCTATGCCGAACTGACCTTCGGCGGCAAGCACCACGTTTCCATCGCTTCTCTGCCGGATATGTGGGAGCGCACCCTGGTGGTCAACGGCTTTTCCAAAGCCTTTTCTATGACCGGCTGGCGGTTGGGCTATGCCTGCGGCCCCAAGGAGCTGTTACAGCAGGTGGTCAAGATCCACCAATATGCCATTATGTGCGCCCCCACCACCTCCCAGTATGCGGCAGTGGTGGCTATGACCCAATGCGACGATGCCGTGGCGGAGATGGCGGAGGAATACGATATGCGCCGCCGTCTGATCGTGGATGGCTTTAATCGGCTGGGGCTGACCTGCCGGGATCCCAAGGGCGCTTTCTACGCCTTCCCCTGTATCGAGAGCACCGGCCTGGATAGCGAGACCTTTTGCCAGCGCTTGTTAGAGAGCAAGCACGTGGCGGTAGTGCCCGGCCCGGCCTTCGGCCAGGGCGGTGAGGGGTTTGTTCGTGCATCCTATTGCTATTCTACCGAGCATATCAAAGAAGCACTCCGCCGGATCGGCGAATTTTTGGAGGAACTGAAAGCAGAATGAATGGCCAACCGATCATACGGCTCACTTTTCCAATGAAGGATATTTACACCACCGTTTGTCTTTTGCAAAGCGAGGAGGGTGCCGTCCTTTTTGATACCGGCACCTACGATACCGACGTGGAGACCTATATTCTGCCCTTTTTGCAGGAAAACGGCGTTACGGAAGAACGTTTAAAATACGTTTTTATCTCCCATAACCACGGGGATCACGCCGGTGGATTGGAATGTGTTTTAAGGCATTTTCCCGAGGTCACGGTGCTGTCCCGCTCCCCAAAGCTGAAGGAAAAATTCGGCGATAGCGTGGTGGCCCCTGCGGATGGTCAGCGGTTTTTGGACGTGTTCCAAACGGTCTGTATCCCCGGTCATACGTCGGACAGTATGGCTTTGCTGGATCTACGCTCTCGCACCCTGGTCAGCGGCGATTGCCTGCAGGCCTACGGGGTTTTCGGCTCCGGCAAATGGGGTGCCAATATCCGCTGGCCGAAAGAGTATTTTGCGGCTTTGGAGCGGGTAGCGGCCTTAAAGCTCCAAGCGATCCTGGCTGCCCACGATTACGAGCCGGCCGGTTGGCAGGCGAAGGGCGGGAAAGCGGTTGCCGATTATCTGGAGTTTTGTCGCACTCCCTTGCGGCGGGTGCGGGAACTGATTCTGGCGAATCCCACTTTATCGGACGAAGAATTGGCCGAACTTTACGGCAACGGCCCGGTCTTTCCCCATATCGGCGTAGGTGTGGTGAAGGCGATGCGGGAATTTTCCGAATAATTTTTCAATGGGCGGTTGCAAAAGCAACCGCCCATTGTTATAATTAAATATAGAAAGGACGTGATTTTTTTGGAACAACAGGAACTTTTGATTCCTTCTACAGTGGATGGCTCTATCGAACCTTCATTGTTCTATGCTTCTCCTAACAAAAATCGCCCCCTGTTGGTGGGGCTCCATACCTGGAGCTTTGATCGGTTCAATCAGATAAAACATATGCTTCCTATGGCCGAAAAATATGATTTTAATCTGTTATTGCCGGAATTCCGGGGCGCCAATAAACCCAAAAATCCCCGTTGTCAGCAGGCCTGTGGCTCTCCGGTGGCCAAGCAGGATATTATGGATGCGGTGGATTACGTACTGGCACACTTCGACGTGGATGCCGAAAACGTCTTTTTGCTGGGCTATAGCGGCGGGGGACATATGGCCTTATTGATGGCGGGTCTTTATCCCGAACGGTTCAAGGCCATCGGCGCCGGCGTTCCCATCACGGATCTGCGCAAATGGGCAGAGCAGAACCAAAACTACCGACCTAAGGTTTTCGCCTGCTGCGGGGAAGGGGAGGCAGAATTACTTAAGCGCTCTCCCGTCCATTATTTGGATACCATTGCCAAAGCCAACCTGAAGATCTTCCACGGTAAATACGATCCCGTCGTGCCCGTATCCCATAGCCTGGAACTTTACGGTCTTTTGATGGAAAAATACCCTCAAAGCCGGGTATTTTTGGAGATCTTCGACGGCGGTCATCAAATGGATATGAATACGGCAATGTATTGGTTTATGAGCCAATATGAAGAAAAAGAAAAAACCGAAGTTACCGGTTAATAAAGGAGGATATGATCATGTATACCATCTACGTTGTATTTAACTGTGTTCCCGGCAAGCGGGAAGTCTTTGTGGAGCGTGCCCAAAAGGAGGGCATTGTGGATGCCGTTCGGAATGAGGACGGATGCTATCGCTACGATTATTATTATTCCGAAAAAGACCCCAACGAGCTGTTGCTGATCGAAGCCTGGGAATCTTTAAAGCACCAGCAGGTTCATATTGAACAACCCCATATGGCCCGCCTGCGGGAATTCAAGGACGAATATATCCTTTCCACTAAACTGGGCGAATTCTCTTTGAAATAAAAGGGGAGGGGTAGAATGAAGCGGATGCTATCGATGCTGTTGGCGGTCGCTTTGCTCCTCTGCTCCTGCGCCACTGTTCAGCAAGGCCCCGGTATCGCAGAGTCAACGACCCCCGATACCAACGATCCTCTGAACCCCATGGCGGAAAACCTGGAATGGGATCCTACCCTGACAGAAGGTCAGCGAAACCGCTTTGCGGATCTTTTGCCCCTTTATCGGCTGGATCAAATGCCGGAATTTGATGCTCCCGAGGCTCTGACGCAAGAGGCTTTGATTCAATATGCCCTTTTCCTGGATCGGGGCAAGGTCCTGCAGGATGGCTCCCAAGTTTTGATCGATGCAAAGGAAGTGGAAACGGTGGCCGATCGGTATTTCGGCTGCTCCCTTTCAATAGAGGAGGACTGGTTGCCGGTGACTCCGACCGGGCGAAAGAACGTTCCCATGGGGCGGCTGGCCGCCTGGTCGCAAACCGAACGGGACGGTCAAAAAATCGTTTCGCTGAAGATTTTTTGCTATTATCCTTTTACCTGCTTTATGGGGGAGCCTCCCACGGATCTCAGCACCTTTGATTATGAACTCCAGGGGGTCCAATCGGAGATCGGGGAAAAACTCCATAACTATGCTCAAAAGCAGCGGATCTCTTATTACGAAGCCGCCACCCGGTTGATCGAGCTGGGGGAAGGGGACTTGCCGGCAACGCCCCAAAGGGTGATCCACGTGAACTATCTTTCTTCCGACGGCGTCCGGCCGGATCGGTTCCTCTCCTGTAAGATCGGCCGTCGACATATGGATAAGATCCTCTATGGCACGCAAGATTAACAAAATTTAACAAACCCCGGATCCTTAAAGAAATTTAAGAATACCAAAACACCGAAAACCAAGCAATAAAGCGGTTTTTCGGTGTTTTTTGTTTTTTGACAGATCACTTTTGGATATCATATAATATAGATACTTTGGAAAAAGGAGAGCGTTATGAAGCGGATCAAACTCAAGGATCGCCTGTTGCCGGACTACACCCGGGGCGAGGAAATCTTTAATATGGTATCTCATATTGTGGGCGGCGGATTTGGCGTGATCGCCTTGGCTACCTGCGTGATAAAGGCTTTTTTCACCGGAAATGCTTTCGGGATCGTGGGCGCCTTTATTTACGGCTGTTCCATGGTGGTGCTGTACAGTATGTCCAGTATCTACCACGGCCTGAAACCGCCTATGGCAAAAAAGGTGTTCCAGATCATTGATCATTGCACCATCTATATTTTGATCGCCGGCACCTATACGCCCATTGTGTTCACCGGGATGATGCGGGAAAACCCGGTGTTGGCCTGGTGTGTATTCGGCTTCGTATGGGGGCTGGCGGTGCTGGGGGTGGTGTTCAACGCCATCGACCTCAAGCGCTATAAGGTCTTGTCTATGATCCTTTATATGCTGATGGGCTGGTGTGTGGTCTTCACCGGTAGCTATGCCATCCGGGCCTTAACGCCGGCCGGCTTTGGCTGGGTGCTGGCCGGGGGGATCTCCTATACGGTGGGGGCTCTGTTCTACGGCATCGGCGGTCACGGAAAACGACCCTTAAGGTATATGCATTCCGTTTTCCATCTTTTTGTTGTAATTGGAAGCATTTTGCAATATATCGGGATCCTTCTTTATTGTCTTTGATTTTTTTAAAAAAATAATTGACAATTTTTTTGAGTGTGTTATAATGAGACTCGTAAATAACTGCACAAGAGAGTTTTGAGAGTGCGTAACAAGATGGCTCCACCGGGGCCTCGGCTTGTTGCGCACTTTTTTTGCGCTCAAAGCAGTAAAAAATTTTTTAGGAGGGCCTTTCAAATGGCTAAAAACAACATTGTCAATTGGGAAATGATCACCAATTTCGCCATCGATGCATTCAAGGGCTACGGTGTTCCCGAAGAAGATGCCAAGATCGTGGTAGACGTTCTGCTGGAATCCGATAAGCGCGGTATCGAATCTCACGGTGTAAACCGCTTTAAGCCCGTTTATCTGGATCGGATCAAGGCCGGGATCCAGAACCCCGTAACCAATTTCGAAATCATTAAAGAAACCCCCACCACCGCTGTGGTAGACGGTCACGACGGTATGGGTCAGGTTATCGGTCATAAGGCAATGAGCATGGCCATTGCCAAGGCTAAGGAATACGGTATGGGTATGGTCGTTGTTCGTAACTCCTGCCACTACGGTATCGCCGGTTACTATACTTCTATGGCTGCTAAGCACGGCTGTATCGGCCTGACCGGTACCAATGCCCGTCCCACCGTTGCTCCTACCTTCGGTGTAGAGGGGATGTTCGGTACCAATCCTCTGACCCTGGGCGTTCCCACCGACGAGGATTTCGATTTTAACTTCGACGGTGCTTCCTCCACCTATCAGAACGGTAAGCTGGAGTATTATGCCCGTATCGGTAAGGATGCCCCCAAGGGCGCTCTGATCGGTGTGGACGGTAAGGCTTACGAAGGCACCTCTGCCGATGCTTTGAAGACTATGGCTCGTGGCGAGGCTGCTCTTTGCACCCTGGGTGGCCCCGGTGAAGAACAGTGCGGCTACAAGGGCTACGGCTACGCGATGTTTGTTGAACTGCTGTCCGCCGTTCTGCAGGACGGTAGCTACGGTAAGGCTCTGACCGGTCTGGATGAGAACGGCAATAAGGTTCCCTTCCGTCTGGGTCACTTCTTCATCGCCATCGATACCGATCACTTTATGGGCGAAGACGTTTGCCGTAAGAAGTCCGGCGATATCCTCCGTGCCGTTCGTGCCTCCAAAAAGGTCCCCGATGCCGAGCGGATCTATACCGCCGGTGAGAAGGAGCATCTGGTTCGTCTGGCCCGCAAGGACGGTGTACCCATCAACGAATCTGTACAGGCTGAAATGAATGCTGTTCGGGACGAGCTGGGTCTGACCCAGTATGTGTTCCCCTGGGAGGAATAAACCATGGATATCAGACAAGAATCTTTAAAGAAACACTATGAGTGGAACGGTAAGATCGAAGTGACCACCCGTTGCCCCATCGAGACCCGGGAAGATCTTTCTTTGGCCTATACCCCCGGTGTTGCGGAAGCCTGCTGTGTGATCCGCGACGATTATAATAAGAGCTACGAACTGACCCGCCGGAACAATATGGTTGCTGTTATCACCGATGGTACCGCCATCCTGGGCCTGGGCGATATCGGCCCCGAGGCCGGTATGCCGGTTATGGAAGGTAAGTGCGCTCTGTTCAAGGCTTTCGCCGACGTTGATGCATTCCCCATCTGCATCCGCAGTAAGGACGTGGACGAGCTGGTTCGCACCATCTACCTGATCTCCGGCAGCTTTGGCGGTATCAACCTGGAGGATATCAGCGCTCCCCGTTGCTTCGAGGTTGAACGTAAACTGAAAGAGATCTGCGATATCCCCGTATTCCACGACGATCAGCACGGTACTGCTATCGTGGTTGCCGCCGCTTTGATCAACGCCTTGAAAGTGGTGAAGAAGGAAATCGGTAACGTGAAGGTTGTCATCAACGGTGCCGGTTCCGCCGGTATTGCCAT
>JAZQAR010000034.1:0-5769 GCA_045545315.1 Eubacteriales bacterium | reverse complement strand
GATGGCCACCGGCTCGCCCTTGATCCCCCGTACACACTTGCCTTCGCATTGGCTTTCCTGGGGGCAGACCCGTCCGCAAACGGCGGGCAGAGAACTGGAACGACTGATGATTTGATAGGCTCCCTCAAAATCCCGCTCCTTGATCTTTTGGATAAAGGCGGGGATATCGATCTGTACGGGACACCCGCCCACGCAGGGCTTGTTTTTGCATTGCAGGCACCGCTCCGCTTCGTTTACGGCCTGCTCCTCGGTATAGCCCAGGGCCACTTCCTCAAAATTCTTGTTCCGAACGTCGGGGGCCAGCTCCGGCATTTTTTCTTTGGTCACGGATTTATTCATTGCCGTCGGCCTCCTTTTTGAATAAGTTACAGCGTTCTTCCTCAAAGGCGTGGTAGGTGCGACCCCGCTCCATAGCCTCATCGAAGTCCACTAAATGGCCGTCGAAATCCGGGCCGTCCACGCAGGCGAACTTGGTCTCGCCGCCCACCGTCAGCCGGCATCCGCCGCACATTCCGGTGCCGTCGATCATAATGGGGTTCATACTAACCGTCGTTTTCACCCCGTATTCCTTGGTCAGAGCGCAAACGAATTTCATCATGATCAAGGGGCCGATGGCGATGACCTCGTCATATTGGTTGGCCTCCAACAACTCCTTCAGGGCGTCGGTCACCCGACCCTCCCGGCCGTAGGAGCCGTCGTCGGTCATCATGATCAGATTTTCAGAGGCAGCCTTGAATTCCTCCTCCAAAATCACCAACTCTTTATTGCGGAACCCGGCTACGGTATCCACCTTGGCACCGGCCTCCTTCAGGGCTTGGGCCACGGGGAGGGCAATGGCACAGCCAACGCCGCCGCCGACCACGGCCACCCGCTTCAGTCCATCGACCTCGGTAGGTTTCCCCAGAGGACCCACAAAATCTTGCAGCGCATCACCCTTTTTCAGCGTGTCCAACCGCATAGTAGTTGCGCCCACGATCTGATAGATAATCGTTACAGTTCCGGCTTCCCGGTCATAACCGGCAATGGTTAAGGGGATCCGTTCACCGTTTTCATCTACTCGTAAAATAATAAACTGACCGGCCTTGGCTTTGCGGGCGATCAGGGGCGCTTCAATTACCATTTTGCTTACAGTGGGGTTCAGCGCCTCTTTTTCTAATATACGAAACATATCGGTCATCTCCTTTTTAAAAGACCTTTCTATTATAAAGCAAAAAAATCCCTTTGTAAATTGCCAAGTTGCAAAAAATATGCTATACTGATAAAAAGTTTTTGATGAATTCTGTAAAAAAGGTGGTTTTTTAATGTTGATCGGTCAATTTTGGGGCACCGGTGCGGCTGAAGGAGTGCCTGCACCCTTTTGCCGCTGTGCGGTTTGCGAAGAAGCGCGTGTCAAGGGCGGGCGGTATATCCGCCGCCGTTCCTGCTTTCGGGTCAGCGATGAACTGATGATCGACCTGGGCGCCGATGCGGTGTGCCAGTCTATGCTATTCGGTGAGATCTCCGGGGTGAATCACGTGCTGGTGACCCATACCCACGACGATCACTTGAATCCCCATATGCTGATGGAGGCGATGTGGAGCAAGCTTTGGCGGGAGCCGCTCCATTATTATTTTACCGATCAAGCTTTTAAGATGGTGGAGCATTGGCGCAACAGCCCTTGGGTGCTGAAGGGCCAACTTTGTCAATGGGAGGAACAGGGTCTGGTGGTATTTCATCGCCTGGAATTCGGCAAGCGCTATAGGATCGCTGATATCGACGTGATCCCCCTGCGGGGGAACCACACGGGCAACGTGGGGGAGAATGCCGCCTTGTACCTGCTGTTTTTACCCAATGGAAAAACCTTGTTTTACGGTCTGGACAGCGGTAGCTATTTCCCGGAGACCATGGAGGCTTTGGCTCAATACCACGTGGACGATTTCGTGGCCGAATCCGCATACGGGCTGGGGAAAAGCCTGTATAAGATCAATAACCAGCACCAATCCTTTGATGAATTGCGTGTCCTGGCTGATCAACTGGTGGCTCAGGGCACCCTGGATCAAACAAGCCGATTTATCATCTCCCACGTGAACCATAACCACGGCAACTCCTACGACGCTTTGATACAAAAAATCGAAGAACTGCAATTCCCCGTCCCGGCCACGATGGCCTACGACGGATGGACCCTTTATTAAAAGTTTTCGAAGGGGAGTTTAAGAGGGGGAACCTTTTTCAAAAGGTTCCCCCTCTTTTTTTATTGCTTCATCAAAATTTTAACGCCGTCTTTGCCGTCCTCCAGGATCACACCCATGGCCGCCAATTGGTCACGGATGGCATCTGCCTTGGCAAAATCCTTGGCCGCACGGGCGGCGGTGCGGGCTTCTACCAACTCCTTCACCTCGGCGGGGATCTCGGCCTCCTGCTCCCCGGTCAGAATGTTCAGAACTCCGGTCAGCTCGGCGAACAGTTCCTTCATCCCATTCAAAAAGGCGGGGGAGTGGCGGTCGGCCAGCTGGGTATTGATCCACCGGGCCAGATCGTAGATCACGCTCAGGGCGTCGGCGGTGTTCAGATCGTCGTCCATCTTTTCCAGGAACCGATCCTTAAAGGCGGGCAGCTCCTTCAAAAGATTTTCTTCTTCCGCAGTCAGCTCGCCGGCGGCGGTCTTCAGGGCATATTCCAGATTGTTTTTGGTGGTATACAGCCGTTGCAGACCGGCCTTAGCGGCCTCTAAAACGTCCTTGCTGTAGTTGATGGGGCTGCGGTAATGGGAAGAGAGCATAAACAACCGGATGGTCTCGTAGCCGTAGGCCTCCGCTGCATCCCGCACGGTAAAGAAGTTACCGGCGGATTTGCTCATCTTTTTGTTATCCACGTTGATGTGGCCGTTATGGAGCCAATAGTGGGCGAATTCACAGCCGTTGGCGGCTTCGCTTTGGGCGATCTCGTTTTCGTGGTGGGGGAAGATCAGGTCCACACCGCCGCAGTGGATGTCGATGGTCTTGCCCAGGAACTTGCAGGCCATGGCCGAGCATTCGATATGCCAGCCGGGGCGACCCATCCCCCAGGGGGATTCCCAGGCGGGCTCGCCGGGCTTGGCGGCCTTCCATACCGCAAAGTCCATAGGATCTTTCTTCAGATCGTTCACGTCGATGCGGGCGCCGCTTTCCAGCTGATCCATGGGCAGGTGAGAAAGCTTGCCGTAGCCAACGAACTTTTTTGTGGAGTAGAATACGTCTCCGCCGGATTCATAGGCATAGCCCTTCTCGATCAGACTTTCGATGATCTTGATGATATCACCGATGCAATGGGTGGCTCTGGGGTGGATGGTGGCCTTGCCGACCCCCAAGCCCTGGGCGTCGGTGTAATATTCGCCGATGTAGCGGTCGCCCAGCTCTGCCAGGGTCACCCCTTCTTCGTTGGACTTTTTGATCATCTTGTCGTCCACGTCGGTAAAGTTCTGCACGAACTTTACCTTGTAGCCCCGGTATTCAAAATAACGGCGCAGAACGTCAAAGGTGATAAAGGGGCGGGCGTTTCCGATATGGAAAAAGTTGTATACGGTGGGGCCGCAGGCATACATCAGAACCTTGCCCGGGGTAATGGGCACAAATTCTTCCTTTTGGCGGGTCAAAGTATTGTAAAGCTTCATTTTTCTTCCATCTCCTTCAATTTCTTTTCTAATTCACGAACCTTGGCGCTGAGCATACATAGCTCCTGCACCAGGGGATCGGGGATATGCACCTGATCCATGGGCTCCACCTTTTGTCCGTTTTGCCGGATCACCCGGGCAGGTACGCCCACGGCGGTGGAATGGGGCGGGATGGGATCCAACACCACCGCATTGGCGGCGATCTTGCTGTGATCCCCAATGGTAAAGGGGCCTAAGATCTTGGCACCGCTGCCCACCATCACGTGATCCCCCAGGGTCGGATGGCGTTTGCCGGTGTCCTTGCCGGTACCGCCCAGGGTCACTCCCTGATACAAGAGACAGTAATCACCGATCACCGCCGTTTCGCCGATGACGATCCCGGTGCCGTGGTCAATACATAGCCCCTTGCCGATGGTGGCCGCCGGATGGATCTCCACCCCCGTGCGGAACTTGGCCCGCTGAGAGACCCACCGGGCTAAAAAATAGCGCTTATGGGTATAGAGCCAATGGGCCAGCCGATAATATAAAACGGCGTGAAATCCGTTATACAGCAAAAAGATCTCCGCCTTGCTCCGGGCGGCAGGATCCCGTGCTTTAAAAGCATCCAGGTCTTCTCGAATCTGCTTGAACATAGTAGCCTCCAAAATACAAATAAAAAACGCCCCGTTGCAGTTATGCAACAGAGGCGTAAAAGATCTTAACGCGGTCCCACTCTGATTTATCACTCAAAGGCTCCGTTAACGGGGAGACACCGCCCCTCACTATCGCAAGGGGGATACACCGCAAAACGCACGCTTGGGAATTTTTTGGAACCAAAGGGCTTTCAGCCGGTGACCCTTCTCTCTGTGGGGCAAAAAATTCTTACTATTTTTGCGGGAAACAAACTGTTTAACCTATTATATGATAGTTTCTGTAAAAAAGCAAGTTTTTTTCGCCGGGAAGAAAATTTTTTTGATTTTTTTAGTTTTTTTCCATTTTCTTCATAGATTTTTCATTAAGATAGGGTATAATAAAGCCATAGCAATGTTAGGAGGGAACTCTTATGAACGAATACGAATACAATTTTGATCCCATGACCGGCGAGCCGATCCGTAAGCCCGCCGAAGAACCCACCCCGGCAGAACCGGTGAAAGAGGAATCCGTCACCGAACCGGCTGATCCCTTTACAGAGGCCGCTTCTTCCGCCGAGGAACTTTCTGGACCCGCCCCTGCGGATCCCTTTGCGGAAAGCGGTGCATACCCCACCGGGGAGCAACCTATGTACCATTATGCCTATCAGCCGCCCAAGCCCAAAAAGGAGCCCAAGCCGCTGACTATGAAGCACCTGGTCGCCGGTGTGGCGATCTCTGCGGTGATCGCTCTGGTGCTGGGCCTGGCCGGGGGCTTTGTGGGTGCCCGATTCTTCGGGAGCAATGCCGTGGTGCCTTCCGGTACGGCGGTGATCTATAAGACTACCAAACTGAAGGATGCCGACGGCGATAACGTCAAAGAGGCTCTTTCGGTAGAAGAGGTGGCTGCTCTGGTAAAAAACAGCGTGGTAGAGATCACCACCGAACAGATCGTCACCGGCTCCTTTATGCAGCAATACATCAGCGAGGGCGCCGGTAGCGGCGTCATTATCACTGCCGATGGTTACATCGTTACCAATCATCACGTGATCGACGGCGCTACGAATATTAAAGTGCGTTTGGCGGACGGAAAGGAACTGGCCGCCAAGCTGATCGCCTCCGATGCCAAAAGCGACCTGGCGGTGATCAAGGTGGAGGCCACCGAGCTGACCCCCGCCGCCTTTGGCTCCTCGGCGGAACTGAAGGTGGGTGAGACAGTGGTGGCCGTGGGCAATCCCCTGGGCGAACTGGGCGGTACCGTGACCAAGGGAATTATCAGTGCTTTGGAACGCACCACCACGGTGGAAAACGTATCAATGAATCTGTTGCAGACCGATACCGCCATCAATCCCGGTAACTCCGGCGGCGGTCTCTTCAATATGAAGGGTGAGCTTATCGGAGTAGTTAACGCTAAGTCATCCGGTGAAGGTATTGAAGGTCTCGGATTTGCCATTCCCGCAAACGAAGCACTTAAGGTTGCAACGGATATTATCGAAAACGGCGGACCCGTTGTTGAAACTCCCGACGTTAAGG
>JAZQAR010000033.1:0-31042 GCA_045545315.1 Eubacteriales bacterium | reverse complement strand
TCGGTCCAAAGGGTCAGGTGCCGTACCAACCGCAGGATCCGACGGGTGCTTTTTGCCACCTCTTCCCCCAGTTTGGGATCGGAGTCCGGTGTGTGGGTAACACAGTAGATCCGGTTCAGATAAGAAGCCAGCTTGGCCTGGGCGATCCGCATCACCTGCAGAATCTCCTCCCGCTTTTGGTCAGCAAGACGCTGGCAGATCTGCATCACCAAATAGACCTGCTCCCCGTATTGCAGAGGTATCAGCTGCAGAGGCAGAACCCGATCACAGACGCTTTCGGTCAATGCAGCGCCCCGGAGCTCCGCCAGGCAGAACTGCATTTCCTCCCGTACCGAAGAAGTAAAGAAAACGGCAGGATCCGGCGCACCCATCAGCTTCATCAGGCTTTCTGCAGCGGGGTTCCGGTAGCAAAGGTTCTTTTCCCGGTCAAAGACCAAAAAGGGCTGTAAGCCATCGGCAAAAAGGCCGGCAAAATATTCGGTTACTTCCACCATTTTCATCATCCTCCCCTCGGTCAAAGGCAGTTTTTACCACCTTCACATTCTGTTATTATATAATACGAAAAAGAATTTGTAAAGTGCAAACGGTTTAAAAAGAATAAAAATAAAAAAGTTCAAAAAAAGCCTTGCAAAATAAATTCAATCTATTATAATGTGGGTGAAAAGAACCATTAAAAGGGGGATCATTCCGGTGTAATGCTTCTAATCATTCGGCAAAAGGGTTTCCCGGCGGCTTCCTTTGGGCGCCATTTGCTGCCGGCGAACGAGCTGCAGGACCTTTGGCAGAGGCTCTGCTGTGCGCCCCGTTAAAATTTTCTTTTTGTTATGAGTACGCTGAAGTTTATTTTTGACCATATGAAGGGTCAAAAGGTTCGATATTTCATCTGCTTGCTGACGGTGGTTCTGATCAGCGGAATCGTTCTGTTCCCCTCTGTGATCATCGGCAGCCTTGTAGATAACGCCCTGCTTTACGGAACAGAGGGTTGGAAGTTTTCCGCCACCTGGGTAGAGCGGGTTCTTCACATTACCTCATCGACCGGTAGAACCGATATGCTGATCCGCTATGTTATAGCGGTTGTTTGCATTTCGCTTTTTTCTACCGGTCTTCGTTATTTTGTGCATCGGTCCATGCAAAAGATCAGTATGACGACCGCCAACAAGATCCGCCTTTCCCTTTACGGAAAGCTGCAGACCTTGAGCGCCGGCTTCTATTCCGGCACCCCCAGCGGTGAGCTGATCGCCAACCTGACCTCTGACGTTCAGCTGATCGGTGCCTTCATCCGGGATCATGCTTATAACTGGATCCGCAGCACCTTCCTGTTTATCTTTACCCTGCTGATGCTGTTTTATTATAACACGCCCCTGACCCTGATCCTTTTGATCTTTTTGCCGGTCTTTGCGATCCTGAGCGTAACGGTATACCGTACCACCCGTTTTCTCCATCGCCGGCTCCGTGATAAATTCAGCGATATGAATACCTACGTCAACGAAAACCTGGGCGCTTACCGTGTGGTAAAGGCCTTTGCCCGGGAGGATTACGAAAATCAGCGGCTCCACGATATCAGCGAGGATTACCGTGATACCGCCATTGATAACACCAAAAAGCGGCTTTACGTCTCCACTCCCCTGCACCTGGTCAGCCGGCTGATGTCCATCTTCGGCCTTTGCCTGGCGGCAGTCTTCGTGATCCGGGGGGATATGAGCGTGGGTGCCTTGACGGTGTTCAATACCTTCGTATTTAACCTGCAGGAACCCATCCGCACCCTGACCACCCTGATCAGCTCCTCCCAGCAGGTGATGGTATCCGCCAATAAGATCCACGAGCTTTATGAAACCGTGCCCGAGGTAGAAAACAGCAACCACCTGCGGAGCAAGCACGGCCGCATCAAGTCCATCGAATTCCGGGACGTTTCCCTGGAGCTGGACGGCCAGAAGATTTTGGATCATATCAACCTGAAGATCACCTCCGGCAAGACCCTTGCCATTATGGGCCCCACCGGCGCCGGTAAGACCATACTGATCTCCCTTCTGATCCGGCTTTACGACCCCACCGACGGCTACATCTACGTTAACGGCATCGACATCCGGGATATCGAGCTGGAAAAGCTCCGCAAAGAGATCGCCATCGCCACCCAGGACGTGTTCCTGTTTTCCGATACCATCGACAGTAACATCGCCTATTCCAACCCGGATATGCCCTTTGAAACGGTAAAGGAAATGGCAGAGACTGCCCAGGCAGCCTCCTTTATCGAAAAGCTCACCGACGGCTACAATACCGTCATCGGCGAGCGGGGCATCGGTCTTTCCGGCGGTCAGCGGCAGAGAATCGCCCTGGCCCGTGCCGTGGCCAAGGATTCCTCCGTGATCATCCTGGACGACACCACCTCTGCGGTGGATATGGAAACGGAAGCCAATATCTTGAGCGAGCTTCGTAAGATCACCAACAAGACCAAGATCATCGTGGCCCAGCGGATCACCTCCGCCATGGACGCCGACGAGATCATCATCCTGCAGCAGGGCGCCATCACCGAACGGGGCACCCACGAGCAGCTGCTGGAAAAGGACGGCTATTATGCGGAGATCTACCGCATCAGCCAAAACGAGGAGGTGGAGAATAATGGCTAAACGTAACACCTTCGCCCAAGACGAAGCCCTTGAAACTCCCTTTAATGCGAAAAATCTATTACGCTGTAAGCCCTACGTTCTCCATAACATCAAATGGCTGATCGTAGGTCTGATCCTGAGTATTGCCGCCACCGTCTTTGGTCTATTGGGGCCGGTTTATACCCAGACCATCATCGACGATATGATCCCCACCAAGGATATCCGCGGAGTGGTCATCGTGGCACTATTGTACTTTTTGACCTCCTGCCTGGCAGAGCTTTGCACCTTTTTCCAATCTCTGGTCACCTCCCGGGCAGGTCACCAGATCATCCACGAGATCCGCAGCGATATTTTCGGGCATATCCAAAAGCTTTCCTTCAACTATTTTGACAGCCGCCCCCGGGGCAAGATCCTGATCCGGGTGGTACACTACGTCAACAACGTGGCAGACTTCCTTTCCAACGGTCTGATCAACATCGTTGTGCAGGGCTTGTCTATCATCTTTATTCTGTTCTTTATGCTCTCCCTGGACGTGAAACTGACCCTATGCGTGCTTTCCGGTCTGCCCCTGGTGATATTGTATCTGGCCCTGGTCAAGACCCGCCAACGGAAGGCCTGGACCACCTGGAGTGCCAAGAACTCCAACTGTACTGCCTACGTCAGCGAATCCATCAACGGAATGCAGATCACCCAGGCCTTTAACCGGGAGGAAGTGAACCGAAACGTTTATCGGGATCTGCTGGATCAATTAAAAAATGCGTATTTGAAAGCCGCCCGTTACGATACCTTGATGCCGGTCATCATCGAAAACATCACCCGGTTCATCACCTGCTTTCTTTATATTATGGCGATCCTGTTCTTTACCAAAGAGCAGTACAGCGCCGGCGTGGTCATCGCTATGGTGTCCTATGCCGGGCGGTTCTGGGGGCCCATCCAATCTATCGCCAATATCTATAACAGTTTGGTGAATACCGGCTCCTACCTGGAGCGGATCTTCGATACCATGGACGAAAAAGTGGATATTGAAGACGAGCCCGATGCCAAGCCCCTGCCCCCCATCACCGGTCAGGTGGATTACGAAAACGTCACTTTTGCATATGAAGAAGGCCATAACATTCTGGAAAACGTCTCCTTCCACGTGAAGCCCGGCCAAAGCTTTGCGCTGGTAGGTCCCACCGGAGCGGGTAAGAGCACAGTGGTGAATATCCTCTGTCGGTTCTATGATATCCAGGGCGGTAAGATCCTTTTGGACGGCCACGATATCCGCCACGCCACCCTCCACTCCCTGCGGAGTCAGATGGGGATTATGTTACAGGATAGCTTTATTTTCACCGGCACCATCCGGGATAACATCCGCTACGGTAAACTGGACGCCACCGACGAAGAGATCGAAGAGGCCGCCAAGACTGTTTGCGCCCACGAGTTTATTATGAACACCGAAAACGGCTACGATACCCTGGTCAACGAAAAGGGCTCTAACCTTTCCAGCGGCCAGCGTCAGCTGATCTGCTTTGCCCGTACGGTGCTGTCTAACCCCCGGATCCTGATCCTGGACGAGGCCACCTCCTCTATTGATACGGAGACGGAAAAACTGGTGCAGCAGGGTATCGCAAACCTCCTGAAGGGCAGAACCTCCTTCATCATCGCCCATCGACTCTCCACCATCGCCAACTGCGACGAGATCATGTATATTGCCGATAAGGGCATTGCAGAGCACGGTACCCACGAGGAGTTGCTGGCGATGAAGGGCCGCTACCACGCACTCTACACGGCCCAGATCGAAGACGACGAACACGTTCGCCACTAAAAAAGGCACCGACCGCAGAAAAGGGGAAAGTTATTAAAGATCGCATACTCCCCCCTCCTGTTTCATTTATCCCACAGTCCGTCTTCTCCATTATTTGTTTTTTAACAGAAACACCATAAAATGCAGCGACCCCGGCAGGAAAAACCTGCCGGGGTCGTTTTTTGTCGAGTGTTATGCAATTTTCAGATCCAGGCGGATCCGTTCGGTGAGCATCGAGATGAATTCGCCGTTGGTGGGCTTGCCCTTACTGCTTTTGACGGTAAAGCCGAAGATGCCGTTGAGGGTATCGATATCCCCACGACCCCAAGCCACCTCAATGGCGTGCCGGATGGCCCTCTCCACCCTGGAAGAAGTGGTTCCGTTATTTTTTGCGATGGTAGGGTACAGTTCCTTGGTGATAGCCTTCAGAAGGTGGCGATCCTCCAAAGCCAGCAAAATGGAATCCCGGATATAATCATAGCCCCGGATATGGGCGGGCACACCCACGTCGTGCATCAGGTTAGCCACGTAGCGCTCCAGCTCGTAGTCCTTCTCTTCCATCCGCAGTTCTTCCTGCTTACGCTTTTTCATGGCGATGAACCGATCTCGCATGAAGCGGTAATCCATAGGCGGCAGCAGGAAAAGATCGGCGCCCGCATCCATCACGTTCCGTGCCAGCCGGTCGTTGGGCACCTGAGACATTACGGCAAATACCGTATTCCGGCGAAAGCCCACGGCCTCTAACCCTTCCAGCACCTCGTCGCTGCTGCGCCCGGGCAAAAAGCCATCCATCAGCACCACGTCCGGCTGTTGCTCCGCAATGAAGCCAACGGCCGCGGCTCCGTCCCGGCAGATGCCCAGAACGGTCATTCCCAACTCTTCAAAACGGGCCCGATTGAATTCTGCTTCCTCCTGATCGGCCTGCAGGATCACCAGGCTCAGTTTTTCTCTGTTTTCGTTGCTCATTTTCAAAATTTCCTCCTCAATTCGGGGCAAAATCGCCCTGTTCGTACAAATGATACCAAATTATTCCAAAGGTATTTGTCGAAGCGTGTCGGTCAAAGGGCCGATCCGCAAAAAAATTTCAAGAACCCCGTTTTTTCCTTGAACCGAAGGCGACAGCAGCCGGGAAACCGGGTAAAGCGGCCGGTGACCGGTGCGCCGCGTGGAGGAGGGGCTTCGGTGGAAAAAACCAAGGCTTTTTTCGGCGGTTGGGAGCGCCGCTTGCTATTTTTGAACACCTTTTGTGTTCATTATAACGGTGCTCGGGGAATTTGTCAAGAATAAATTTGGAATTTCTTGACAGTTGAACACTAAAAGTGTATAATGAACCCATCAAAGAAAAAAGGAGACTCTGCCAATGAGAAAGATCGGAATCAGCGTCCTTCCCGCCCGGGGGGAGACCAAGGAGCAATACTACAATATGATCCGGGATGCGGGCTTTGAGGTCGTATTCACCGATTATAAGGAAGGCCGCACCGCCCGGGAGCGCTGCGAGGAAGCCCTGCACTACGGGATGGAGCTGGATAATATCCACGCCCCCTTCGATCGGATCAACGATATCTGGGTAGAAGGAAAGGCCGGCGAAGTGATGCTGGAGCGACTTTTGGACTGTGTGGATTGCTGTAAGGAATACGGCGTTTCCAAAACGGTGGTGCATCTTTCCTCCAAGGTGGATGCTCCCTATATCAACGACCTGGGGCACGCCCGCTTTGACCGGCTGGTGGACAGAGCCGTTGCCCAAAACGTGCAGATCGCCTTTGAAAATCAGCGCAAGCTGGCCAATCTGGCCTTTGCCATGGAGATCTATAAGGACGTTCCCCAGGTGGGCTTTTGCTGGGATACCGGCCACGAGTATTGCTTTACCCCCGGTTGGGAGTTTATGCCTCTGTTCGGGGATCGGCTGATCTGTGTACATCTGCAGGATAACCACGCCGTTTACGACGGCGACCAGCACCTGATCCCCTTCGACGGCAAGGTGGATTTTGAAAAGGCTGCCCGCTATATCAAGAATTCTCCCTATGAGGGTCCCATTATGCTGGAGGTCTTCCGCCGTCCCGAGGCCGTCACCGGTTATGCAGGGTACGAAGAACTTTCATCCGAGGAATATTACCAAAGAGCCGCTGCAGCCGCCAAGCGGATCCGGGAATTGGTGGAAAAAGCATGAGTTGTTTGGCAGAACGCTTAAGAGCCCTGCGAGGGGAATTAGGTCTTTCTCAGCAAAAGCTTTCGGAGGCCACCGGGCTGACCAAAAGCAGCATCAATATGTATGAACGGGGCGAGCGGGAGCCCGGCCTGCAGACCGTAGCCACCCTGGCGGGCTATTTTAAGGTGGATACCGACTATCTGCTGGGGCATTCCGAATACCGCAGTAAGGCGGAGTGGTTGCAGGTGGTGCAGGGGGAGCAAGCCCCTCACCTGCCCAAGGAGGCCTTGCCGGTGGCGGGCAGGACCCTGCCTCTTTTGGGGGATATTGCCTGCGGAGAGCCCATTTTTGCAGAGGAAGAACAGAATTGCTTTGGAGAAGCGGGCGGCGACCTGAAGGCGGATTTTTGCCTGCGTGCCAAGGGCGACAGTATGATCGGCGCCCGGATCATGGATGGGGATCTGGTGTTCATCCGGGCTCAATCCACCGTAGAAAACGGCGAGATCGCCGCCGTGATCATTGAAGACAGCGCCACTTTGAAGCGGGTCTATTATTACCCGGAGGAAAGCAAGCTTTCCCTCAATGCAGAAAATCCCCGTTATGCTCCCTTGATCTACGTGGGGGAGGAGCTAGAGAATATCCGTATTTTAGGCAAAGCGGTCGCCTTTCAAAGTAAAATATAAAGAAAATGCCATTCCAATTGGAATTCCAATCGGAATGGCATTTTTATTAGTTAAACCAGGCCACGGCACGGATCGGGGCTCCGTCGCTATCCTTCCATAACAGCGGAAAACAGCTGAAGTTAAAAAGCCCCCGCCCGCAAAGCTGCAGGTTTTTCAGGTTCTCTATATTCACAATCTCTTTCTCGGCAAAGAGCTTTTTGTGGCGGGGCAGGTTCACGTCGGCAATGGGATCCAGGCCGATCACGTCAAAGCCGATCCCCTTATAGTTCCCTGCCAGAATCAGTTCCAGCACCTCATCGTCGATACAGGGGTAATCTCCAAAATACGCCGGGGTGCCCCAACGGATATCCCACCCCAGATAAAAGAGCAAAAAATCTGCCTGTTCCACCAATTCTCCATAGGGCTCCAGTTGCTTCAGGGTAATGGCCTCCCCTTCCCTCAGAGCACTGCAATCAATGACCAACCCCTTGCCGATAAACTGCTCCGGAGGGAACTGATCCAGGGTGGCACGTCCCGGAAACAAATGAGCCGGTGGATCCATATGGGTCCCCGTGTGGGAAAACATCGTCATTTTGGTTTCTTTAAAGCCATCCCGTTCATAGGAATTCGCCGATGCCAGCACCGGAGGCTCGGTGCCGGGGTAGACCGGCATTCCCTCGCAAATGGGATGGGTCAAATCAATGACTTTCACGGGCAAACTCCTTTACCACAGCAGAGATCCGCTGATAATCGTTGGTCAGGATGCAATCCACGCCCATCTCCAGATAATGACGGGCCTTTTCGGGGGTATCCGCATAAAAGACGTTACAAATAATGCCGTTGGCGTGGGCCTTATCCACCATTGCCTGATCAAAATCATCCTTGTACAGCTGCACCTTTTGGGCGCCGATGGCAATGGCCCGATCCACGATCCCCCAATGATCGTCTCCGCCGCCCACACAAAGGCAAAGATCGGGATATTTCGCCTTCACCTGCTTCAGGAAGGTATCGTTCCCGCTCATAAAATAGATATACTTTTCGCAATCGTATTTGCGGATCAGTTCAACGATCTTATCCAGCAGTGCTTCATCATAGGGATCCGTATTATTGGGGGTCTTGATATGGATATTCATCATCACCTGGCCCGCAAACTTTTTCAGGATCTCTTCAAATTTCAGGATCTTCAGCCCTTCAAATTCCGGGCCGTATTTCACCCCGAAGTCATAATGCAACAGTTCCTCGTAGGTATGCTCATATACCAGCCCGGTGCCGGTGGAGACCCGATCCAGTTTCTTATCGTGAATGGAAACGATCTCCCCATCCTTGGTGGGCCAAAGATCGAATTCGATCTCCTGAGCCCCCAAAGCCACCGCTGCCCCAAAGGCGGGCAGGCTGTTTTCCGGCGCCACGGTATTAAAGCCCCGATGAGCGCAGGTACGGGGGTAAGGCATCCGCCAATCGGGTTGAACGATGAAAGGACCGGCGGGGCGGTACTTCCAGGGGCGGCGCCCCTCTTCGATATACTCAAAGTGGGCGGCAGGCGGGTTGCCGTAGCCGGCGGGCTTATAATATTTGTTTTGGGGATCAAACTCCACGCACTCCATCCCGATGCGGCTTTCCATATTCATTAGCACCGTAGCATCCGGTGCCACCACGCAACTGCATCCACCCAAGGGAGACTCCGCCCCCATACTGACGGAAGCCCGCAGCACGTGGGCGTTGGTATTATAGGCCAAAAACTGGCTCATCAGCACCAGCGCCCGATGGGTATCGCTCCGTTGATGGGAGCAGCCGATGATGATATCCGGCCGCATCCGGGCGATGCGGGCATAATTTTCATAAAAATAAAAGTCGTAGCAGGTCAAAAAGCAATAACGCAACCCGTCGATGGTCACCACCACCGGTTCGTTGGGGCAGAAGGAATATTCATCGTCCAGATGCCGCTTGGAGGTCTCGCCGGGGGTCAGATGCTCTTTGAAATATTTGCCGGCTATGTTCCCCTCCCGATCGATGGCAAAAGTGGTATTCCGATAGTTGGGATATTCCGGATCATAGCCGGAAACGAACACCACCGCATTGCAACGCTTGGCGGCACGGGTGCAGGCCTCCATCAAGGGGGCGTGGAATTTTTCAATGGCCCCATAGAATTCCTCCTGGGTCTTAGCCAAAGCGGGCACGTCCGCCGCCTCCGGCAGAACGATGATGTCCATGGAGGAATCGCAGGCTTCTACCATTTCCAGTTGTTTATTAAACAGTTCTTCTATCCGGTTATAATCGGCGGAATATTCCGGCTGGATCAAACATACTTTCATTTATCTTACCTCAATCAATATTCTTAATAATCAATGCCGTCTTTTTGGCCATATCCGGCAGACTCTCGATATAAGCGTATTCCTGCACGCTATGGATTCCGGCGCCCTGCACCCCAAAAGAATCCAGAACCGGAATCCCGGCGGCAGTGGCATCCGCCGCATCAGAGCCGCCGTTGCTCATAGAGGCAATGATGGGCTCATAACCCGCCTCCGCAAAAATCTCGTTGATCCGGTTAAAGAATTTTTGGTTGGGCTCGGTTTCTTCCATTGCCACCCGATAACTGATCTGAGTCCATTTGCAGGTGGTGCCGGGCACAGTAGAATGTTCGGCAATTTCCGCCACCCGTTTTTTCACCAACTCCGCCTCAGCGGCGGTGCGATGGCGGATATCTGCCACCACCGTGCAATGCTCGGCAACCGTATTGGGCGTGGTACCGCCCTCAATGATTCCGCAGTTGCAGGTGATGCCCTTTTCCTCTTTCCATTTTTCCAATTCGATGATCTTATGGGCAGCCTCGGTGATGGCATTGGCCCCGTCATAACATTTGGAAGAATGGCAGGCCTTGCCGGTGATCTCCAGCCGGAAACGCAGAATTCCCTTCCGAGTGGTAGTAAACTTACGATCACCGCTGTTTCCTTCACCATTCAAAAAGCCTACACAGCCCTTGGCCTGTTCCAAAATATAACCGATGGTGGCCTTATTGCTGATGGAACTGCCCACTTCCTCGTCACTTTGCAAAAGTAATTTAATGGGCCGTTCCGTGTAACCGCAATTCTGCAGGGCTTCCATCACCAAAAAAGCCACCACAATACCGCCCTTGCAATCGGTCACGCCGGGCCCGAAGATCTTGCCGTCTGCAATATGAACGGCGGGCGTTCCAAAGGAGCCGATGGGATGCACCGTATCCATATGGCCGGAAAGCACAAAATGCTTTTTGGCGCCCGTAGGGTTCATCGTAATACAAACCACGTCCCCGGAAACGTCGTGGTGAAAAAACTCCACCTTCCAGCCCAATTCCTCCGCCTTTTGGGCGGCAAACCGCCCAACGGCATCCACCGCCTCCTTATTGGCGGTGGGGCTTTCCAGGTTACAGATATCCACCCAGAATTGCAGATATTTTTCTTTTAACCGATCGATTTCCGCATAGATCCGTTCCATATTATCTCCTTCTTCTGCGCCGGCCGCCGGTGGCGGGTGCCGGTGCAACGGGCTCCTCCTCCGGGGCTTCGGCCAAAACGCCGTCCTCCCCCAGTACCAGGGCCTTGATCTCGTATTTGGTATATTTGGCGATCTCCTCCAGCTTGGTCTTTTCCGCAAAGTTATTCAGCATCGAAAAGACCACACCCTTTTTACGGGCACGGCCGGTCCGGCCGATCCGGTGAATATAATATTCTGTTTCTTCGGGGATATCGTAGTTCAGAACGCAATCCACGTCGTCCACGTCGATCCCCCGGGAGGCCACGTCGGTAGCCACCAGAACGGTCAGCTTGCCATCCCGGTATTTCTGCATGGTCTTTTCCCGCTTGCTCTGGGGGATATCCCCGTGCAGGCAATCGCAATCCACCCCGGCCTTCCGCAATTCATTGCTGAGCCGCTGGCACATCACCTTGGTGTTGCAAAAGATGATCACCCGTTCAAAGGCACCGGCCTGCACCATGGTCAGGGTGGCCTCGGTCTTTTTAAAGGGCGGCACCGTCACAGAGTATTGGTCAATATCCGGCCGATCCTCCTGCTTAGGCTCCACAGTGATCTCCACTTCATCCCTCTGATATTTCCAGGAAACGTTCATCACTTCCTGGCTGATGGTGGCGGAAAAGAGGCCTAAATTCCGGCGGTTTTTCACCATATCCACGATCCGGGTCACGTCCTTATAAAAGCCCATATCCAGCATCCGATCCGCCTCGTCCAGCACCACGGTCTGGATATGATCGAACCGCAGATTGCGGCGCTTATGATGGTCCATCAGCCGACCGGGGGTGGCCACGATAATTTGCGGTTTCTTCTCTAACTGACGGGCTTGCCCTTCCAGACCGGCTCCGCCGTATAAAACCGCCACACGGATTCCTTTATAGTAGGTAAGCAACCCTCTCAACTCGTCCCCGATCTGCATAGCCAGCTCCCGGGTGGGGGCCAGGATCAGCCCTTGAATCTCCGGGCAATTCGCATCGATATGCTCGATCATGGGGATCCCGAAGGCAAAGGTCTTGCCGGTGCCGGTGGGCGCCTTGGCAACAACGTCCTTCCAATCCATAAACTGCGGGATCGCCAGCCGTTGCACCGTAGTGGGATAGGCATATCCCTTATTTTCCAGGGCCTTCAGCATCTCTTCCGAAAGGCCCAGATCTTTAAACATCAGGTTTTCTTCCATATTCTTCTTCCTTTTAATGATATATAAACTATTTTATCACTATTTCAAAAAAACCGCAACCGTTATCCTCATTTTAGTTTTTTAAAAGGATATAACAAATCATGATCGTATACATAAAGAACCGCCCCGAGCAATTGCCCGAGGCGGTTCTTCATAGGGAAAAAAGCATATATTCTCACTTCAAAAGAAGCGGAATAAACGTGGTACGGCATCTGCCCTCTCTGCAAAAAATGCGGAAATTGGCGGCCACCTGTGCTAATTCTTAAAATAACACGTCCTCATTATATGACATCTTGTCATATTTGTCAATCATAAATTATGACATAATGTCATTGAGGTGAGAGGATGAAAAACAATCTAAAGCTATTGCGAAAACAAGCGGGCCTTACCCAGCTTGCCCTGCAAATGAAGACCGGAATTGAACAAGGATTACTCTCAAAATACGAAAACGGTGAACGGGTCCCGCCCACCGAAACATTGATGCGCCTGGCAGAATTTTACAACGTCAGCATTGATTATATTTTGTGCCGGACCGACGTGCCGGAAGTGAATAAAAAATGAGCCTTGAAAAAGGCTCATTTTTTGAAGTCAAAGCCGCCAAGGGCGGCGGCAAAGAACTATTGTAAAAAATGGAGAAACCTTGTAGGGGCGGGTGCCCACATCCGCCCGTGGCACAGTGGATGCGGTGCGCCCCTTGATTTTTCGAGCCGCTGGTCGGCGGGTCGCACCAAACAAAAACACCACCCAATCGGGTGGTGTTTTTGTTTGGCTGTTACGAACCATTTAGATGCCTTGTTTTGTGCCAAAACAAAATATTTAATAGTCTAAACTTATCACATATCCTGCATTTTCGGAAACCAAAGCCTCAAAATTACATTGTTGCCGAGTAGTTCCATATACAGTTGTAAAATAAGTAAATACACCATAGGCAGACCACGTGCCATCATTATTTTGTTTCACAGTATTAATACGATAATAGAAATCATTGGCTTCATCATTGGTTTCAGTTACATCTTTTTCAATTTCCGCTTTAACCACCATTTCTACTTTTTCTTCCGGAGTGATGTGAGAAGGAGTTTCGCAAGCACAAAGCGAGCCTAACATTACAACCATCAATATTATCGATATAATTCTTTTCATTTTACTTTTTCCTTTCAAAATAAACTGTTTTTTCTTGTAATTTTAATTCATACCCTTTTTTCTTGCACAGTTTTGCCAAAGCGGAATTATTCAGTAAGTAATATTTGCCTTTCGGTAGCATAACACCTGTCTTTGCTTCATACTGTGCATCGGTCAAACAGAACGGATTTCCTTTGGAAAACAAAGCATCTAATTTTGTTAAATCTGGATTTCTCGACATAAAGCCACCTCCTATGGCAAATTATACTCAATCTTTGAGTAATTGTCAATACTCAATTTATGAGTATGATAGTATATTTGTAAAAGGAGGTTTTGTAATGGATTATCGTGCACGTATGCGTGAACTTAGAGAAGACCGCGACTTAACTCAAATTCAAGTTGCAAAAATAATCAACAAATCTCAACAAGGTTATAATCATATTGAAGTTGGCAGAGCGGAACTAAAGATCGAAGATTTAATCAAACTTTGCGATTTTTATAATGTTTCAGCAGATTATTTCATCGGTAGAAAAGATCAATAGCACCCAGTTTGAAACTGGGTGCTATTTTAGTTAGAGCCGCCAAGGGCGGCGGCAAAGAACTATTGTAAAAAATGGCAGAAACCTTGTAGGGGCGGATGCCCACATCCGCCCGTGGCACAGTGGATGCGGTGCGCTCTGTGGTTTTGTCGACCGCTGCGGGCGGTGCCCGACAAAACCGCAGTGCTGCCGACTCCGCAGTCTCGAAAGGCTGTCGCACCTTTCGAGCTGCTGCGATGAACTTTTGTTCCTTGCAAAAAAGTTCGGTCCAGCGGCTCGCACCAAACAAAAACACCACCCGATTGGGTGGTGTTTTTGTTTGGTGGGAGAGGGTGGATTCGAACCACCCAAGCTATAAGCAGCAGATTTACAGTCTGTCCCCTTTGGGCACTCGGGGACTCTCCCATTTTATGGAGCTGGCGAACGGAATCGAACCATCAACCTGCTGATTACAAATCAGCTGCTCTGCCAATTGAGCTACGCCAGCACGTTACGGCGCTCACGCGGTCAATAGCGACTCACGTCGTTACCTTTGATATTATACTGATAATCTCCCCGTTTGTCAATAACTTTTTTTATTTTTTTGAGGTTTTTTAAAAAATTATCTGTAATCCTCCAAAGCTACCTCGCCGGAGCTGAAGCAACGGCGCTGTCCCTCTTCATCCTCCGTTACCAGGGCGCCGGAATCGTCCACGTCCAGCACCCGAGCCCGGATCCGCTCCTCTCCCCGCACCACGGTGACCCATTTATCCTTTAAAAAAGAACGGCGGCGATATTCCTCCATCACCCCATCGGGATGGTGATACAAAGCAAAAAACTGATGGATGATCTCCTGCAACAGAGCCCGGCGGGCATCCTCCCCGGGATCCTGCTCCAGCAATGCACCGGCAATAGATTCCAGTTCTCCAAAACCGCCCCGGGGAGCAAACACGTTCAGCCCGATCCCCAAAATGCAGTAATCCAAGCCGTCCCGGTCGTTCAGCCGTCCTTCAGCCAAAATTCCGCAAACTTTTCTTCCTTTATAATATAGATCGTTCACCCATTTGATCTGCAGCTCCAGCCCCAGCTGTTTCTGCACCGCCCGAGCCACCGCCACTGCGGCGGTAACGGTGATCTGAAGAGCATCCACCGCCGCTCCTTGAGGGCGCAGCAGGATCGAAAAATAAAGTCCGCTGCCGGCGGGAGAAAAAAAGCTTCTGCCCAGCCGCCCCCGACCTGCCGTTTGATAGTCTGCCGCCAAAACCGTTCCTTCGGGCGCGCCATCTTCCGCCATCAGCCGCAATTGTCGGTTGGTGGAATCCGTTTCCTTTAAATATATGACGTTCATCTTTTCCTCACCAAAAAAGCGATGCCGGAGCATCGCTTTTTTATTCTTAATAATATTGGATCAAAATCTCGGCCCCGCTCCGTACGTACGCCTGGGTCAGGATCTTTTCCTGCTGGCCGTCCACCGTAACGTGGAACCGTTTTTGAGAATTCTTTTGTACCCCCAAAAAGGAGCGGAATTCGTTATTCTCCACCAGCGGGTGTCCGAACATTTCATAAATCTCGGGGTTTTTCATAGAGAAGATCTCGGAGACCGTCTGCGCAACGTTCACCGTGATCTCCCGCTTTTGCATATCCTTGCCTTCGCCTAACCCTTCCACGGTGATGAACACCGGGCCGTATTCCGGTTTTTCCTTACCGAATGCATTCCAGCAAACGATGGTCGTCAGGGTAATGGCCAAGATCAAAAAGATCGTTAAAGAAATTGCCCAATGCTTTCCGATCCAGCGGAAAGCGCCAAACACCTTAGCCAGCATTATTTCTCGGCCTTTTTCTCAGCCTCGGCCTTTGCTTCGGCAGCGGCGATCTCAGCATCGGCAGCAGCCTGCAGAGCCTCGGTCACGTCGGTACCGGTCAAAGCCTTACGGAAGCCATTCATAATCGCTTCATAGTCGTTGGCATATTCACTCATCTGCCAATCGGCAGCCTTGGCATTCTTCAAAAGGGACTTCAAGGAATCATCGAAGTTGCAATCGGCGATCTCGTCGTAAATTGCCACGTCGGCATGGATGGTGCTTTCGTCCTCGAACAGGGCATAGAAATCGGGGGAGTTGAAGTACTCGGTCAGCATATTGAAGACAGCATCGGCGCCCCGTTCCTCGTGGCTGTAGAAATAAGCCCGGGATACGTATACACCGTGGGTATAGCGACCGATGAAAGCGCCGTCTTCCTTCTTACCGGTGGGGGTCTTGGGGAAGGGTACGACCTTCACGTCATCCAGGGAAAGTTCACCCTCAAAGGCATCGGAGGGAGCCACGATCATAGCGGCATCGCCGTTCAGGAAATCGGCGACGGCATCCTCAAAGCTCTTATCGAAGCAATCGGCAGAGAAAGCCCCGGCAGCTTGCAACGTTTTCATATCTGCTACGGCACGCTCCCAACTGGACATAACACCGAAGGTGGGTGTGTAGCTATGCTCAGCGGTACCGCCCTCGGCAAGGATGATCTCTTCCATAAAGTAATCCAGGCCCTCGTCTGCAAAGCCTGCGGCGATGGGGGTAACGTTATTTTCCTTCAAGGTCTTGATGGCAGCCAACAGAGCATCCCAGGAGGTGGGATTTTCGATCTTCAGCTCCTTCAGCTTGGTGCGGTTATAGTAAAGACCCTGGAACTCGCCGTAGATGGGGAACATAAAGTTGGTCAGGTCTTCTTCCTGAGAAAGGCTATAAACGAAGGGACTGCTGGTCTCCATAATAGCGGAGAAGGTAGACTGCATACCACCAATATTAATAATGCTGTCGCTTTCCATCAGATCATTGACAAAATCGCCCCGTTCGGTAAAGACCATACCGATCTTGCCGGTATCGATCTTCTGCTTGAACTTCTTCATGGCCTTTTCATCGTCCAGATCAGGGATCGTCTCGAACTTCAGCTTCACCTGGCTGAACATATTCATATCTTCCTGCCAAACGCTGAGAACAGATTTCCAGTCCTCCCATTCGGGATCCTCTGCACTGACAGGGATGGCGATGGTCAGATCGATGGGTTCTTGGGTTTCTTCTTCCACGTACTCATCGTCTTCCACCTTTTTACAGCCTGCAAACATAGAAAGCGCCATCATCAGCGCAACGATAAGGCATAAAACTTTGATTACTTTTTTCATAGAGCAACCTCCACCTTTATTTGTCTTAACCTATCATAACATAAAGTGGAGATAAAATAAAGAGTTTTTTTAAAAATCTTTCAAGATTTTAGAAATTTTTGCCGGAAAATTTCAAACCATTCCACCAAAGCAAAGCGAATCCGTTGGCCGGAGTCCGCTTTTTTCAAAAAAGAGACCCCCTTCTCCCCCACCGCCAATGTCAGTTCCTCCTCGGCGGTCCCGGCGGCCACCGCCGGTGCCAGGCAAAGGGCGGGATACAAAACGCACCAAAAATTCTTTCCCTCCGCCGCCCCGATCTGCAGGCTCACCGCCTGATAGTTCCCCGCCGGGAAGGATAGGGAGCCGTAGGTCTTGGTCGGAAAAAAACGCTCCCCCACCAAAAGGGTCACCGGGGCAGAGCAGCCGTTTTCCCGCAAGATCGCCTCGGCCGCCTTCTGCAATTCCCCGCCCCGTTCCCGGGCAAGGGCCAGGGCCTCCTCCCGGCTTTCACAGCCGGCAAACAGTTCCTTTAAAAGGGCAAACACCCCGTTACGTACCTTTATTTTCAGTTCCTGATCCACCCCCTCGTCGGAATGGGCCACCACGTGAAAGCGCACCACCTCACGGCGGACCGCATCGGCCTGCCGCCCGCCGGTGATCAGCATATAAAGCATTCCCCCCAGCAGGATCAGCCCCGGGATCAAGATCCAAAAAATCGCTTGTTTTTTTCGCATAAAAAACACCTCCTGCCGAAAGCATCGACAAGGAGGTGCTATTCTATTCAAGGATCACTTGGTGCCGAAGATCCGGTCGCCTGCATCACCCAAACCGGGAACGATATAGCCCTTTTCATTGAGCTTTTCGTCCACGTGAGCGCAATAGATATCCACGTCGGGATGGGCTGCCTGCAAAGCGGCAACGCCCTCGGGGGCAGCGATCAGGCACATAAATTTGATGCGGGTGCCGCCCAGCTCTTTGATCTGGCGGATGGCATCGATGGCACTGCCGCCGGTGGCCAGCATGGGATCGGTAACAAATACCAAGCGCTTGCCGATATTGGCGGGCAATTTACAATAATAAGGATGGGGCTCCAGGGTCTCTTCGTCCCGGTACATTCCGATATGACCCACACGGGCAGAGGGAACCAGGTTCAAAACGCCGTCTACCATTCCAAGGCCGGCCCGCAGGATGGGTACGACAGCCAGCTTCAGGCCGGAGATCACGTTGGTCTTGGTCTTGCAGATGGGGGTGGTGATCTCCACCTCTTCCAAAGGAAGATCCCGCATTGCTTCGTAACACATCAGCATGGTGATCTCTTCCACCAGGGCACGGAACTGGTTACTGCTGGTAGCCACGTCCCGCAGGATCGAGATCTTATGTTGGATCAGAGGATGATCAAAAACAACCAAATCAGCCATAGTAAAACACACTCCTCATTAAAATTCTTTGATTTAATCCTAACATTCCCCCACTACTTTGTCAAGGAAAAAATTTGCCGAAAAAACAGAAAAAGGGCTTTACAAATCCACCGGAAAGGAGTATACTCTCAAGAGGAATAGGTCTTACCCCGCGGCAAGATCCAACGACGTCCTTTTATGATCTTGCGAGCCGGCAAGATCATTTTTTTATGGGGAGGCGCGGTCATGGATAAACAGTTGCGGGCAAGGCTGATGGAAGAAGCCGATATCCGGCGGGCATTGGCCCGGATCGCCCACGAGATCATCGAACGCAACGGCCACCGGGAGCAATTGACCCTGGTGGGGATCCAGCGCAGAGGAGTCCCTCTGGCGGCGCTGATCGCCGAAAACATCCGCAAATTTTCCGACCTGAAGACCGAGCTGGCTACGGTGGACATCACCTATTTTCGGGACGATATGGATCATTCCAAAATGGACCCGGAGGCCAGAGCCCAGACCCCACCCTGCTCTCTGCAGGATCAAACCGTGATTTTGGTGGACGACGTGATCTACACCGGCCGCACCGTGCGGGCGGCTATGGACGCCATCTCCTCCTGGGGGCGACCCGCCTGCATCCAGCTGGCGGTGCTGATTGACCGGGGGCACCGGGAACTGCCCTTGCGGGGCGATTATATCGGCAAAAACGTTCCCACCGCCAAAAGTGAGCGGATCGAAGTGCATATCCCTCCCATCGACCAAGGGTTCGACGTGGAGTTATATGAAATAAAATAGTAGGAGGATCATTTATGAAATTGATCTACAACGTAAGCGACAAACCTAAGTTTGGCGCAAACCTGATCTTCGCATTCCAGCAGTTGCTGGCGATTATGGCTGCCACCCTGGTGGTTCCCGTGATCACCAACAGCGCCACCGGCAGCAACATGGACCAGGCTGCCGCCCTGTTCGGTGCAGGTATCGGTACTCTGGTATACATCCTGTTCACCAAGGCTAAGAGCCCCGTTTTCCTGGGTAGCTCCTTTGCTTTCCTGGGTTCCATGGCCGCTGCCTTCACCGGTGCTGCCACCATGGGTCTGGGTTATCTGGGTCTGATCATCGGTGCCGTTCTGGCCGGTTTGGTCTACGTAGTCATCGCCCTGATCGTTAAGCTGGTCGGCGTAAACTGGATCAACAAGTTGATGCCCGCCGTTGTTATCGGCCCCACCGTTGCTCTGATCGGTCTTTCCCTGGCCGGTGCTGCTGTAAACGACCTGAAGACCGCTCCCGCAGGCGGCAACGTTCTGATCGCCATCCTGTGCGGTCTGGTCACCCTGTGCGTAACCATGCTGTGCTCCACCTTCGGTAAGAAGACCGCCAAATTGATTCCCTTCATCTTTGGTATCCTGGCCGGTTATGCCGTTGGTACCGTATTTACCGTAATCGGTAACGTTGCCGGTATCGACGCCCTGAAGGTTATCAACTTCTCCGGTTTCAACGCTCTGGTAGAAGGCGGCGTTGGTCTGCACACCTTCGTTCGGGTGCCCGACTTCACCTTCCTGCAGGCCTTTACCGAAGCCAAGGCCATCACTCCCGCATACGTTGCTACCATCGCCGTGGCTTACGTGCCCGTCGCATTCGTTGTATTTGCCGAGCATATTGCTGACCACAAGAACATCTCCTCCATCATCGAAAAGGATCTGCTGGAGGATCCCGGTCTGGCCCGCACCCTGCTGGGTGACGGTGTTGGTTCCATGGCCGGCGCTATCTTCGGCGGTTGCCCCAACACCACCTACGGTGAATCCGTTGGTTGCGTAGCCATCACCGGCAACGCTTCCATCTACACCATCGGCACCGCTGCCATCCTGTCCATCGTGGTTTCCTTCCTGTCTCCCTTCGTAGCCTTCCTGAATACCATCCCCAACTGCGTAATGGGCGGTGTTTGTATCGCTCTGTACGGCTTCATCGCCGTATCCGGTCTGAAGATGATCCAGAAGGTAGACCTGAACGAAAACAGCAATCTGTTTGTTGTAGCCGCCATCCTGATCCCCGGCATCGGCGGTCTGACCCTGACCTTCGGTAAGGTAACCATCACCGGTATCGCTACCGCTCTGATCCTGGGTATCCTCGCCAACATTATGTTGAACAAAAAGTCCAACAAATAATCATCCGAATAAGCAAGCGCCGCAGAAAATTCTGCGGCGCTTTAGACTGTCAAAAAAGGCGCCGAACGCAGAAAAAAGAAAAAATATATGCTCCCCAATAGCCCCCTTGCCTAAAGGGGGGATGGGCCGCGCATAGCGTGGCGGGGGGATAATTTCAAAGGAAAAAATGCGGCTGTAAGCCGCATTTTCATTAGATTTTTCTGCTTTCCGCCAAAACGCTCTCTACCGTACCTATGTACGCCGACGAGATCGCTTTGACGAAATCGGCACTCTTTTTTGTTCGTCTCACAGCGTGTCAAAAATAAAAAATAGAGTTTTTTGACACGCTGAAGCGCCGCAGAAATTCTGCGGCGCTTCTTTTTGCCATTAAAAAGCCTCCTGCTGTGCAGGAGGCTTTTGCGGTTTATTCTTTTGTTTCTTCGCCGTACAGCACGCCGTCAAAGACGAAATCCTGAATATGTGCCATACAAGTTCCTTCGTCAAAAGTCAGGTACCAAACGCCGTTGATCATCCGACCGCCGTCTCCGTTGGGCTGATCGACCGACAGAGGGAACACCGCATTCCGCATAGTGTAGTTACCGGTCAGAACACTCATAGCCACTTCAGATACGTCACCGATGGAAAGGGTGGTCTTAACCAACGCCATAATGTTCCGGATCAGTTCGGGATATTGCATTACGTTGATGGTCTTGACCTTTTCCATACAAGCCGCCAACACCACCTCGTGCATATTGGAGCGTGCTTCAGTTCCGCCCACGTTGTGGCGAGCCCGGACCATTCCCATAACCTGGATCCCGTTCAGAGTCTGCAGGCCGGTAGAGGGAATAAACTCGGTACGTTCCATACTTCCGATCACCCGGTTGGCCTCGTAGCGGTAAGCATCGCTCACGTCCAACTGAATACCGCCCAGAATATTGATCACCTTTTCCATATTAGCAAAGTTGATGACCACGTAATCGGTGATATTCAAGCCAAAGTTTTGATTCAAGGTTTTAACTGCCAGTTTGGGCCCACCGTAGGCGTAGGCGTGGTTGATCTTGTCCTTGCCGTAGCCTTCGATATTCACGTAGGAATCCCGCTGAACAGCGCTCATCCGGATCTCTTTTTGCTTGGTATCGATAGTTACGATCACGATACTGTCACTACGGCCGTCGGTCATCTCCGCATTGGTGGAATCAACGCCGAACAGGGCAATATTGATCAGATCCTCGCTGACCGGCTTGGTGTTCTCGGTAATACCGATCTCGTCGTGCTTCAAGGCCTTATCCTGATCCATTTTACCGAACAAATACTGATAAACACCAAGAGCACCACCGCCCAGTACCAGGGTTGTGATCAAAAAAGCGGAACAGAATTTGATCAGAAAATTCCACTTTTTAACCTTCATCAGTTCCCGGAATCTTTCCGGGAATCGCAAGAAAAACGCTTTCATTATTTGGAGATCACTTCCAGAGTCTGCTGTGCGATAGCCAGTTCCTCGTTGGTGGGGATCACACACAGAGCGATTTTAGAATCGGGGGTGGAGATCAGGGTCTTTTCCCCACGGATCTTGTTCTTCTCTTCATCCAGCTTGGCGCCCAGGAAGGCAACGGAATCGCAGATGGCCTTGCGGACGGAGGAGGTGTTCTCACCGATACCGGCGGTGAACACGATGGCGTCCACACCACCCATAGCGGCCGCATAAGCGCCCACGTACTTGCTTACCTGATAGTTGAACATATCCAAAGCCAGCTGGCAACGCTCGTTGCCCTCGGCGGCGTATTTTTCCAGATCACGGAAGTCGGAATAGCCGCCGCTGATGCCGAACACACCGCTCTTCTTATTCATCAGATCGCTGACACCCTGGGCATCCAGATCCAGCTTGTTCATCAGGAAGGTGACCAAAGCGGGATCCATATCACCGGTACGGGTACCCATCATTACACCGGCCAGGGGAGTGAAGCCCATGGAGGTATCGATGCACTTACCGCCCTTCACGGCAGAGATGGAGGAGCCGTTGCCCAGATGGCAGGTCACGATCTTCAGATCCTTGATATCCTTGCCCAGGAACTTGGCGCATTCCTGTGCCACGTAGCCGTGGGAGGTACCGTGGGCACCAAAACGGCGAACGCCGTGCTTTTCATAAAGCTCGTAGGGCAGCGCATACAGAGCAGCCACCTTGGGCATACCGTAATGGAAAGCGGTATCGTAAACGGTTACCTGGGGAACGTCTTCACCCATTACGGAAACACAAGCCCGGATGCCGGTTACGGCGGCGGGGTTGTGCAAAGGAGCAAACTCGGTCAAGGTCTCCAGCGTATTCAGTTTTTCTTCATCCATCAGGGTCGCCTGATAGAATACTTCACCGCCGTTCACAACGCGGTGGCCGACCGCTGCGATCTCGGAAGCATCGGCGATCACGCCCCATTTTTCATCGGTCAGATATTTCAACACCAGCTTGATGGCAGCGGCATGATCGGGCAGAGCGATCTCTTCGCTGTATTCATCGCCCTTGGCCTTATGGGTGAACTTACCGTCGATCCCGATCCGTTCGCAATTACCCTTGGCCAGAACCTCGCTGCCCTCCATATCGATCAGCTGATATTTCAGAGAGGAGCTTCCGGCGTTAATAACCAAAATTTTCATCTTTATTTTCTCCTTTTTGATATTTATGCTTTTCTTTTACATCAACTTATTATATAATATAAAAAACAAACTTTCAACCATAATTTTCAAAAAGGAGGTGGGTTCTTTGATCTATGCGGTCATCAGCGAGTTTAACCCCTTTCATAACGGGCACCGCTATCTGTTACAGCAATTGCCCAAAGCCGAAGAAGATTATACCGTTTGTATTATGAGCGGTCATTTTGTACAAAGAGGAGAACCTGCCGCCTATTCCAAATGGGCCCGTGCCGCCGCAGCGGTGCAAAACGGCGCCGACCTGGTGCTGGAGCTGCCCCTGCCCTTTGTTCTGAGTAACGGGGAGCGATTTGCCGAAGCGGGGGTACAGATAGCCGCCGCCCTGGGTCAGCCCACCACCCTGGCCTTTGGTACCGAAGAAGGGGACTTGACTGCCCTGGAGCGGCTGGCCGCCCTGACCGAGGAAGAGCTGGCGCCCACCCTGAAGGAAGAATTGGAAAAAGGCCTTTCCTACGGAGCCGCCCGCCAGGCCGCCCTGGAACGGACCATGCCGGAGGAAAGCAAACTACTGCTGCAACCCAATAACCTGCTGGCCTACGGGTATCTGAAGGCCGCTCTGCCCCTGGGGATCCCCTGCGTGACCGTTAAGCGCTCAGCACCCCATAGCGGTGCTCCGGAGGGAATCTATTGCTCTGCCTCCTTCGTCCGGGAAAATCCCGACCGATTCAAGGAATTCTGCCCTGCCGACCAGGGCCCCCGGCTGGATGACCGGGCGGCGGAGACCGGTCTGCTCTCCCTTTTGCGGATGACCACCGCCGAACAGCTCGTCCAAACCGCCAATATCAGCGAAGGGCTGGAAAACCGCATCCTGACCGCCCTGACCCGGGCGGATCACCTGCAGGCCTTGCTGGAGGAGATCAAAACCAAGCGCTATTCCATGGCAAAGCTGCGGCGGGCCCTTTGCGCCGCCGCCCTGCAGCTTCCCCAAGACCTGCCCCACCGGATGCCCCCCTACCTGCGCCCCCTGGCTTTTAACCAAAAGGGGCAGGAATTGCTGAAAAGCCTGAAAAAGACCGCCACCCTGCCCATCACCCAATCGGGCAAGGAATGCGAGGCCGTCTCCCCTGCCTTTTTCGAGGTGGAGCGGCGGGCCACCGATCTATGGAACTGCTGGTGCAGCTCCCCCGCCCCCGTCGGCGAGGATTTCCGCCGTGGCCCGGTTCGTCTTTAGGTGAACAACTCATAACAACACGTCCTGCATATTTCATCCCTCTAACCCAAAAGCCGGCCGCACCTTTCGGTGCAACCGGCTTTCCCTTTGGATTACATTTAAATTCAGAAAACAACCAGGGGACGGTCAGTGTTGTCATACTTGCCACCTGTCAGGGTCTGCAGGGAAATTCGGGAGAACAGCACGTGGTTATTGCGGCAATGAAGCAGACCAATCACCGGCTGTTCATCTTCAATGACGCATAAATCACTATAGCCAGGCAGGGCATCGCCCGCCATCAGCTTGAAGGTGTCACTGAAGCTTACACCGCCATCTAAACTAATGCGAATTTCCATATCCCGCCGTTTTTCAGGGTCACCCACACGGGAAAGCAGCACCATATCCTCGTACCCATCCTTGGCAGACAGGCTAATAGCGCCCATATCGCAACGTTTGGCTCCCGGCAACTTTATCTCGGTTACAGCGTCCCAGGTAATGCCGCCGTCTGCACTGCGGCTCATACAGGCGTAAGGTCCTTTGGTACGCAGGATCCATAGAATATCCTTTTGCGTTTCCACAAGGCGGGATTCGTTGGCACACTGCTCAGTCCCAATGGGCTCTGTTGTTGCCCAGGTATCGCCATGATCGTCACTATATAGCACCGATACGCAGTAACCACGTTCCTGGGGCGAGCCATACCGCGAACCGTGACGGTACCAAAACTGCATCAAAAGTCTTCCTGCGGCTGTTCCCCGCTTCAATTGAATTCCGTGACCCGGACCGGCCAAGCGAAACACCGGCATCCCCGCTTCTTCAAATATAGGACGAAGGTCCCGGGGCGCAGACCATGTATTCCCTAAATCGTCACTGTAAACCAGATGGGTATTGGTATGGGTTCCTGCCATATTCTCGCAGTAAAAGAGAAACAGTCGCCCGATCTCGGAATCATACACAGGAACGGGGTTTGCCCAACAATGCACCCCTTTCCCGGGAATAATACTGCGCTCCGGTAAAAATGTCCGGCCACCGTCAACGCTTTTTCGCATACGAATATCGTGGGGACACTTGTCATCGGAGCCGTCCCCCTTTCGGGCTTCAGCAAAAGCGAGAACCGTTGTTCCCACAGCGATTACTCCGAAAACATGGAAAATGGAGTCGCCGTTCTCATTAAAACGCCAAAGTTCCTGTTCGGTATACTCCCACTTTGTCATAATCATTCTCCTTATCAGATATCAGCGCCCTGGTCTTTCAGCAACGCTCTGAGTTCCGGAATATTCACCTTGGATACACTGCATCCGCAGCGAACACTGATGGCTGCAGCTGTGCCGGCGGCCTGTCCCAAAGCCATTGCCGTTGCCTGAACACGAACAGAGGCAAAGGCCCGGCGGTCAGCAGAAATACAGCGGCCCGCCACAATTACATTCTCGATCTTATCGGAGACCATGCAACGATAAGGAATATAGCCTGCTTCGCTCAAGAATCGGACATCCTGCTTGGAGTCGGTTGCACGGTGCATATCCAGAGGGTGCGCACCCCGGGCCACAGCGTCCTCGAAATGTACGGCATTGACATACTCATCCTCGGAAAGAACGTGGTTACCCAGAATTCTTCTGGACTCTCGGAAGCCTACCTGCGTGGCACCGGAAACCATATAACTGTCCTTAAATGCCGGAATGTACTTTTTCAGTAAAGAAAACAACTTAAAAACATCCTCCCGAAGCTTACACTCGGTTTCTGTGACGCTGTCACCATCCACTGCGTTGGCAGCGGTGCGGGTAATATTAACATTCAAAATACCTGCCTCATCCAGCAACACCGTGCAAAACCAAGGGCCGCCGAAATTGGGCACCTCTTCCCGATCGGCCAGCGCCTCGAAGGCCTCGCGGACACTATACATTTGAAACTTTGCGCCGGGGGTGCGGGGATGAACACCGGTGACCAGATCTATATTAGCTCCGCCGATGCGGAAACCCAAGGATGCGGGCTGTAACGCATCCTTTTCCGGCATTTCCTGCATCGGAAAACTGCAGAGATTGCAAACGTCGGCATCCCCGGTACAATCGATGAAGCACTTGGCCGCCAGTGCGTTGGTGCCGCTTTTATTGTTGATAATCACATGGGAAACACGGTTATTTATACGGATAACATCGGACACATACGAGTGCAGATATAGCTTGACGCCGGCATCAAGCACCATACGCTGTGCCACCAACTTATACTTTTCCGCATCCACGGGCACATTGCCGTTTTCATAATCATCGTATGCACCGTCCATTGCCGCCAGCCGCTCCACAAACTCCCAAGGGATCCCGCCGATGACCTTCTTGCCATCCCGCTTGAAGGTACTGATGGGATTCACCAAGGAGGCCGTTGCGGCGCCGCCCAAAAAGCCATAGCGCTCCACCAATGCGGTTTTTGCACCGTTTCGGGCCGCCGCCACAGCGGCGATAAAGCCGGCAGGCCCACCGCCGCAGACCACCACGTCATACTCCCCACATACAGGAATCTCTTTAGAAACTGTAATACTTCCCATCTCTTACTCCTTATGTCCGACAATTTTTTTGAAAGATAATCCGTCGTTTTTGCAGTCCCGCTCAGAAGACAGGGGACGAAGACAGGGGACGGTTCCTTGTCTTTGATAATTTCATTTTTATTTACGGTTTTATCATAGCATAATTCTTTCTTTTTGTAAAGAAAAAGGAAGTACTACTGCAGTGAATTCCGCACAGGGCCCGTCTAAAGACGGGTGATCCTTTAGTACCTCCATATTCAGTAACAAAACCCGTTCAAATTTGTCAACAGTTATACTTATCTTGGATTTTGAATAAATGGTTGTAAATCCGGCAAGAATGGTGTATAATACTACTGTATGAGTTGCACGGACGGCATCTTTGATGCCCTTTCAAGCCTTCGGACCGCCGTGGAAGGCTTGTTGAAATCATTCCCTCTTTTGAAAATTCCCTTTCAAAGAGGTCGTTTTGTTGTGGTTAAAATAATTGATTTTTTCGATACAGTAAATGAAGAAAGGAGTACAAATGGAAAAAACAAAAAAAGAAACCTTAGAACGTTCCGCGGCCCGGAAGAGCAAAAAAGCCAACGGACCCTTAAAGCTGGAAGACCTGTTGAACAATAACGATCTGCTGCAGGCCGCCAGCGGTAAACGGGGCGCAGGGATCCCCGGGGAATCCATTGCATCCCAAAAGAAGGCCGCCCCCAAGAAAAAGGCGGCCCCCACAAAGAAGGCGGCGCCCGCCAAAAAGTCCGCCCCCAAGCAGGAGGCGCCCAAAAAGAAGAGCCAGCCCGCCAAAAAGCCGGCAGAAAAAGCGGTCAAGCCGGAAAAGCTTTCAGCGCCCAAGGCGCCCAAGGCCGGCCGACAGACCTCCAAGCTGAAGATCATCCCGCTGGGAGGCCTGGACGAGATCGGCAAGAATATGACGGTGATCGAATACGGCAACGATATCATCATCATCGATTGCGGTATGGCCTTCCCCTCCACCGATATGCTGGGGGTGGATTCGGTGATCCCGGATATCACCTACCTGCGCAAAAACTTCGATAAGATCCGCGGCATCTTCATCACCCACGGACACGAGGATCACATCGGCTCCCTGCCCTACGTGCTGAAGGAGATCAACGTGCCTGTTTATGCCACCAAGCTGACCCTGGGTCTGATCCGCCGCAAGCTGGTGGAATTCAAGATGGATAAGACCGCTATGCTGATCGAAGCAGGCTACGGCACCGTGGTGAGCCGGGGCTGCTTCCAGGTGGAGTTCATTAAGGTGAACCACTCCATCCCCGATGCCGCCGGCTTTGCCATCAAGACCCCCGCCGGTACCATTATTCACACCGGCGACTTTAAGATCGATACCACCCCCATCCACGGCCGTGCCATCGACCTGGCCCGGCTGGGTGAACTGGGTAAGGAGGGCGTTTTACTGCTGATGGCCGATTCCACCAATGCGGAACGGCCGGGCTTCGCCTCCTCTGAAAAGAAGGTGGGGAAAGCCTTTTTACCCATCTTTGAGCAGGCCCAGGATAAGCGGATCATCGTGGCCACCTTTGCCTCCAACGTCCACCGGGTACAGCAGATCATCGATGCCTCGGTGCAATACGGCCGCAAGGTGGCAGTCTCCGGCCGCTCCATGGAGGGCGTTATCGCCGTGGCCCAGGAGCTGGGCTACCTGAAGATGCCCAAGGGCACCCTGATCCCCCTGGAGCAGGTCAGCCGCTTCCCCGCCGGCAAGGTGACCCTCATCACCACCGGCTCCCAGGGCGAGCCCATGAGTGCCCTTTATCGGATGGCCTTTTCCGACCATCGCACCATCTCGGTGACCGCCAACGACCTGATCATCATCTCTGCCTCCCCCATCCCCGGCAACGAGCGGTTGGTGAGCCGGGTGACCAACGAGCTGCAAAAGCTGGGCGCCACCGTGGTGGATAATAAAATGGCCGACGTCCACGTTTCCGGCCATGCCTGCCAGGAGGAGTTGAAACTGATCCTGGATCTGGTGAAGCCCAAGTTCTTTATGCCGGTGCACGGCGAATACCATCACCTGCTGGCCCACGCCCGCCTGGGGATGGATACCGGCCTGGATAATGAGCATATCTTCGTTTCTGCCATCGGCAACGTACTGGAATTGACCAAGACCAACGCCAAGATCAACGGCACCGTACAATCCGGGCAGGTACTGGTGGACGGCAGCGGCATCGGCGACGTGGGCAATATCGTCCTGCGGGATCGCCGCATCCTCTCCCAGGAGGGGATTATGCTGGTGGTGGCCGCCGTGGATCAAAAGACCAAAAAGCTGGTCAGTGGGCCGGATATCGTTTCCCGTGGGTTTATCTACGTGCGGGAAAACGAGGATCTGATGGCGGAAGCCCGCCACGTGGTGACCCAGGCCCTGGAAAAGAGCCTTTCCCGGGGGAACCTGGAATGGGCGGGGCTGAAAAGTGATATGCGGGATGCCCTGGCCTCTTTCATCACCGCCAAGACTAAGCGCACGCCCATGATCATCCCCATTATTATGGACATCTGAAAAGAGAGGAACATAAAATGAAACTTTACGCCAATCTTCACCTGCATTCCACCCATTCCGACGGCAAATACGACCCCACCACCCTGGCACAGATCGCCCACGACGAGGGGTATAAGGCCGCTGTGCTGACCGACCACGACGTGGCCTCCGGCACCGGGGAATTCCGGGAAGCCTGCGCCAAATTGGGGATGGAAAGCTTTTTGGGTACGGAATTCAATGCCCTGACGGACCTCTTTATGCGCCCCAACGGCAAAAAGGGCGCCTTCCATATCACCGCCTATCACTTTGACCCCGAATACCCGGAAATGAAGGAATACCTGCGGCAGATGAGCCTGCGGGAGACCGACCAGACCCGGGTGCTCTTTGAACGGGGGCTGAAGATCGGCTACCTCCACGATATCACCTGGGACGAGGTGCTGGAATTCAACAAGGGTATTACCTGGCTCTGCAACGAACACGTATTCCGGGCCATGAAAGCCAAGGGCCTGGCCACCGATATGGATTACCGCCCCTTCTTTGAAAATCTTTTCGGCAAGCACCGCAGCGAGGTGCCCCGCCTTTATAACTATAAGGACGTGGACGAGATCATCGACCTGGTGCATCGGGCCGGGGGCATCGCCCTGGTGGCACACCCCGCCGGGCAGCTGCAGTACGTGGATGCCCTGATCGAAATGGGCATCGACGGCCTGGAGGTCTGGCATAGGCTGTTGAGCGAAGAGGAGAAGAAGGAAGCCTACGACATCGGGATGCGCAAGGGCCTTTACATCTCCGGCGGCTCCGACCACGACGGCCTTTGCGGTGGGGAATACGAGACCTTCGCCGACCCTAAATCCTCCCCATTCTACGTAGAACCCCTTTCCACCGGCACCACTCAACTGCATTTTGAGGAAATCCGGGATCGGAAGCTTTACAGATAACGCAAAAAGAGGCAGTCCAACGGACTGCCTCTTGCATTTTTTGCCGGAAGCGATTATAATTGTTTTAATCCCCCTTGACCCAGATCACGTCCTCACCGATCCGCTCCACCTTACACCAGGGGATACAGGGCGGGTCCTTTTGAAACAGTGCAAGACCTTTTTTACAAAGCACCAGGGCCTCGATCCTGCCGCATTCGCAATCGAAGATCAGATCCTTGGGGTAGCCTAATTTTTTGCCGCACTGGCAATCCACTACCTCCTTGCCCATCAAACATTCTAACGTTATTTCCATAAAATTCACCCCCGGAAAGGATATGAACCATGAACAATCAATATGCAAACGAAGCCGCTGCCGCCGCCAAGGAACTGATCCAGGCAGGAAAGCTGAAAAAAGGCGACCTACTGGTAGTAGGCTGTTCCTCCAGCGAGATTTTAGGCGAAAAGATCGGCACCCATTCTGCCTTTGAGGTGGGTGAGGCGGTCTTCGCCGCCATCTATGCCGCCGCCCAAGAGCAAGGTGTGGAGGTGGCCGCCCAATGCTGTGAGCATCTGAACCGGGCTCTGATCCTGGAGCGTGCCGTGGCTGAAAAGCGGGGCTATCCCGTTGTAAACGCTGTGCCCCAGCCCAAGGCCGGGGGCTCCTTTGCCACCGCTGCCTACGGTCAGTTCAAGGAGCCCGTGGCGGTGGAGCATATCTCCGCCGAGGCGGGGATGGATATCGGCGGAACCCTAATCGGGATGCATCTGAAGGAGGTGGCCGTGCCCTGCCGGTTGAGCCAAAAGACCGTTGGCTCTGCCCTTTTATTGGCCGCCCGCACCCGTCCCAAGTTCATCGGCGGCGAACGTGCCCATTACGACGAATCCCTAAAATGACCCCCTCCGGGGCATTAGCGAATGCCCCGTGTTCCCCCTCCCGAGGGGGAACAACCCAAGTTTATTTACAGTTTGCGTACGGCCCTGCGGGAATAAACGATCTCCCGCAGGGCTGTTTTAATATGTAGCAAAATAAATCAGCGCCGTGGGAGATCCTTCGCTCCCATG
>JAZQAR010000032.1:0-2530 GCA_045545315.1 Eubacteriales bacterium | reverse complement strand
TTTTCCCCAATTCGTTCTCACCAGGCGGCAGCCTGCTATCGCCCTAATTGAGAAAAAATTCCTCGAAATCTGCTCCCTTTGGGGTCAAGGATTTTAAAAAGAGCGGATTTTTGCTCAGCCAAGGCACAAAACGCAGTTAATGCTGCCGGATTAACGAGTATTTTAACAAAGGATGAGAGAAAATCCGCCTTTTTAAAACGGTGTTCGGATTATTCGCTCTACCCTAATCGCAATTTAAAACAAGCGGGCCTGCGGGAATGAACGTTCTCCCGCAGGACTGATTTATTTTGATCAAAATTGAAAACATCACCAAAAAAGAGGCATACCCTTTCGGGTTGCCTCTTTTTCTTCTGTGCAATCACAAGCGGCGACCGGTAACGGTGCGCTCTCGGTTTTTGCCGTCCACCCGGATCGTATTTAGTATTTAAAAACAGCCAGTTGAGCGGCGGGGACGGTAACTCGATAGGTGCCGTCTTTGATCTTTTGGATCTCCGTTGGAGCGGAGGCATAGAGGAGTGAAAGTGCCGCCCGATCCTTAAGGATAACGGTGGCGGTAGCATCCGCCTTTGGGTCGATAACGTCGCCCTCCTGCAAGGTGCGGTGATTGCCCTCGTTATTGAAGATGGTGAGGTATCGGCCGTGTTCATCCTCGGAGAGGACCCAATGAAGATGGTCCACCGATACAGGGAGCAAGGCTTCCGCCTTTTGGCGAAGGCATTTTTCCAATGCATCAAGGTCTTTCCCCGAAAGGATGGGAAGGGTCGGGTTGTTCTTCAGGAAGGCTTCCTCCGGGTCGGCATCAATGAGAAGATCGTACTGTTTCAGGGCTTCCTTAGGGGCATCGGCATAGACAATATCAAAAAGATCGCCAAATTTGGAGTTTTGCAACGTTCGCCCTTCGTTACCGAAGGCTTCCGCATTACCGGGATGCTGAAAGATGGTTTTGATAACGTCGTGGATCTTACCGAAACGGGCGGCGGTCGCATCGTCGGGAGTAACCCGCATAAAATGAGTACATAGAGTTCCTATAGGGCCTTTGAAGCCGGTTCCCACGTGGAGGCAGCAGAGATCGGTGGGGAGAACAATGGCAAAGGGCGTCAGAGCTTGCATTTTTTTATGATCTCTGGCAAAATCGATAAAGTCCTTTTTCACTTGGCCGTAGGGAGAAAGCTCGTAGTTTTCCATATTATAAAACGAACGGACAAAGCCCCATTCCTCCGCCAGGAATTCCGCCCCGCTCATCAGGGCATAGAAATAGATCCGCCGCTGTAAAAGGCGGGAAGACCCGCCGTTTTCGCCGCAGGTGGTAAAATCATCGCCAAACTGATCCTGGGTATAGTTCCAATCATTATACGGCGGGTTGCCGTAAACCGGCTGTGTATATGCTGTTTCGCCGTTTTCGCCATTTTTCCAGCACTCATAGTAAACGCCCCATTTTTTACCGTAAACTTTTGCCATCCCTCTGGCAAGGGCGATCTGGATCCGGGTATGCTGGGTCTGATAGCCGATTTCAGGCATAAAGGTTCTGACTCCCGCTTGATGCTCTAATTGAAAAAGGAGAGAACCGCCATCGCAGGAGAGGATATTGCCATCCGTTTCTTGCATCCGCTTTACAATCATATCATAAAGATCCTGCCGGGTCGCCTCGATAGTAAGCGGGCGGCTAAGGGCAGCATATTCCTCGGGAGACCCTTGGGTAAAGCGGTAAATAGGCATATGTTGTGGGTTGGTGGATTCGGGGCTGAACATCGCCTCTTTGATATTTTGGAGGGTATAAGGCTGGCCCTTCATACGCTGCATCAGTCGGTTCCAGTCGTTATAGCGATTGTTGCCGATCTCGTGGAGTTGAACCCCCAAAAACCATTCATCCAACAAGGTATGATATTCTCGGAACAGTTCTTTATCAAAGGCATAGCAATGATATTTGATCCCGCCGGTCAGCCGATCAATATAGAGCGGGTAGCGCTCTGTTTTGATCAATTCATAAAGTGTATCGCCTTTAGCGGCCATTGCATTAAACTTTTTCTCATTCGGCAGGGTGAAAATGTGTTGAATTTTAAGGCCGCTGTCCTCGTTCAGAAAATTGTTTTTAACAAGTCCCTCAAAATGGGCCGGCTCATAGACGTGAAAAATTTTCAATGGATCATCCCCTTTAGAATAAGTATATGGGTTCGAGCGTAAAAAATCAAGTAGGGGACGATGCCCACATCGTCCCGCCAAAATTTCATCAAACCAACGGGTCGTCGAAATCGCCGACCCCTACAAGGTGATTTGCAATCGTGCTCGTAGGGGCGATCAGCGATCGCCCAATAAAAATCCATCAACCTGCGGGCGACCAATGGTCGCCCCTACTAACCCGCCCTTTTCTTCGAAAAGGCGGGTCAAGACCGTGTCACCGGCACCAAAAAAGAGGCAGAGCCCTTTGGGCCTGCCTCTTTTTTGGTGCTGGGGGCCGGGATCGAACCGGGACGAGTTATTCACTCACGGGATTTTTAGTCCCGGGCGGCTGGCCGTTCCGCCACACCAGCGG
>JAZQAR010000031.1:0-31408 GCA_045545315.1 Eubacteriales bacterium | reverse complement strand
TCCTTAAGGACCGCTTGGCCTCCGACTTCACCTTTGCATCCCTTAATTTCCTGACCCAAAAAATGACCCTGCAGACCACCGAGGAGCGGATGCCCTCCGTGCTGGAGCAGGTGGTTAAAATCACGAAAAAGATCGAACCGGATTGTCAGGTGAGTTTTTAATGACCAAAAAGCAACGTAAAATGCTGATCCGCATTCTGATTGCGGTGGCCTTGCTGATTCCTGCGCTGTTGATCCCCACTGAAGGGTGGGTGCGCTTGCTTTTATACTTATTGCCCTATGGGGTCATCGGTTACGACGTGCTCCGTAAGGCGGGGCTGAATATCGTCAACGGCCGCCTCTTTGACGAAAACTTCCTGATGGCTCTGGCTACCGTGGGTGCCTTTGCCATCAAGGAATACCCGGAAGGGGTGGCGGTGATGCTCTTTTATCAGATCGGCGAGCTGTTCCAGAGCCTGGCGGTGGGCAAAAGCCGCCGTTCCATTGCGGCGCTGATGGATATCCGCCCGGATAGCGCTTGCGTTCTGCGTAACGGGGAAGAGGAGGAATGCTTCCCGGAGGAGGTATCGGTAGGGGAGCTTCTGCTGGTACGCCCCGGTGAAAAGATCCCCCTGGACGGTATTTTGCTGGAGGGTGAAACGGCGGTCAATACCGCGGCCCTCACCGGCGAGAGCCTGCCCGTGGATAAGCATCCCGGCGACCCGGTATTGAGCGGGTCGGTGAACCTGACCGGGCTGATCCGGGTGCAGGTGACCAAGCCCTTTGAAGAAAGCACCGTCTCCCGTATTTTGGAACTGGTGGAAAATGACTCTGCAAAAAAGACACGGACCGAGCGGTTCATCAGCCGCTTTGCCCGTTGGTATACCCCCTGCGTAGTGGTTGGCGCCGCCCTGCCGGCGGTGATCCCGCCGCTGTTTTTGGGAACTTGGAGCCAATGGATCCACCGTGCGCTGATCTTTTTGGTGGTGTCCTGCCCCTGTGCTTTGGTGATCTCGGTGCCCTTGTCCTTCTTCGGAGGGATCGGTGGCGCTTCCCGAAAGGGAATTCTGATCAAAGGCGCCAATTATATGGAAACCCTTGCCAGGGTGCAAACGGTGATCTTTGATAAGACCGGCACTCTGACCCGGGGCACCTTTGCAGTCACGGACTGTGCCCCCGTCGGGATTGACCGAGAGGAACTCCTGGAGTGGGCGGCCTATGCGGAGTGTTACTCCAACCACCCCATTGCAGACTCCATTCTGGCCGCTTGGGGCAAGGAGCCGGATCGCTCTTTGATCACCCAAACAGAGGAATTACCCGGTCGGGGCATCCGGGCCATCGTGAAAGAAAAAGAGGTTTATGCCGGAAATCTCCGGCTGATGGAGGAACTGGGACTTTCGGTGGAGCCGGTGAACGCCCCCGGTACTGTGGTGTATGTAGCCTTGGGTAAAACCTTCCTGGGCTCCTTGACCGTCACCGATCAGGTCAAGGAAACCGCCGCCGAGGCCATCCGTGAACTGAAACAGGTCGGTGTGACCAAAACGGTCATGCTCACCGGTGATCAGGATCAGGTTGCCCGGGCTGTGGGTGCCGAATTGGGTATTGATATGGTCTGCGCCGGTCTGTTGCCGGATCAAAAGGTGGCCAAGGCTGAAGAACTCCTGGAAGGGGAGGGTAAGGTGGCCTACGTGGGCGACGGCATCAACGATGCTCCGGTTTTGAGCCGGGCAGACGTGGGCATTGCTATGGGCGCTTTGGGCAGCGATGCGGCTATTGAGGCCGCCGACCTGGTGCTGATGGACGATGACCCCCGCAAGATCGCAGAGGCGATACGGATCTCCCGCCGTACCGTGTCCATCGTATGGCAGAATATTATTTTTGCCCTGGGCGTCAAGGGGGTCGTGCTGTTGCTGGGTGCCCTTGGATTGGCGGGAATGTGGATCGCCGTTTTTGCCGACGTGGGCGTCATGATCCTGGCAATTTTAAATGCTATGCGCTGTTTGAAATAACTGTGAATTTTCCGTTCCCGTCCTTGACATTTTCTCCATTCGTGCTATGATGTTGAAAGAGGTGACACCAATGGAAACAACTGAACTCAAATTAAAATTGCAAAACTTTTGGTATTATTATAAATGGTACGTGATCGGCGGGGTGATCGGGGTGATCGTTCTCCTGGTGGGGATCCGCAGCTGTAATCTGAAGCCTAAAAGCGACTTCAACCTGCTCTACGCCCGGGATACCTCCCATAACCCCCTGCAGGTGCAGGCTCTGGAGGATTGGCTCTCGCCCCAGGTTCCCGATCGGGACGAAAACGGCGAGTCCACCGCCCGGATCCTGACCAGCGCCAATAACGATCAGTTCAACGGCTATGACCCCAGCACTATGCTGGTGCAGGTCAACTCCGGTCAGGCGATCTTGTATCTGGTCAGCGAGGAGGTCTACGGGATCCTCCATGAGAACGAGGTACTGCAACCCCTGGATTTCCTGGGGGATCACCCGAAGGTGGAAGGGGATCGCTTCAACGCCACCGACCTTTTGAAGACGGTGGAGGGCTGGAACGAGGATACCACCTTCTACCTCTGCCTCCGCAAGGTGGCGGGCACCACCCTGCAGAATAAGGAACACTGTATCGAGCAGGAAAAGATTGCCAAAGAATTACTGACCAAATGGACAAAAGCGGAGTGAAACCACTCCGCTTTTATATTTCTGTAATAGCGGGGAACCCGCCTTCTTCTCTTGACAAGTTGGTTTAGTGATGATATATTAAAGATGCAACTGGTTTACTGCCAATAAACTGAAAGGAGATGCCCGAATGCAAAATTGGAAAACCCGGCTGGATAATTATTGGTATTATTATAAATGGCATACCCTTAGTGTTTTCGTGCTGTTGGCGGTTTTGATTGTGGGGATCCGTAGTTGCAAAAAGAAGGATTATGGCGACGTTTACGTGCTTTATATCACTGCTAAACGGGATTTTTCCACTCGCACACAGGAATTGGAAAAATGGCTCTCACCTCAGGTTCCCGATCTGGATCAGAATGGCAAGAGCGAAGCCGTCGTGCGAAAAGTCTCTATCTATTCCCAAAGCGGTGACTATGATGCGAATTTGTTGGCAACGGCAATTGCTTCCGAAGCGGCGATCCTGTATGTGGTGGATGGGGATATTTATAAAACTTTGCAAGAAAACGGTGCCTTGCAATCTTTGGATTTTTTGGGCGATTGTCCTTATGTAGTTGAAAACCGGCTCAGTATCCGCAAGTCCGGGATTTTAGATGAATCGAAGGCTTGGAGCCAGGGCTATTATCATTTTTGCCTGCGAAAAACCCAAACTACCGATCTTCCAACGGATCAGCGCCATCGGGAACAGGAAAAGATCGCAAAGGAATTATTGCAAAAATGGGCGAGTAATTAAACTCCGCCTTTTTGATAGGAGCGTTTTAAATGGAATGGAAACAGATTATTGCGGTTTTAGATCGCTATTTTAACGAGGATCGCTGCCTGGAACGGGTCACCGCCATTTGGAGCACCGACCGCTGGAACGATTATGAACGCTATGGAGAAACGGCGGACTATTGCGTTCGCTCAATGAAAGATGCCAACTTGACCGAGATTGAAAAACTTCCCCTGAAGGCAGACGGCACCACCCTGTATGGGGATTGGAAGGTGCCCAAAGCCTGGAAGGTGGAGTGGGGGCGCTTGAACTATGAGGATGGCGAATCCATTGCCGATTATCATCGGGAGCCCTGCTCTCTCAGTATGTACTGTCCCTCCACCCAAGGGATTGTCCGTGGGGAAGTGATGGATGTAAGCGGGTGGGCAGAACTGCCCACAGACGGTTCCTTGCAGGGTAAGGTCTTGCTGACCGATAAAGCCCCCGGCTCCATCGCCGCTATAGCACACCAAGCCGGGGCAGTGGGGATCCTTTCCGACGGTATCCCTCTTTTTAAGGGGATTCGTAACTCCCGGGAGGAGGTCTACGATACCTGCATCTGGCAGGGCACCAAGTGGAACGTGCCGGTCTTCTCTTTTAAATTAACACCCCGCCAGGGGGACGGCCTGCGCACTCGCTTAAAGCAAGGCCCCGTTACGGTGGTAGCGGACGTTCGTACCGAAAGCTACGACGGTGAGCTTTATACCGTCTCCGGCGCCCTGCAGGGACAGGATCCCGCCCTGCCGGAGGTCTTTGCCTTCGGTCATCTTTACGAACCCGGTGCCAACGATAATGCCTCCGGCGCCGGTGCTCTTTTGGAAATGGCCGCCTGCATCGAAGAAGCCATTGCCGCAGGTGATCTGCCCCGACCAAAACGAACCATCCGCTTCGCTATGGGCGGTGAATGTACCGGGTCCATGGGCTATATGGCCATCCACAGGGATCGGCCCATGCTGTGCGGCGGTATTTTTGATATGGTGGGGACGGAGGAGATCGATCGGGCACAGCTTTCTCTGCGTTATGATCCCATCTCCCATTGGTCCTTTGCCGATGCTGCCCTAAATCGGGCGGTAAAGGTCTACGAGGACTATAAGGGCTGGCACAATAACTTTTATAAAATGCCTTTTGCCGAGGAATTCGGCACCGATAATATTATTGCCGATCCTATGTTGAAGGTGCCGTCCATCGCCTTGGTGGCATCCCCGGCTTTAAGCTACCATTCCTCCATGGATACCCCCGATCGGATCCAAAAGGATATTCTAAAGCGGAATGCTCTGATCATGGCCCTGTACCTCTACGGTTTGGCCGATGCGGATACCGCCACCTGCCAAATGTTAGCGGAGGAATTGGTGTGGATGGCAGGGACGGAGGCTACTCAAACTCCAAAACAGCAATTTGCAGAGGAGGCCTTGGCAAGAGCCTGCCATTCTCTTTGCAAGATCGACCCCGCCTTGCCCTATGAAAAGCCCACTGAACAGGTTCCTCCTATGCCGATCGAAGCGCTTGGGCGAGGCGATCGGGTGCCGGTGCGCATCGTAGAAGGCTGTATCTGCCTTTCCCGCTATCAAAAAAAGGAAAAGGCACCTTACCGGATGGCCTGGAACGCCAAGGCACAGCTGCCTCTCTTTTGGGCTGACGGCACCCGCACTCTGTGGGAGATCGCGGTACAGACCGCCCACGAGCTGGATCGCTGGAGTGATGAAGATCTTATGGCTCAATTCAACGAGATCAGCGGTTGCTTCGACTTTTTGGCAGATCTGGGTTATTTAGAGTGGAAATAATAACAAAATAAGACCCGGCTTAAAGCCGGGTCTTATTTTGTTATTGATGCCGCAACCGCTGGTATTTTTCTTTTGTGGCATTGCCGCCCCGGATATGCCGCTCCTGCAGATTGAATTCCAACACCTTTTTCACCTTTTGAAAAAGCTCGTTGTTGATCCGCTCCAGCCGCTGGCTCACGTCCTTATGTACCGTGGATTTGGAAATTTTGAATTCCTTGGCCGCCGCCCGTACGGTGGCACCGGTGGCCAAAATGTATTCACCCAGGGCAATTGCCCGCTCCTGCATTTCATCTCTCATAAAAAATCAACCCCAACTTTCTTACTTCATAGTATGAAAGACGGGGTCTGAATATGAATGTTTTAGCGGTATCGGTCCAAAAAAGCGATCACAGCCTTTTCCACGGTCGGCCGATCCTGCAAAAAGGAGGTGCCGTGGCCGGCACCGTCTACCAAAATCAGTTCCTTTTCGGCGGCGCAGGCCTCGTAATTTTTCAGGGTCATCTCCGGGGGAACAAAGTGATCGTCCTTGCCGTGCACAAAGAGCACCGGGATCTTATTTTGCCTCATGGCATCCACCGCCGAGTATTCGCCGAAATAATAGCCGGCAAACAGCTTGGAAAAAAGGCTCATGGGCGGCAGTAAGAAGAGGGGAAGGTGCAGCTTTCTTTTCATCACGTGGGCAATGATCTCCTTGGGGGAGGTAAAGCCGCAATCGGCGATCACACCCTTGACGTTGGCGGGCAGCTCCAGGCCACAAGCCATCAAAACCGTGGTGGCACCCATGGAGATGCCGTTTAAAAAGGTGGGCAGCTCTCCGTAGGTGGCGTTTAAAAAGCGGATCCAGGCAAGGCAATCGTACCGCTCTAAAATGCCAAAGCCGATCCAGGTGCCGCCGCTCCGTCCGTGGGCCCGCTGGTCCACTAAGATCAGCTCGTAGCCCAGCTCGTAATAAAATCTCGCCCCCACGCTGAAATCGTTTTCGGCAATGGAGCGGTACCCGTGCATCAGAATGATCCGTCCCTTGGGCTTTTCGTGGGTGTACCGCTTGGCGTAAAGCTCCACACCGCCCGCCTCAATGACCAAGGGCTCGCCTAAATTCTGCAGATGGAACTTTCGCCCCTCGATGATGGCCTCCTGCACCTTTTTCATGGGGTGCCCCTCCGGAAAGCTGCGGGTGCGCAGATCGTTGGGGCGCCGCCGCAGGGATACCAGGCATAAAAGAAAGATAAATAAAATGATCACCGCATCGAAGATACCGATGCCGATCCAAAAATAGATCATAACGATAAAACCTCAAAAGAAAAGGCTCCGCAAAAGCGGAGCCTTTATAAAATTACATATACTTTTTAACGGACTCCGGAGCGGTCTCTACGTCAGCAGAGATCAGGAACACAACGGTTGCGTCGTTTGCCTTGGTCAGAGCTTCCAACTTCTCCAGCGCTTCGCCAACGGCAACCAGATCTTCGCCAACGATCTTCAGCAAAGAATCGATGTAAACGTGGGTGATGTCGTAGTTGCCGGCAAACAGGCCGCTGATAAAGCCTTCCAGGCCTTCGTTGGTGTTTACGGGGTAATCAGTAATATCAATTAAACGGGCTTTATGGGAGATATCCAGTTTCAGCTTATCGCCGTATTCAACGCAGATCACACTGCCCTTTTCCTCGGCGGCTGCTTTGTTCACCATCTCGATCAATGCCTTGGTCTTGCCGGTGCCCTTTTTGCCCAAAATAACCTTTACCATAATGGTCTCCTTTTCTCCGACATTCGAAATTTTTTTAAACAGACCCGAGCTAATGTCGGTTAACCCAGTCTGTTGATCTTCTTGTTGATTTCTTCGGTTTCCTGCTCGTAGCCGGGCTTACCCAGCAGGGCGAACATATTCTTCTTGTAGGCTTCTACACCGGGCTGATTAAAGGGATTCACACCCAAGAGATAGCCGGAGATGGCACAGGCCTTTTCAAAGAAGTAAACCAAATATCCGAAGTTGTAGGCATCGTAGGCGTCAAATTCCAAAATGATATTGGGAACGCCGCCGTCGGTGTGCGCCAGCACCGTGCCTAAGAAGGCGCAATCGTTCACGTACTGAACGGTCTTGCCGGCCAGGAAGTTCAGACCGTCGATGTTGCCATCCTCTTCCTCAATGGTGATCTTGTGCTTCACTTCGTTGCACTTCAGCACCGTTTCAAAGAGGTTACGGTTGCCGTCCTGAATGAACTGTCCCAGGGAATGCAGATCGGTAGAGAAGGTGGCGGAGGCGGGGAACAGACCCTTTTGATCCTTGCCTTCACTCTCACCGTAAAGCTGTTTCCACCATTCGGCGAAATAAACGCCGGAGGGCTCGTAGGTGATGAGCATTTCGGTGGTCTTGTTCTTCCGCAAAAGCAGGGTGCGATCCACCGCATAGGTGTAACAGTCGTTGTCGATGGTCAGGGTATCCAGCCGAGCATCGGCGGCGCCCTTCATCATGGCATCCAGATCGATCCCTGCTACGGCAATGGGTAACAGACCAACTGCGGTCAAAACAGAGAACCGACCGCCCACGTCATCGGGAACCACGAAGGTTTCGTAGCCCTTTTCGGTGGCCAGCCCCTTCAGGGTGCCCTTGGCCTTATCGGTGGTGACGAAGATGTGGTTTTTGGCTTCCTCCTCGCCGTATTTCTTTTCGATCAGACCCTTAAAGATCCGAAAAGCGATGGCGGGCTCGGTGGTGGTGCCGGATTTGGAGATCACGTTCACGGAAAAATCTCTGCCGTCGATGATCTGTATGATCTCAGCTAGATAGGTGGAGCTGATATTGTTGCCGACAAAGTAGATGTCGGGGGTGCTCTTCTTCATGTTGTTGTAGAGCGGGGAGGTGATGAACTCGATAGCAGCTCTGGCACCCAGATAACTGCCGCCGATGCCGATCACCAGGAGAACCTCGGAATTCTTTTGGATCTTGGCGGCGGCCGCCTTGATGCGGTCGTATTCTTCCTTATCATAATTCAGGGGAAGATCCACCCAGCCCAAAAAGTCATTGCCGGGACCCTTTTTGTTGTGCAGCATATTGTGAGCCACTTCCACGTAGGGGCGCATATATTCATGCTCGTGTTCGTTGATGAACTGACTCAAGTATTTTCTGTTTACTTTAACAGACATATCGTTCTCCTGTTCCGAAGGGGTAGTTTGGTTATAAACCCTTTATCTTTGTATCATCATAACATAAAAAAAGGCGTTGTTCAAGTCTAAATTGTGAAAAAATAGCAAATGGATTTAAAAAATAAGTCCCAAAACCCGATCCTCGGAACTCCTTGGGCGGCAAAGAGATCCAAAGAGCCCAAGGTCTGCCCCTCCAGTTGATATTCGATGGTCCCCAGCCGTTGGCCCTCTTCTACGGGAGCCTCCACCGATTCCGGCAGATGGACGGTGTAGGTGACTGCCCCTTCCTTGCCCTTCTCAACGGGAAAGGAGGGAGCCTCCCGGCAAATGGGGGTCACCAAAGGTGCCTTTCCCTTCAGTACCGTTACTCCGTTGGGTACGGGCGCAGGCTGATCGTAAACGGCGATCTTGGAAAAGCCGTAGTTCAACAGCGCCTTGGCATCGCTGAACCGCTCGTCGCTGGTGCTGCCGCCCAGCACCACCGCCACCAGAGAAACGTTGTCCCGGGTGGCCGTGGCGGAAAGACAATAGCCGGCGGAATCGGTATAGCCGGTTTTTAAGCCGGTGGCTCCGTCGTAATATCGCACTAATTTGTTGGTGTTGGAAAGCCCGAAGGTGCCTTCCCGGATGGTATCCATCCAGATGGTGGTGAACTCGGTGATCTCCGGATGGCTCATCAGCTCCCGGCTCATAATAGCGATATCCCGGGCGGTGGTGTAATGATCTTCGGTATCCAGGCCGGTGCAACTGTTAAAGTGGGTATTGACCATCCCCAATTCCGCCGCCCGACGGTTCATCTGCTCAATAAAAGCGTTCACACTGCCACATAGGGCCTCTGCCATGGCAACACAGCAATCGTTGGCGGAAACCACCGCAATGCACTTCAGCATCTCCCGAACACTCATGGTCTCGCCTTCCTTTAAATAAACCTGGCTGCCGCCCATCCCCGCCGCCTCGGCCGAGACCGGGATCATCTGCTCCGGGGTCAGTTGGCCTTTTTGCAGCGCCTCCACGATCAAAAGCAGAGTCATTACCTTGGTCACCGAGGCCGGTGCCCGCTTTTCGTCGGCGTTCGCTTCAAATAAAACCGTGCCCGTGGTCTGCTCCATCAATAGGGCAGAGGGCACCTTTACCTCCGGCTGTGCCCGAACGCCAATGGCGAAAGATGTCAGAAATAATACTAATATAATAAAAAATGTAGAAATCCGTTTCATTGTCATTCCTCCCTTTCGTGGCAACTTATGAAAGCTTTTGTTTAAATAGAATAAAAAAACGTCCAAATGATTATGCAGAATGATAGAAAATTCAAAAATACAACAAAGTGTTGCATTTTAACAACATAAAGTTATGCCCTTTGTGGGATTTTTTTGATATAATGATGCTGCCTATATATATTTATAGCACATTTCAAGTAAGGAGTGAAAGTTCATTATGAAACAAACAATGAAGCATTTGGTATCATTTATTGCTTTGATCGCAATGATGGTATCCCTTTGCTCGGCAATGGTTTTCCCCGCCGCGGCTGCAGAAGTTGACGAATATGAAACTCTTCTGAACACCGCATTCGTGGTAAACCCTGCCTGGAGCGGCCTGAAAGAAGGAACGCCGATCTCTTTTGATTTCCGCGGTGAAACCATCGAGGACGTCTATGATCAGGATTTCTATTTCTCCAGCTTTAAAGCTGCCTGGGATCATGCACAGGGCCTGAATCTGTCTAACCCCGTCATTTTGCTGACCGCCGGTGAATATGCCGACGAAATCGAACTGACCGGCGGTATGACTCTGCTGGGCCCCAATGCAGGCGTGAACCCCAACGTTGCTTCCACCGACAAAAAGGCTCCCTGGACCAAGGCTGCCCGCGGTGCAGAGGCCGTTTTGAAGTGCGCGATCATCGTAAAGCAAAAGGCCATCACCGCTAACGTGACCTTCGACGGTCTGACCTTCGGTGAAGGCAGCGGCTACGTTGATAACCTCCGGAACCAGGGTGCTTCCGAACTGACCGTTAAGAATACCGTTTTTGAGACCGAGGGTAACAAAAAGTCCCTGTATAACGTATTCTATATGCGCAACGCCGGCCATGCCCGTACTCTGCGGGTTGAAAACGTATACGTAACCGGTTACGGCAATACACTGGCTGATGCTACTCCTGCCAATTCCTTTATTGCTCCCTATTTCAGCGAGCTGTACGTTGAGAACCTGGCATACGTAGAGAACCCCATCGGTTTCTTGGCTAAGACCTGGTTTGCCAACGGCGTTGCCCCCGTGATCGAGATCAACAATTCCTGCTTCTACAATGCCGACCCCGAAACTCCTAAGGGCTACGTGCTGTCCATCGACAACGCTGCCACCCATCACGAGTTCGTTGCTTCCACCACCGGTGACGTAAACATCACCAATGCAGACGGCCGTCCCAACAGCTTGCTGCAGGTCAGCAACTCTGTGTTCTATAACGCATCTGCTGCCGGCGTGGTTCATTACGAACTGATCAACAAGAACTCCGTGATCGATATGCAGAACAACTATGTCTATTCCGATAATCTGACCACTCTCGTCACTCCGGAATATTTGGTTGACTCCGTTGCCAACGATCAGACCAGCTGCTTTATCTTCCGCAAGAACGTATTGCTGAACAGCTATCTGATCCCCACCGTACAAGGTGCCGGCAACGATACCTATATCGATATGTCCCAAAACTTCTTCGGTACTACTGAAGGGGAGTGCGTCTACAATCCCGTTTACGTAGATTCCGAAAACGGCCGCCTGATCCGGACCGAATTCTACGTAACTCCCGATCTTACTCAGACCAACCTGTCTTGCCAGCTGACCGTTGGCAACTGGCCTTTGGTTTGGGTGGATAACCAGAACTTTAAAATTGATATCCTGGCTTACGAGAGCAAGGATATTCCCTTTGCTCCCACCTTCAGCTTTGGCGATCAATACGAAGCCAAGCTGTATCAGGACGCCAAGGTCAATCAGTACGGTGTCGTTTCCGGCCTGACCGGCGAAATTGATAAGATCAATCTTTCCGACCTGAAAGTGAGCGCCAATAATACCGCCAAGGTATTTTTGAACGCCGAACCCAAGGATGCAAAAAACACCTACACTCCTTCTTATACTATTAATATTGAAGTAATCGGTGATATCACCACCTGCAAGACCTTTGCAGAGGCTTATCCCGGCTACTATATGTATCATCCTCTGGCCAACGAACAGGAAGCCGGCTCTATGATGCCCTTCCGTTGGGATGGCTCCATCTACCGCCTGACTGTTGGCGAAAACCTCTTTGGCAACGTGCCCGATATCATCGCTCACGCCAATGCCAAGGGTGTTGAGATCCCCACCATCGTGGTTCCCGCCGGTACTTATGACGACGAGCTGACCATCACCGGCTCCTGCACCATCCTGGGTGCCCAGCACGGTGTGAACCCCAACGTAAAGCCCTACGACGTACTGTCTCAGGACGTTGTGGATAACTCTCAATGGACTTTGAACCCCGCCCGTGGTAACGATGCTACCGAGTCTACCTTCAACGCTTGTATCCGCGTAGCTCCCGAGGCTGATGACTACGTTATTACTGTAGACGGTATCAAGATGGGCGAAGGCTGCTCCTACGTGGACGATGTCAGCCGTAACGCCAGCAACGTAACCATTCTGAAGAACATCCTGGCTGACGGTGCCGGTGGCGGATTCGACCGTAGCGGTAATGCCAATGCTTATGTCTTTAACTTCAATAAAGAATACGGTATGGGCACCGAATATACCACCCTGTATATGTACGATATCCGTGTCGTTAACGTTAAGATTGCCGTAACCGGTCCCTTGATCGAGAAGATGGTGGCCGACGGTGTGTACGTTGGCGGCAACACCAAACAGGTTTGGAACGCCTACCGTTCCCGCGATGTGGATAATGCACTCCATTCTTGGACCAACAGCTACTTCGCACCCCACGGCTCCGGCGCTTCCGGTTGTCACTTCAGCACCAACCATCATAGCAACAGCGGTTGGGCGAATATGAAGAACATCGTTTACTTCTGGGATGGCAACGTATTCTACAATGCATTCCCCTCCGGTAACTATATCAACTGTTACTTCACCGGGGACAATATGACCGTATACGTTACCAATAATACGGTAGTTTCCGACCATGCCGATACCTTCTTCGGTAGTACCGCCAGCTTGCGTACCCAGGGTAACTGTAAAACTGTAGATACCTCTAACATGATCGTGATGAAGGGTAATCACATGATCAACTACGCTGCTTTGACCAGAACCTACGGTACCGCCCCCGGCACCATGTGGGATTTCTCCGGTAACTACTATGCCGATAACACCGGCGCTACTATAGGCTTCAACGAAAAAGAAGCTTATAAGATCATCCATAACGCTGACGGCTATACCCTGGAAGAAGCCAGCCGCTGTAAGATCGACTACACCTTCCTGGATTGGGAAATGACCCAGCGCTCCGATGCTGAAACTGTGATGAATGCAGAATACACCATCACCAAGGATCCCGCCAAGTTTGTTAACGGCGTTTATACCGATAACATCGCAGGTGACGTGGCTGAATATCCCCGTCCCTATGAATTGGGCGAATATTCCAAGGAGACCATCTATCTGGATGCCAAGAAGACCGTTACCGCTGATTCTCTTGACGTGGTAGCTGCTATGAAGGCTTCCGGCAATGCGGAGAATGTGAAGTTCTACGTGGACGTAACCTCTCTGAACGGCAAGAACACTGAAAGCTTCGTGATCAGCCTGAACCGTACTTTGAATAATAAAGCAGAGGTTGTTTCCTATGCCAACGGTTTGGTTGGCAACGGCAAGATCGACGTTGTTTCCTCCTTGCTGTTGTACTACTATCCTGCATTTGCTCACGGCACCGATAGCGCACTTTCTTTGAATGCTACCGCTGAATATTTTGCAGATGAAGAATTGACTCAACCGATCGAAGATCTGGATGCACCCATCTTTATGCGCGGTCCTGTTACCGCTTATCTGAGAGTTACCTCTGAAGATGGCAATACCATGAAGATCTATAAGATCAATCTGGATTATGTTAAGGACGATGCAGCGATTGCTCTGGTTGGCGTTCTTTCTATCGACGGAATGACCCAAACCGCAGAAAATGCCTTCGAGGCAACCGTTTCTGCTGCAGAAAAGTCTGTCACCATTCGTCCCAACGCTTTCCGCGGTACCGAACTGAAGCTGACCGATGCTTCCGGTAAGATGATCATCCCCGTAGGCGGAGAATATGGCTTGGATCTGACCAAGGGCAACACCTTTACCTTGGTAGCAACCTCCGGTAACGGTGAGAATGCCGTTTCCTATACCTTGACCTTCAAGACCGGTAAGAGCAGCGATGCTTCCATCATTTCCGTTGAAGGCGCAAGAAAGAGCAAGACTGCTTATATCTTGCCCATCGGTCTGCAGACCGCCGGCGCCATCAACGTTAAGGTTGCTCCCGGTGCCACCTATGACGTTTACTACGATTACGCCTGCACCAAGAAGTGCGAAAACGGGCTGTACGTTGTAGAAAACAATGAATCCGGTAACGCTTACGTTAAGGTAATCTCCGAAGACGGAACCGCTACCAGCCGCGCTAAGGTCGTTGTATTGACCCAAGCCGGTAACGTAAACGAAACCGTGATCACCGGTACCGTTGGCGAAAAGACCTATGAAGCCATTTCCAGCGGCACCAACGTGTACACCATGTACCTGCCCGCCTCTGTTAAGAGCGTTGTTTTGAAGGGTAAGGTTAAGACCTCTTCCGAAGAAACCAATGCAACCTTCTTCTCCGATCCTAACTTTACCAATATGATCTCTATGGCTCAGGATGAAACCACCAAGGTGAACCTGGAGCAGAAGAAGACTGTGGTTTACGTGGTTGCTCCTGCCACTACCCGTGACGGTGTGGATAAGGATGGCAACCCTGCTCAGGTTAGCGTACCCGAGCGTCGCTCCACCTTGTATATCTATTCCGACCGTGATACCGTTACCTATACCGATGCCGCTAAGATCGCTGATTGGGCGAAACCCTACGTGGATTATCTGAATAACGGTAAGTTCGGTATTATGCAGGGTGACGAAAAGGGTAACTTTAACGCCACCAAGCAGATCACCCGTTACGAGATCGCAGCTATGGCTTGCCGTGTGTTTGGTCTGGACGTATCTGCCTTCTCCGGTGTAAGCCTCAGTTATGCTGATTCCGTTGCCAAGTGGGCTCAGCCCTACGTTAAGGCTGTTACCAGTGCCGGTCTGATGAACGGTAGTATGGATGCCAAGACCGGTATGATCAGCTTCGAAGGTGCTAAGGGTGCTACCCGTGAACAGGTTATGAAGATCCTGGTTACCATTTGCCTTAAGTCTGAAGGAATCACTCAAACCGGCGAAGTTTACTACACTGAGCACGCCGGCGAGATCGATCAGCTGTACTTGGCCCCCAACGGTCAGGGCTTTGCCGATGAAAAGAAGGTTTCTTCTTGGGCTAAACCCTACGTTCGTATGGCTGTTGGTAAATATCAGATGATCAACGGCGAACTGAAGAACGGCCAGTATTACCTGAATCCCAAGAGCAATATCACCCGCGCAGAAGTAACCAAGATGGTTGCTTGCTACCTGGGCTACGGTGAATAATTCAAAATGCGCTATGCGAAAGCATAGCGCATTTTTTACTGTCTGAGCAAAAAGATCACACCCGCAAGCGTTAATATTAATAGGAAGAAAAATAGAGTAGGAATCGGCTTTTTAGTAGTTTTCCTTTCTACTGTAATGGTGATATCCGCATTATCGCCATCAGCTGCTGTTACGATAATGGTTGCTTTCCCGACAAAATGCGCACGAACGATCCCGTTTCTTTTCCCAACTGATGCCACCAAAGGATTGGTGCTTTGAAAATAAAGATCCTTGAAGATCGGTAATCGGGTCAAATCGTCTTGAATACGAAGATGGTATTTTTCTCCCTCTTGAAGTGTGATTTCTTCAATACCGCCGTTGATGATCAGGTCGGAATTATTTACTGCAGCCTCAGCCGGAATCAGGAAGACCAATATCAATTGTATAATTAATAAATATTTCATACTATATCATAATCATAAAACCAAAAAAGTATGAAAGCCCCTTGCAATCCGAGGGATAATATGTTAAAATACAGTGGTATCCGGAGGATTACTCAAGTGGTCGAAGAGGCGTGATTCGAAATCTCGTAGGGCGTTCATAGCGTCGCTAGGGTTCAAATCCCTAATCCTCCGCCAAAAAGGAAAAGCACCCCAATTGGGGTGCTTTTCCTTTTTGATCAGCGGGGATTAGAGATTTGAACCCCAAGGGGGGCAGGCGGCGATCAGCAAAACAGCCCGGTGCGGCTGTTTTGCCGCCGACTGGTCCGAGACGGGTACCGCGAGCAGAGCGGAGCGGTCGTCGAGGAGGTGCAGATGCGAAGCATCTGTATCCCTAATCCTCCGCCGAATAGATGTAATTTTCAAAAGGAGTAGAACCGGATTTGAACCTCAAAATATACCGTATGCTACGTGGAGCAGATGCGAAGAATCTGTATCTCAAAACTACATTGTACCTTAAAATTCAATCTTTTGGATGGAAAACAAGGCACAAAAAGCGAGGCATCCTGTCGGATGGCGAGCATTTTTAACACAGTTTTACGCCAAAAGCTTGGATTTTAAGGCGGTTATTCCTTACGAAGGGTCACCCAATAGGGGTACTTTTTATTGAACAGGAGTGATTCGGAATTTGAATCCAAGGAGATAGCTGCTTTGTTTTATGGAATATAACTCCACGTTTTTTAAATTTAAACATTGAATCTATTCATTAATGGTGCTATAATTATAATGAATTAGTATGTGAAAGGAGCAGGTAATGACGATTGAAGACCAGGCTATAATCACTTTGATCCGTAGCGGAATTATCAACAAAAAATGTATATTGCCTGCAAATTTTGACTTAGCTTGCTGTATGGAACAGTTACGCCGACATCAGATCAGGGCGCTGGCATATCAAGGCGCTGTCTGTTGCGGCCTTCCCAAAAATACCCCAGCGATGCAAAGCCTTTTTCGTGATTACGTTCAAGCTCTTATGCAAAGCGAGCGGCAAATGAGAGCGGTTCAAAGGTTGTGTACTGCCTTTGAAGAGTATGGGATCGACTATCTACCATTGAAGGGGTGTAAGTTAAAAAAACTTTACCCAAACCCGGAGCTACGCAGCATGGGGGATGCGGATATCCTGATCCGTAGGGAACAGTATGACCGAATTTTGACCATTTTGCAGGAACAGGGCTATGAGGAAGAGGTAGGGGCAGAGCATACCTGTAATTGGAAATCCCCGGAACTTTACCTGGAATTGCATTTAAGCCTGGTTCCAAACGAATCACAAACTTCGGATCTTTATTCTTATGTGGGGGATCCATGGAAACGTGCAGTCCGTATGGAGGGTCATTGTTATGCGATGCGCCCGGAGGACGAGTATTTGTTTTTGTTCATTCATTTTGTAAAGCATTATCGGATGAGTGGTATTGGTTGCCGACATTTGACAGACCTTTGGGTCTATCGCCGTGCTAATCCTCAAATGGATGAAGATTACCTTCAAGCTGAATTAAATAAAATGAACCTTTTGGTTTTTCATAAAAATTTGATCCGAACTGCGGAGTCTTGGTTTGAAGATGGACCGGCAGATGAGGTGACTCAACTGATTACTGCACGCATTTTGGAAAGTGGTTGTTGGGGGATCTTTTCTTCATGGGTGCTTGCAGAGGGCGCTCGTAGAAATGCAATTGACCGAAAAAACCATGGCTCCCTTTATACTGCATTTTTGATCGCCTTTCCCAGAGCCAAGGACCTGGAAAAGGTATACCCTATCCTGCGTAAGTGCCCGTTTCTTTTGCCGGTATTTTGGCTGGTGCGGGCGGTGGACGTACTGCGTCTGCGTAGAAGGAATATTGCATTACGAAAACTGGAATTGAAACTTGTGACACCGGAAAATGTGGCGGCCTATGAGGCGGATATGCAAAAGGTAGGTTTACACTATTCCTTTGGCGAAATCGCCGGGGAGGATACCTGATGGAACAATATTATAAAATCGCCGGCCTGGTGGTTCAAATGGATGCTGCCGGTATAACGGCAGAGCGTGCAAGGGCCTATGTCTGCCCACCGGCACCGGTGGATATTACCGTCCGAACCCATTGGGAGCGCTTGTTGGAAAATCGCCCCCATCTGACACCGGAAGAGGCGGAATACTTGGCTACCGGCTTGTGCTTTTATCGGGAACTTTTGCGGTATGACGGCTTTATGCTCCATTCTTCAGCGGTGGTGGTGGATGGGCAAGCCTACCTGTTCACGGCGGATTCCGGGGTGGGAAAATCCACCCACGTCGGGCTTTGGCTGCAGCAATTCGGTGACCGCGCTTATATCCTCAATGACGATAAACCTGCTTTGCGCTATGAAGATGGGATCTGGTATGCCTATGGCACTCCCTGGAGCGGAAAACACGATCTGAGCGCTGATCGCCGGATCCCCGTGGCTGGTATTGCCGTTCTGCAGAGAGGCGCAGAAAATAGAATAAGCCCTTTTTTCGGACCCAAGTCGGTACAAGCGCTTTTTAAACAAATGAACCGCCCCCGTGACGTAATTCACCGAACGAAACTCTTAGAGCTGCTAGATCGCCTTTTTGTAACGGTCCCGATCTGGCAATTAACTTGTAATACCGAGCCGGAGGCCGCCCTTGTGGCTTATCGGGCGATGGTACAGAAAGGAAGAACGGAATGAAGATCAAAGAAGGCTTTGTCCTGCGGGAGGTCGCAGGCGACGTGGTGGTGATCCCCACCGGAGATACGCTGGATCTGAATATGATGATTACTCTGAATGAAACCGCTCGTTTTTTATGGGAACGACTGGAGCAGGGGGCAGAAGAGAATGAACTGGTGCAAGCCATCCTGGCTGTCTATGACACCACGGTAGAGACTGCCCAAAACAGCGTTGCTTCCTTTTTGAAGGTATTGAGAGAAAATGACCTGCTTCAATAAACGGGAACTTCCCCTAGAGGAATTGATGCCGCTGATCCGTGAACAATTGGAGCAAGGCCGATCGGTGCGGTTTTCACCCCGTGGCACCAGTATGCTTCCGTTGCTTCGACAGGAAAGGGATAGCGTTGAGCTTTCTCCCTTGCCGGAACAACTGAAAAAATACGATATCATTCTGTACCGGCGGGAAAACGGTGCATATGTACTCCATCGGATCGTTCAAATTGATGGTAAAAGCCTTACCTGTATCGGCGATAATCAATTTATTGTGGAGTCCAATATTCCTCAAAAGACTGCTATTGCAGTCGTAACTGCTGTTTATCGTGGTGATCGCTACCTTCCGGTTTCCTCGGTCTTTTATCGGTGGTATTGTATTGGTTGGCATCAAACACGCAAATTACGGAAATTTTTGCTGAAACTGGTTAATTTTTCATAAAACAATAAAAAATTATCAAAAAGTATTACTTTTTTCGTGAAAAAACACGAAATTATTCAAAATGTTTATTGTATTTTTATGCTGAATATGATATAATTAATAAAAGGAACGGGGTAGGGGTATACGTATGTATCGAAGATTTGGGAAACGGTTTTTTGATATTCTCTTTTCGTTGATTTTGCTTGCTATATTGTGGCCTTTTTTGTTGATCTTCTCTTTGATGATTGTCCTGGATTCACCGGGAAGCCCTTTATTTAAGCAGAAACGGATCGGTAAAAACGGAAAGATTTTTACTATCTACAAATTTCGCACAATGTGTCTGGGAGCTGAGCATACCGGAAGCGGTGTATATTCCGGATCGGGCGATTCCCGTGTTACCCGGGTGGGTAGAGTTTTTCGGGCAACCAGTATTGATGAATTGCCGCAATTAATCAATATATTGATTGGCGAAATGAGCTTTGTTGGTCCGCGTCCGCCTCTTACTTACCATCCATGGCCCTATGAAGAGTATTCTGAAGAGCAACTCCATATGTTTGACGTGCGACCGGGGATCACCGGATGGGCCCAGATTAACGGTCGAAAATGTGTGGAATGGAATGAACGAATCCGTATGAACGTGTGGTACATAAATCATCTTTCAATAGGTTTGGATCTTAAAATTTTAGTATCCACTGTTTTCAAGGTTTTGTCAAATGCAGACAATAAAAACGTAGGTGAAACGGTAGAAAATAATAACAACGTGGAGCAACACGTTGGGAAATAAGGTGTTAATTTGTCGTTAAAGTTAATGTATATAACCAACCGCCCCGAAATTGCTTTAATTGCAGAAAAAGAAGGTGTGGATCGCATCTTCATCGATATGGAATATATTGAAAAAAAACTGCGTCAAGGTGGTATGGATACCGTACAGCTCCATCATACCCCTCAAGATGTGCAACGGATCAAGGCGGTATTGACCCGGGCGGAGCTGTTGGTTCGTGTGAACCCGATCCACGGCGCAACCGATACATATATCTCGTCTGCCGAGGAAATTGATGCTGTGATTCGGAATGGGGCCGATATTGTAATGCTTCCCTATTTTAAGACACCTGAGGAGGTACGGTATTTCATTAATGAGGTGAATGGTCGTGCCAAAACGATGCTGCTTTTGGAAACACCGGAGGCGGTTAACCGCATTGATGAGATCCTTTCTATCGAAGGGATTGATGAGATCCATATCGGCCTCAACGATCTTAGTCTGGGTTATCATCGAACCTTTATGTTTGAATTACTGGCGGATGGTACTGTAGAAAACATATGTAATCGATTAAAAAGTAGCAGTATCCCTTACGGCTTTGGAGGAATTGCCTCTTTGGGAAAGGGAATGCTTCCTGCAGAATACGTGATTATGGAGCATTACCGTCTGGGTTCTACCATGGCGATCCTGTCCCGAAGTTTTTGTAATGTAGAACAAATTACGGATATTGAAGATGTTAAGTTGATTTTTTCCAAGGGCGTAGAAAAAATCAGAGCCTATGAAGATTACTGTGCGGCCCATCCCGAAAAGTGGGACGAAAACAGTGTCGATACTAAAACGATTATATCAAAAATTGTCAACGGGATAAAAAAATGAACTTGCTTGTGACCGGCGCATGGCCGGATGGAAAAAAACAAATCCAAACCTTGGCTGACCTGGGGCATTCTGTGTATTTTTTACAGCAGGAAAAAGATGCGCTTCCTTGTCCGTACGATTGGGTGGAGGGTGTTATCTGCAACGGTCTTTTCCTTTATCATCAGGCGGAAAAGTTTATCAATCTTCGCTTCGTTCAATTAACCAGTGCGGGATACGACCGGGTTCCTTTGGATTATATGAAACAAAATGGAATACAGCTGTATAATGCCGGAGGCGTATACAGTATTCCTATGGCGGAATTTGCACTTTGCTCAGTGCTGCAGTTTTATAAATGTACTCACTTTTTTTATCAAAATCAAACGAAAAAGCTTTGGGAAAAGAACCGAACCCTTCAGGAGCTGGGTAAAAAAAACGTCTGTATCATTGGTTGCGGGAATGTTGGTACCGAGTGTGCCATTCGATTTAAGGCATTTGGGTGTAAGGTTTTTGGACTTGATGTTCAGGGGCTGGTAAAAGAGCCTTTTGATCAGATTGAACCTATCTCAAAATTAGATGATATCCTTGCCGTTTCCGATGTAGTTGTTCTTACCTTGCCGTTAACGGATCAAACTTATCATTTGCTGAACGCTGACCGAATCAACCTCTTAAAAACGGGCTGTGTTTTGATTAATATTGCACGTGGAGGGTTGATTGATACTGCTGCTATGATCGATCGGCTTCAAAAAAATGATATAAAAGCGGCACTTGACGTTTTCGAGGAAGAACCTATTGCGCCGGATCACCCTCTGTGGAAAATGCAAAACGTGTTCCTTACCCCGCATAATTCATTTGTAGGTGAGAATAATGCGGAACGGTTAAATGACCGAATTTATATGAATCTGATTGGGAGTAATAAAAATGCTTAAAGAAATTATTAAAAATAATGCTGATTTAAAAGAACTTCTGTTTATCCGAGGCTTTATGGCGACCAACCGTGACAATATTGATCTAAATGAATTCCCTTTTTGCGGCCAATGGCTTTGCCGGACTGTGGCAGGAATCCGCTTTTGCTACCATAAACTGACCGGTTTTCATTATTATGAAAACAACGGAACGGTCTGCTTTCTTTACGGTCACGCATATAATCCCTTTACGATGGAAACTGATGAAACTGCTATTCTCAAAAGAATAGTGAACCACGTTGACTGCCCTGATTTTTTTGATTATCTGGACGAACTGACGGGTATTTTTGTGTTCGGTGTGATCAAGGATGGAAAAATTTCGTATACAACGGATCCCTCCGGAATGCAGTCGGCCTATTACTGTGTCGATGGCAGTGCCTTTTATCTCACTTCCCATTTTCAGATTTTGGGGGATCTTTGCGGTTACCGGATGGATCCTTTTGTTAAGGAATTGATCGCTTATAAATGGTATCCAAGAATAATGGGAGCGTATCTGCCTGGCGATCTTTCGGCTTTTAAGGAAGTAAAGCGCATCGTCCCTGATATCTATTATACCTATGATATGAAGGCGGAGTACGTCTCTCATTTTCGTTTTTATCCCCTTCGTGATCTTCCGGAATGTAAAACAGAAGAGGAGTATAACGAAGTGATCGAAGCCGGTGCCGATATTCTGAAAAAGAATATGGAACTGGTTCTTAAAAAGTGGAAGAATATCGGTCAATCACTTACCGGCGGAATCGATAGTAATACAAGTTTTGCCGCAGCAAACGGTCATTATAACGATTATAAAACTTTCAGTTATTGCTCTGCCAAAAAAGAAACCATTGATTGCGATGCCGCCAGAACGATTTCCAAGCGGTTCAATGTCCCTTGGAGCTTATACCAAGTCCCGGAGGAAAACGGTGCCATAGATCGCTTCGCAGAAAAAAAGGCGATTATCGATCATAATGACGGATATATCCTCTTTACCAAAGAAAACGAACTTCGAAAGCGGATGTTTTTACGGGAACACTGCGATATAGACGTTGAGATCAAAAGTTGGACCTCTGAATCGATCCGTTGTTATTGGTATAAGTATTATAACCGAGTTAAAATGCCCCGGTTATCTCCAAAACTTTATCGAAATTTGTATAAGATTTTTCTGTTGAACAGAAGTCTTGCTCATAAAGTGGATAAGGTTTTTGCACATTATTTGGCTGATTTTGAATATGATAAGATTCCTGCCCAGTATCCCCCCGCTGACGTTCATTTTAATGAAATTACCTCGGGTAGCTGGGGCGGTATGAATATCAGTGAGATGAAATATTGCTTTGATATTACCATTATTTTCAATAATCGCAGATTTTTGGATCTGATGTTCCGCGTTCCTCTTAAGGATCGAATTTCCGACCGTCATCATTTGGATATGAAGAAATATCTGAATCCAGAACTATATGATATGAATATCCGAGTGGTGAATATGAAAGAAACAAAGTTCCGCGCCTTCGCATTAAACGTGATATTTACACTCAATTCCATTTTGCCCTTTTGATTAAATTAGTTTCAAGGATGTATCAGGTATGAAGAAAATATTGCTGGTTGCCACGGTACAAAGCCACATCTGTCAATTTCACAGACCCTTGGCGGAGATGCTACGTACCTTAGGGGATGTTGAAATTCATGTTGCAGCCCGGGATAATTTAAAAGAAAAAAACGGTCTGAAGCTGGATTTTGCTGACTGCGTTTTTGACGTTCCCTTTTCTCGCTCTCCTAAAAGCGCCGATAATATTAAGGCCTACAGTCAATTGAAACGGATTATTGCTGATAACCATTACGACGTAATACACTGCAACACACCGATGGGTGGGATCGTGGCACGGTTGGCTGCATTACAGGCCAGAAAAAACGGGACGAAGGTATTTTATACCGCCCATGGCTTCCATTTCTATCGGGGAGCATCAAAATTGAACTGGCTTATTTATTATCCGATTGAAAAACTCTTTTCTCGGATCACCGATTGCCAGATTACGATCAACCAAGAAGATTTTCAACTGGCGTCCCAAAAATTTCATTGCCCCGTTGAACATATCCACGGGGTGGGAGTGGATCCGGAACGCTACCATGCTATCCCAAACGAAGAAAGATGGGCATTGAAAGAAAAACTACGGCTTTCGCAGGATAAGCGATATATTCTTTGTGTAGGTGAGCTGCTTCCCAATAAGAACCAGGCAATGGTCATCAAGGCGATGAAAAGAGTGGTGCAGAAGCACCCGGAGGCGATGCTGCTTTTGGCAGGCAACGGTTCCGAACACCAAAACCTTGTGCAATTGACCGACACTTTGCAACTTCAGGAGCAGGTGAGATTTCTGGGATATGTCACCAACCTTCAGGAATACCAACAAATTAGTGAGATTGCTGTATCTTGCAGCAAGCGCGAAGGTCTTCCTTTGAATCTGATCGAAGCTATGCTGACAGAGAACGCCTTGCTTGCGACTCGGAACCGAGGACATGATGAATTGATTGTCGATGGTGAAAACGGGTACTTGGTTGATAGCGGTGACGTGGAGTATCTGGCCGAAAAACTACTGTTGCTGTTGGAGGATCCTACACTTTCAAGAAAACTTGGCATTGCCGGACATGCGGTGGGTATGAACTACGCCAAGGGGCGTGTTCAGGCAGAACTTAAAAATATTTATTTGAAGTATCAAGACGAATGAGGGTTGTATGTTACCGTTAGTTTCTATTGTTATTCCTGTTTATAACGGCGCCGCATATATGCGTGAGGCCATCGACAGTGCATTGGCGCAAACCTATCCAAATGTTGAGGTCATCGTTGTGAATGATGGATCAACAGACAATGGTGAAACCGAAAAAATCGCTTCATCCTATGGAAATAGGATTCGGTATTATTCTAAAGAAAACGGCGGTGTTTCCACTGCCTTGAATTATGGGATCCGTCAAATGAAGGGCGAATATTTTTCCTGGCTTTCTCATGACGATGTGTATAGTCCTGATAAAATCAAACGTCAAATGGATCTGTTATTGGCGACCAGTGATCGGGAATTGATTGCTTTGTGCAATTGCCGGCAAATTGATAAAGATTCGTCTTTTTTACCTCGTACCTTTAAACGCAATCTGATTCCCGGCATTAACGATTGGCAAGCAGTGTTGATGGATCTGCTGCAAAACGGGGCTTTCCACGGTTGTGCATTTTTGATTCCTCGTTCCGTTTTTGATAAAGTTGGCTTTTTCCACGAAGGTCTGCGCTATAGCCAGGATACCTTAATGTGGATGGAAATCTTTACTCGAAAGTTGGATTTGCTTTATGATGATTCGGCTGCTGTATATTCTCGCGTGCACGGAGGACAACTCACGGAGCGGGGACGCCATCTTTTTGTCAAAGACAGTATGGCGATTGGAGATTTGATGGTAGATCGTTTGGCTAAATTGAGCAATAAAGATCACGATTATTTATACGCCTTTGCACATCAGTATGCGGTATATAACGTGGGTCCTTTGGTGGAGCGCTGTATACGCGCTTCTAAGAGTAACATGCGCTTTTCGCCCGCAAAGGTTGCGGTATTGAGGATCGTGCTGCTGTATGCAAAAATTCGTCCCTTGTTGCGTAAAATGTACTATCACTTGATTCAAAGAGCGTATGTATAATATATTGGAAATAGAAAGTGAAAAATGATACCGTATTTTTTGTTACTTTTGATCCCGGCTATTTTTTGTTTTACTGCTGTTCGCAAAACGAAGTTCGGGCATATGCTTTGTGTCGGGAATAATGAATTTATTAAACGTCATAATTTGGCAATAATAGTCTTTTTTTTCTTGCTTTTCGTCCTTTTGTCGTTGCGTGGCATAATGGTGGGGAGAGATCAGTATTATTATAAACAAGTTTTTACTTCTTATATCGGTCAGCCCGCTCCCTCGTTCGAGATTTTTCAAACAGAGAATCTATTTGACCTCTTGAACTGGTTGATTGCCAAAATCACCCGTCATTACCAAATTTTTGCTTCAATCGTTGCCGCATTAACGTTGATCCCTATGGTGCTGCTCTATAATGAAGAAAAAAGATACGCCTATTTAAAGATCGTTCTTTTTGTCAATATGTCCACCTTCGTTATGATCTTTTCGGGTATCCGGCAAGCCTTAGCGATGGCGACGGGGATGATCGCATATCGATTTGTTCGCAAAAAACAATGGTTGGCATTTCTAGTCGTTGTGATAGTTGCCCTTGGGTTCCACCATTCGGCGTTTATGCTTCTTTTTATGTATCCGCTCTATCACGTTTCATTTAAAAAAAAGCATCTTTTTTTGATTGTTCCGGCGGTTGGTGTTACTTTTCTGTTAAATCAACAGATTTTTGGAATTTTAAATCGCCTTCTTGCTTCTTATATGGATGAATATGCGATGGAGGTAACCTCATCCAGCGCAATTACAATGATTATTCTGTTTGTTTTGTTTGGGGCGTTTTGTTATTTGCTCCCGGATGAAGAACAACTGGATCGAGAAACCATCGGACTTCGAAATTTTTTGGTGTTTGCGATCTTCTTGCAATGCTTTGCGCCTGTTCATCCCTTGGCTATGCGGATGAATTACTATTTTATTTTGTTTATTCCGCTATTGTTACCTAAGGTTTTGGAGAAGACTGCTCCAAGGTTCCGTCAAGTGGCCAAGCTGGGCGAGGTCGTTCTTTCGGTCTTTTTTACCGCTTATTTTGTTTATACTGTTTATATAGGGAGCACTACTGGTGTCAGCGCTCTTGGCGTTTACCCCTACGTGCCCTTTTGGAATTAATAATAAAGAGGAGAATCATTATGAATAATTTAAAAATCTTCAACACCATTCTGTTGTTGATCAATACGGTCTGCCTGATTGTGATCACCGTCACTTTTATTTTGTGGCCTAAAAATGCAGCCCCGGTTGCCGGCGGCAATGACCAGGAAACTGTGACGCAAGATGACGGTAATTCCTTGCAGTATAAGACTCCCTATTGTACCGTGAAGTATCCCGCTAAATGGAAGGGCTCTGTTAAATATGCCGAAAAAGAAGAGAACGGCGTTTATACCGGTACCTTCTATTGCCTGATGAAGGATCAGGAGATCGCGATGTTTGATATTTATTTCGGTGCCCCGGAGACCGGCACCTATATCGGTAGCGTGGTGAAGGATGGCAAGACTGTCGCCTTCAGCGTGAAGTCCTCCGATTTCCAGCCGGATCCTTCCTGGAGCGAGGATGAACGGATGCTCTATCTGGCCATGGCTAACGGTATCAATGACGTTATCGAATCCGTCACCAACGATCCCAATTACCTTGGTTGATCACATCTAAACTGCAGAAAGGAGGGTAAAGGGTGAAAATCGTTCAGATCAACGCCACCTGTGGACAGGGGAGCACCGGAAAGATCTGTGTTGCTATCAGTAAACTTCTGACCGAAAAAAATGTAGAAAACTATATCCTTTACGCCTCCGGCGCGAGTGACTATCCTTTGGGGATCTGCTATATGACCCCTTTGGAGGTCAAGCTCCAGGCACTCCGCTCCCGTGTTTTAGGAAACTACGGTTTTAATTCCGTTGGTGCTACCAAGCGACTTTTGAAGCATTTAGATCGAATCCAACCGGATATCGTTCATCTTCATAATCTGCACGGGCATAATTGTAATCTGGAACTATTATTTGCCTATTTAAAAAAGAAAAAAATCAAGGTTTTCTGGACCTTCCATGATTGCTGGGCTTTCACCGGCTATTGCCCGCATTTTGATATGATCGGCTGTGAACGGTGGAAAACCGGATGTTACAATTGTCCCCAAAGACAAGCCTATAGCTGGTTTTTTGACTGTAGTCATCGTCTTTATGAAAAGAAGAAAAATATGATAAAGGGAATTGACTTGACAGTGATCACTCCCTCCCACTGGCTTGCCGATCTGGTCAAACAGTCCATTTTTAGGGAATTTCCGGTTAAGGTGATCCATAACGGTATCGATCTGAACGTCTTCAAACCCACTCCAAGCGATTTTCGCACCCGCTATGGGCTGGAAGATCGCATTATCCTGCTGGGTGTTGCCTTTGGCTGGGGCGTCAAAAAAGGGCTGGACGTATTTATTGAACTTTCCAAACGGTTGGATCCCCGCTATCAGATCGTTCTGGTGGGCACCGATGAATCGGTGGATCGCCAATTACCTTCTAATATTATATCCATCCATCGAACAAGCAACCAAAAAGAATTGGCAGAAATCTATACCGCCGCCGATCTGTTTGTGAACCCCACTCGGGAAGATACCTTTCCGACGGTTAATCTGGAATCAATCGCCTGCGGAACGCCGGTGATCAGCTTTGATACTGGTGGTTGTCGGGAAACGATGGATGCCGAAAGCGGAGCGGTCGTTTCGAAGAGTGCTGTCGACTCAATGTGCCGGAGCATCGAAGCCTATGAAATCAAACGGTCTGCCGATAATAAAATACCTTTGTCCTATGCAATGAATTTTAAGTGTAAGAGAAAATTCGAGCAATATTTATCCTTATATTCATTGTAATGGGAAATTTTAATGGGTGATGCTATGAAGAAAAAATAATGTTTTTTATAAACTCTTTGGGCGGTGGCGGAGCGGAAAAGGTTCTGACAAACCTATTGAGAAAATTAGACCGAGAGAAATATGTTGTAACCGTAGTCACTGTTTTCGGCGGGGAAAATTTAAAAGGATCCCTGCCTGGGTGAAGGTGAGGCGGCTTGTAAAGGGCGTGGGCGTTTTCAATTTTTTTCGGCAAATGCCTTTGTCATTTGCCGAAAAAACTGTTTGCTTCATTATTTTTAAGTGGCACCTACGACGTAGAGATTGCATATTTACCCAGCTTTCTAACCCGTGTGCTGGCAACTAAGAGATCCAGGGTGAATACCCGTAAAATCGCATTTGTCCACGGAGAAATAACCCAAGAAGAAATTAAGAACTTCGGATACTCAAGCGAAGAAACTGCCTAGATGAATACGGTTCCTTTTATAAAGTTTGCTTTGTTTCAAGTGCGGCGAAAAAGTGTTTTGAAACTCAGATTGGCCCGTTATCCAATTCCACCGTTATATATCGTGATTGATTATGACGAAATAAAGGATATGGCGAACGAAGCGATCGATACCGCCTATTTAACGAGAGGAGTTAAGTTGATTGCGGTTGGCCGTTTGGTGGAGATCAAGGGCTTTGAACGCTTGCTGAGGGTTGTCAGCGAATTAAAAGCGTCTTATGATTTTGAACTGTGGATTTTAGGGCAGGGCCCGCTTTATGATCAGTTGAATGGCTATATCAGACAAAATGCTCTGCATAATGTTCGTCTGTTGGGCTATCAGGAAAACCCGTATCCTTATATGCAATGTGCTGATTGCTTGGTGTGTTCATCCTTTTCCGAAGGTTACAGCACCGTTGTGTTGGAGGCGTTGGCTTTGGGCGTTCCGGTGCTTACCACCGATTGTCCGGGTATGGACGAACTGGTTAAACCGGGAAACCGGGGGTATATTGTAGAGAATAGTGAAACTGGTCTGAAAAAAGGACTGGAATATATTCTGAAAGAAAAGAAGGCATTGGCAGAAATCCGGAATAATGCTCAGAATTATTGCAGTCAAGAAGAGCGTGCCACAGAACGTTATATAGCACTGTTTGAATCTTGATTGTTGTTGAATAAGAGGTGTTGTTATGCTGGAAGAACTGAAATGTGTCGAACTTGAACTTTTAAAGGCTTTCATTAAAGTTTGTGATGAACTGAAACTGAACTATTACGTGATTGACGGAACCCTGCTGGGTGCAGTGCGACATAAAGGCTTTATTCCATGGGATGACGATATCGATGTCGGTATGCCGCGTGAAGATTATGAGATTTTTTTGAAAAAAGGTCAAGAATTATTGCCCGAATACTATTTTTTGCAAAACATATATACCGACAGAGAGTATTTGATGAGTTTTTCAAAGATTAGGGACAGCAGGACAACGTTTATCGAAACCAGTGTGAAAGACCGACGGATCAATCACGGCGTATTTATCGATATTTTTCCCCTTGATTTTTCCACTAACGAAGCAAAACTCAAAGCTAGTTTTAGGTATTTGAAACGAACGTTGGATTTCAGAATTGGCGCAGAATTTTACGTGTCTGATCGTTCTTGGAAAGTAAAACTGGTTGGATTATTTTTAAAAATGCGATATCCATCGATCCAAAAAGCCTTGTTGAAACGGGAAAAATTGTTTTGTTCGATGAACCAAGGGGCGTTCTTGGCAAATCATAGTAGCGCCTGGGGCATTAAAGAAATTGTGCCCGTGGAATGGTATGGAGAAGGGGCTGATCTTGAATTTGAAGGAATTGCGGTAAAAGGTCCCGTTGAGTATGATAAAGTATTAACACAGATTTACGGTGATTATATGCAATTACCCCCGGAAGAAAAAAGGATTGCTCATCATTATACGGAGGTAATTGACTTGAAAAAACCGTATGTATGTTATATGAAATTATCAGGAAATCAACAGACGGATAATAAGGGAAAATGATAACGGAAAAACGGCTTGAAATAATAAAATTTATCTTGACGTTATGCATCTCACTTGTCACCCTCTTCATCTTCAGCAACTCCCTGAAGGGGAGTGAAGCCTCAACGCAGGATAGCGACTTTTTCATTCGTATCATTGAGTCAATCTTTGGCAAGACCGATCTGAATCTGCATTTCATTGTGCGCAAGGCGGCTCATATGGCGGAATTCGCCCTGTTGAGTCTGTTGGTGAGCGGGTGGGTCTTTTTGCAAAGAATTCCCCGTCTGTGGATGGGCTACGGTTTGTTTTACGTGCTGGCGGTGGCGGTGACCGATGAATTTATCCAAACCTTTACGGGCCGTACCGGCGCAGTATCTGACGTGCTGATCGATTTTTCCGGGGCTTTGATTGGTGTGATGATCGCTCTTCTTTGTCGTAAACTTAAGCATATTTCTCACAATAAGTTGACTATTTCAAAATAATGTGATATAATCTGCTATTGATAAAATGGAAATTTATTAATCTTTTTGCAAGAACAAATTAGGAGCAAAAATGAAGGATAGAATCAACAAGAAAAACGAAATGATGGAGATTGACCTAAAGCGCATTTGGAAGGCGCTTTTGCGTAAGTTGTGGATCATCTGCCTCACCTCCGTTGCAGCCGCTGCCGCAGCTTTGGTCTGGACCATGTATATGATCACACCCATGTATCAGTCCTCCGCTATGTTCTACGTGAATAACAGCGATATTTCCATGGGGGATGCCTCTCTGAGCATCTCCACCGGTGATATTACCGCATCCAAGAGCTTGGTCAATACCTACGTGGTTATTTTGAATTCCAGAGCCTGCCTAAACGACGTGATCGATTATGCCAATCTGGATTATAGCTACGAACAATTGCGCCGGATGATCTCCGCATCTGCTGTGAACGAGACGGAAGTCTTCAGCGTGGTGGTCACCAATGCGGATCCTTTGGAGGCTAAAAATATCGCTAATGCCATTGCATATATCCTGCCTAACCGGATCAGCGAGATCGTAGAAGGTACCTCTGCAAAAATTGTCGATTATGCGGTGTCCGCTTCTGTTCCCAGCTCTCCGAACTATACCCGTAACACCTTCCTGGGCTTTTTGGCTGGCTTTGTTCTGGCGGTTGGGATCATCATCCTGCGTGCCATTTACGACGTGACCATCCGCACCGAAGAGGATATTGAACAATGCTGTGATCGGCCGATCCTGGCCGCCGTTCCCGATATGCTGGCTCCTTCCAAGGGCGGCTACGGCAAGCGGGGCAAAAAAGGCTACTATGCCTATAATACCGGCTCCCATTCCAAAAAGAAAAAGAGTACGGCTGCTTTGGCTGACGATGATAAGGCAATGGTTGGTAGTAACGTTAGTTTTGCTGCCTCCGAGGCCTATAAACTACTGCGGACAAAACTGCAGTTCTCCTTTGTGGACGAAGTCAAATGTCCTGTGATCGGTGTTTCCAGCGCCCTGGCAGGGGAGGGTAAGAGCCTTTCCTCCGTCAACCTGGCCTATTCTCTGGCGCAGTTGCACAAGAAGGTTCTGCTGATCGACTGCGATATGCG
>JAZQAR010000030.1:0-11167 GCA_045545315.1 Eubacteriales bacterium | reverse complement strand
ATTCGCAATCGACACGCCAAGCCAGGTTAGCCTTGGTGGTGGCCTTCATATTGGGCTCCAGATCCTCACCCAACAGTTCGGCAAATTTTGCGGCGTGCTCGGCTTCTTCATAAGCGGCCTTTTCCCAATACAGGCCGATCTCGGGATAGCCTTCACGATGGGCGATCCGGGCCATACACAGATACATACCAACCTCGGAGCATTCGCCGTTGAAGTTGGCCATCAGCTGTTCGAAGATGAACGCCTTATCCTCTGCGCTGATATCGGGGTTATTCTTAACGGTTTTAGCATAGATGCCGTATTCATGCTCGGCTGCCAGAGCCTCGCCTTCCTTCATTTCGGAAAACTTTTCGGCAGGAACCTTACAAACAGGGCACTTTTCGGGAGCTGCATCCCCTTCGTGAACGTAACCGCAAACGCTGCAAACAAACTTTTTCATTTTTCTTTCTCCTTCTTTAAAAAAATCATTTTTTGCATTTACTGCACAGACCCGTGTAGTAAATCTCTTTTGTTTTTATATCAAACTCTTTGGATAAAGAGGTTTGAACCTGGCCCACGGCGAAATCCCATACCTCGCCGCATTGATCACACTTGAAGTGGCCGTGCAGAGAGGTATCTGCATCATAGCGCACCTTGGCGGGATCGATGGTGATCTCAAGGATCATATTTTTCTCTGCCAACAGGTGGAGGGTGTTATACACCGAGGTCTTGGACAGGGTGGGTGCCTTTTCCAGCAAGGCGCCGTAGACCTCCTCTACCGTTGGGTGGATCCGGTGCTCCAACAAATATTCCAGCACCATAATGCGGATCATTGAAGGGCGTATTCCGTTTTCCTGAAGCATTTGGATGGCTTCCATTGTTTGCCCTCCTTTTTGAAATCATTTCAATTTTGTATTGATTACAACATTATATTATCATACACTTTTTTAATTGTCAACACTTTTTTGAAATTTTTTCAAAAAAATAAAAGCCCTCCTTACAGAAGGCTTTTGGAAGGGTTATTCCGGTTTTTTGAAAAGGTTTTCGTCCAGCACCAGTTCCATAATCCGCTGATAATAGAAGGCAGGGTTTTCCTTAAACCGCTGGGCGGCGTAATAGGCATCCCGTTGCTCCGGCACCAGGATGGTATAGGAAAGCAACACCTCGCCCTGCTCCTGGGTGGTGCAGGTGACGGCATAGCCGGTCTCGGAGCGTTTGATCTCTGTCCAGGTCTCTTCCTCTTCCCGCTTTTTCCGCAGGTTGGCCTTTAAGGCCGCCAGGGTCTTGCTCCGCACGTTATAGGGCAGGCGCTCTTCGTATTCGTTCACGACCTCCAGCCCCAGCTTTGTGATCTTATAGCTGCTGGTCTCCTCCAAAGAGGGGATATCCATCATCCCGGCGATGAGCAGTTGGTCCACCGCCTGGGTATAGTCGAAATATTCCACTAGACCGTCTGCCATCATGACCTCTGTCAGTTGGGTCTCGGTGACCACACAGTCTGCTTCCTTTAATAAATAAAGCACCAAGGCTTTGATATCGGGGAGTTCCCACAATCCGCCCAGTTCCGGCATATTCATCAACCTCCTACGGTTTTTCTGCTTCTGTAATATTATAACACATCCCAACGGTCAACGCAAGAACCATTTTAACGCCGAAAGCCTTGCATTTCACAGATTTCTTCGGTATAATGAACTTAAGAGGTGATCAATATGAATAAAATGAACATTACTTATTCTGCCGACCTGCAATTCCCCGCAGAGATCGGCGGCAAGATCGACCAAATCAACTGGCCGGAAAACGATTATCGTCCCCAAGGGAACGTGACCATCGTTTATAACGAAGAAGCCCTGAAGGTGCGCCTTTGGGCAGGGATCGAAGCGCCCCAGGCCAAGGCCTACGTTGACAACGGTGACGTTTGGAAGGATACCTGCCTGGAGCTCTTTTTGAAGCCCTTTGCAGAGGACGAGGATTACATCAACATCGAGACCAACGTGTTGGGCTGTATGCTGATCGGCAAAGGCTTTAACCGCCACAACCGCCCCTTTATCACCGCTATGCTGAAGCCCCATATGGAGCCCAAGGTAACCATCGTACCCGGGGAATCCTGGAGCCTGGAATACAAAATTCCCTTTAAGGCCTTGGAGGAGATCTTCGGCCGGGAGCTGAAGCCCGTGGCCGGCACCAAGCTGTGGCTGAACGCTTATATGTGTGGGGATGAGACTCCCCTGCCCCATTGGGTCAGCTGGAACAAGGTGGACATTGAGGATCCCGACTTCCACCGCTCCGACTACTTTGGTGAAGGAACCCTTTGCTGATGGGACTTTTTAAAAAGAAAAAAGAAAAGGATGAGAATCTCATCCTTTTACGTACGTTAGATAAAAGAGGCCTTTCGCGCCTGGTGCAACGGGATCCCGCCACCTATCGGGAGCGGATCCTGGGCACCGACGGTGCCTTCAGTGTGACGGAGGATGAGCTGATCATCTCCTGCGGGAACAAGGTGTTGTTCCGGCATTACCTGAAGGACGTTAAGGGCTGGGAGCTGATGAATCTTTCCGGCATTACCCTGAACGTGGGCCAGGATCGGTACATCGCCTATTATACCGACGGAAAATTGGGGAAGAAATAATTTACCGATAGATAAAATTCTTCTTTTCCAAAAGGTTTCGGTTGGGGGCGGTGATCCGCAGGTCAAAGGTGGTCAGCACCACCCCATCCCGCTGATCCCGGCGGGATACGTAGAGACCCGGTTCTAAATTTAAATGGTCGATCTGAAAACTGGCAATTCGTTCCAAAACTGAATACCTCCGTATTTTAATGAGATTATCATACTATAATTTTGGTAGAAAGTCAAAAATATTATTAAGGAGGAATGGAAGATGGACAAAAACCTTGCAAAGATGATGAACGAACTGGAAACGCATTTTCAAGAAAACGATCAGGAGCAAAACTTAAGAAAACTGCCTGAGGCAACCATCAAAAAACTTTATAAGGAAACCTTTTCCAAAAGTTTCGATCAACTTCCTTACGAAGAAGATCGATAAACAAAAACAAGCCGAGAATTCTCGGCTTGTTTTTGTTTATCGGGGATATAACATCCGTTGAAGGCGCTGCAAGGCCAGGATCGGATCCAGGTAGGGCTGCAAAGCCGGCTCCGTTTGGAAAAGCCAGATCCTGAAGGCCTGGAATTGGGCCTTGGCCAATTCCGTATCGTTTTGAGCAAAGGCCCGATAGACCGCCGCTAAATGGCGGCAATAATCAGCGTGGTAAGAAAGGATCCGCCAGGATTCCCTATGGCAGGGATCCGCTTGCTCCAGATCAGCGGCCAGCACCGGAGCAAAGCTTTGCAACACCGGCTCCAGCCCTTCCAGCCGTTCTAAGGTCTCGGGACTATCCACAAAGGAGGGGCGCTGTTCCACCCTTTTACCGGTTCCGGTATCCTCCAGCACGATATCCTGGGTGGAACGCAACGCTATAGGATCAAAAACCTCGGTGATTTTTCGCAGATAATCCCGCACCTTCCGCCCATCGGCACCGAAGGCCTTTTGGAAATACCGGTTTTCATATTCTTTCAAATCCAGTTTTTCGTCGAAAAGGGTTTCGCCGAAAACGGCCATTGGCAGGGCCGTTGGAAAATAGCAACGTTGGGTTTGATCGTCCATAATGCCGTCAAAGCCAATCTCCTTCAGGGCCGTAACGTCCCGATAGATATTTTCAGCAATATGGCCGTAGCCGGGATCCACGTAATGGTCGGTATACATATTATACTCGAACAGGAACTTACGCCCGTCAAAGAAGGGCTTCCAGGCATCCACAAAGCTAAGGCTCATCCCAAAGGTGGGCGAAAAATTCGAACGGTTCCGGCGATAGACCGGCAGTTCTCCTTGGTACCGTTCCGGGGAATAGGTCTCGTTCCGGTTCCGGCCGGTGGCAGCGGTGGTCAGAATAAACCGATCCGGGTTATGGAACCGCACCTGCTCCGGTGCCCAATAGGTGTCCGTATACATAATAAAGACGATCTTGGTGTTTTTCCCTTTTAGCGTCAGGGCTTCGTCCAGCTCGTTCAACAAGCGGATATAATGATCCGTGGGGCTCATTTTTCGGCAGGCCTCACATTCACAATGGTTATTCCAACTATCGGAAAGCCACACGTGGAGAAAATCGATATAGGGCTTTTGATCCAGGTAGCCCACCAACCAATCCACCAGGTTCTTACGTACCCAATCCTTGCCCATGCAGGGCTGGGTGAAGTTGGGAGAATTTTTAAAGAGCTTCCGTTCCCCATTGATCATCGCCATGGCCTCAAAAGCCTCCGGAGAGGGATCATATACGTCTTTACGGGTCTTATAATGGATGCCGTAGGGCTCAAAAAGATAACCGTGACCCAGGGCGTGGAACTGGAGCCCGCACTTTTTAACAGCCATTTCCATATCGGTCAGGTAATCGGCAACGGTCTCGAAGGAAACCTTTTCGTCGTCCAGGAAGGGGTTTTGCTCGTGCTTATACCAACGGCTGATATAGTTATAGGGCACCACCTGCTCCAGCATAAAGAGGTTCATATTCACCTTGGGGAGCCACAGAACGGTATCAATGATATTTTCGCGGCTGACGGCACCCTCGATACATTCACCCCGGAAGGGCTGATCGGCTTTTTTATAATAGGAAAGGCTGTGGTCGGCCAGCTTCTTTTGGGGGATATATTCCCCTTTAATACCCGGGCGCACCCACATACAGCCGGCGCTTTTCAGCAGGGTATAGACCCCCATCAGTACACTGCGGCCGTTACTGCCCTGAATCGTTCCATTCATTTCCTTAATATCGATCTCAATGATATCGTCGATCATCGGATCAATATCATGATAAGACGCAATGGAAAGGGAAATTTCCTTTTCTGCCGGCAGAGTGGGATCCATCATCTGCAGATATTTTTTCAGTTCTGCGGCGGCATATTCCAGGGTTTCAGTTTTAGGCGAAAGTGTAATCTTCATCTCACAATAACCCCCGGTAAGATTCAATATAACAATCCGCCAATTGCTGAACGGTGGCCAGTTCTTCCTCGGTCTGGCGATCCCGCACAGCGTGGATCCGGCAGCCGGCGGATTTGCCGCCCATCAGAGCCAGAGGGTTATCGTCATAGAAATCCAGATCAGCGGTGGAACAGCCGATCCGCTCCGCCACTCGATGATAGATGGGTGCGGTGCCCTTGGACAGGCCGAAATCCTCCACCGACCAAACCTCTTCAAAAAGATCCCAGATGCCGTTTTTCTTCAACACCACGTCGGTGACGATATGGGGGCTGGCGGTCAGCACGTAAAGCTTGACCCCCTCCCCTTTCAGTTTTTCCAGGTACTCCCGCACGAAGGGCTTCAGGCCAATGTTATTGGTATATTCATAGACAAGGTTGCTCTCCATCCGCTTGACGATCTCGTCCACGGTGCCGGGAACCCCCAGAGTCTGATAATATTTTGCGGTATTGGTGTAACCCAGGGGGGTCACGATCCGCACCATATCCTCCCCGTAGGGGATCTTTTCTTCATCCAGGATCTTCAGCATTCCCCGGCCAAATTGTGCCATAGAATCGATCAAAGTGCCGTCCAAATCAAATAGGGCGATTTTTTGTTTTGGTTCCACTGCATTAGCCAATTCCTTGGCTACCAGCCCCAGAGAACGGAGCAGATGGCGGTGAGCAGGAGTCTCCGGTTCATCGGGCACCTCGCTTTCGATGGAAAGAACGCCTTGAAAGTTCACTTCTTTCAGGGCTTTGGTAAAGTCCGCCCAATCGATCCTGCCCTGGTAGGGGAACAGATGCTCATCCCGCTGGGCGCAGTTATCGTGCACGTGGAGGGTGCGGATCTCATCGCAGCAGGTGCGCAAGGCCTCGCCGGGCTGAACGCCTTTTTTGATGGCGTGGCCTGTATCCAGACACATTTTAATCAAAGGATGGTTCAGTTCCTTCACCAATCGGCAGGTCTCCGACGGGGGAGAAATTTCCAGTTTAGCCATGGGCATATTTTCGATACAAACGGTGACCCCCGTGGCCTCGGCGGCGGGGATCAGTTTGCGGAAGAATTCCAGATTCAGCCGATAGAATTCAGCGTAATCCGGCTCCTCATTCGTTCCGAAAGGCATAATGGGATGCACCACCATATAGGGACAACCCAGTTCCTTGGCCAGCCCCAGGCAAAAGGCCATTTTCTCCAGCCGCTCCGCCCGGTTTTCCGGGGTGTCGTCGTGGGGGGGATAGACCCAGGGGCCGTGGACTTGATAAAAGGAGATGCCCGCCTCGGCGGCCAGGGCTTTCTCCGCCCGGATCCGCTCCGGCCCGGTTTCCGGGTCGTAAAAGGGCGTTTCGGTACAGCAAAGGTTCAGGTCGCAATGGGTATACCCATCGGCTGCCATCTCCCGATACCGATTCTCCAGATAACGGTCGTAATTCGAACTTTCGATCCCAATTTTCATATTTTTATCCTTTCTTTAACAACGGGGTGCGATACGGGAAGCGGAAACGATCCGCCCAAAATAATTCAGATATTTAACGGGGCCTTCGGTCCCATCGTAAGGCAGGCGGGGTTCTTCCAGCTCCTCCAGCCGTTCCAATTCCCCGTTCAGATACATCATAATCTCGGTACGGGCGCTATCGATCCGGCTCATCAGGGCGCCGTAGCGCATATCCATAATATCCCAGCCCAGGTGCTTATAGAGTTTGAACCAGTTTTGCATATGTACCCGACGGAGAGCGGCGTAGCGCGCCCGCAGATCGGGAAGCTCCTCTTGGGCGATTTTTTCCAAGGTCGCCCGATCCCCGCTCAAATAGGCATCGGTGATCCGGAGACCCATCTGGCTCTTTTTCGCCAGCACGTTGGCCACGTGGTAGCTGAATTCAAAAATACCGTCGAATTGCCCGTTACGGCCGATGGCCTCCTTCAGCCGGCCGGCCAATGCTTCATAGTGGGCATCCAATTCCACGCCCCGAATATTATAATCGCAAAGGCCGGTCATCAGATCCTGCCACATTAAGTATTTGGAGCTGTTATATTCGGAAGGGTCATCGATCCCTTCCATCTGGGGTGTTTTATCCAAAAGCTCCAGCAGTTCAAAATCTTCCACCCGACCGCCGGTGCAGAACCGGAAGCGGCGGGCAAGCTTATCATAGTCGATCTCCTTGGCGTAACCGTGCTCCGCAAAAAGCTGACAGCCGATCAGATTGGTATGGATCAGAGCCTCGCTACCGTTATCTCCCCAAGTGGTCATAAAGATATCCTTGACCCCCAGTTCCTTGCAAACCTTCAGGGCGGTCTCTGTTTGACTCTTGGTCTTGCTCCAGGCCAGGCTATAGCCCACCCAGGTCCAGCAGCCGCCCGCAAAGAGCATAGCCTTAGAAAGGGTTTGATGCAAGGGGATCACCTGGCGATAGAAATCCTCTTCCAGGCGGTAATAATTCCAAAAGATACACCGCATTCCTTCAGGCACCGAATCTAAAATCTCCTGAGGAAGGGTGGCGCCGGGGCGGTAATAGGCACCGTCAAAAGCGGAGCGGAAGAACATATCGTCCCACATCATCGGCTCCAGACCCAGCTCGTTGATGATCTCCATCACCCGAGCCAGATGCTCGGCCATCAGTTCATGGGCAGGCTTATAACCAAACTGCTTCAGATAATTGCCCTGACCCAGGTTGCCGGCTTCGTCCATTCCGATATGGATCTTTTTGGTGCGGAAGGGGCGGCTGGCGGAGATCAGCAGATCACGGATAAAATCATAGGTCTCATCCTTGCCCACCAAAAGGCATTCCCGATAATCCTTGATGGAGCGAAAGGGCTTCCACCGCAGGGGATCGGGCAGGTGGGCCAGGGTCTGGATACAGGGGATCATCTCGATCCCCAGGTCGTAGGCGTAATCGTCCAGTTCCTTCATTTCGACCTCGGTATATTTGGCCCGCATATAGCCGAAATAGGGCTGGTTCTGAACTTGATAGGTATCCTCGCAATAAAGCATCATCATATTCAGCCCCATCAGGGAAAGCTGCCGCAGGATCTTTTTCAGAACCGGCAGGTTGAAGGCCGCATTCCCCTGGGAGACGTCGAACATAGGGCCGTTCATATTGAATTGAGGTTCTTCGGTCAGTTCAAAGGATTCCTTCCCTGCCTGCAGTTCCTCTACCAACAGCCCAAAAGCACGGAAGAACTGGCACCGCTCGTGGTAAAGGATCTTACCTGCCTTTTGGGAAAGGCTTACCTGCAGGATCGGCTCCGGCTTTTGTGCGGCTTCGATCACGTAGCCACCCTCGGCCAGCTCCACCCCTAAATCGGCAGCCAGCAGTTCCAAGCCCTTGGAAAGATCCTTTAAATCGCCTTTAAATTGTATCTTCATTGGTTATACTCCTTTGCTTTTTTCTTTAATATAGCAAGGACAGATGCTTTTGACCATGGAGTTTTGTTTCAAAAACATGGATTTTTCTCCATTATACCACAAATAAAAAATAAAAAAAGCCCTATAAGGGCTTTTTTAAAATTCAATATAAACCACCTGATCCTGCAATAAAGCGAAGGACGCGGCATCCAGTTCCACAGGTACCAAGTGGTGCTCCTGATCGATCAGGTAGGCGGTACCGCCCTGCAGGTTGGTTTCCACCTGCTGATCGGCATCGGTGGTATTGGTGATCATCAGCGCCTTTTTTCCTTCTCCGCAGGCGGCAACCGCATAGAGCTTTGCAGTATCACTTTCACAAGCGACCTGGTTGCCCATAGCATAGAGTTTGCCAAAAGCCTTGAAGGAATAATAAGTACAATAGCGTGCGCCGGTATAGGGAGCAAAGAACCCGGCGTAGCGGCCGGCGTTCAAGCGGGCATCATAGTAGCAAAGCATATCCACCGGCTCGTTTTGCTGAGCCAGCATCATAGCCGCCACCTGGGCGGAGGCATAGGAGGTGCCGTGTTGAATTTCGGCGTGGGGGCCGTTCCATTCGTTCAGCATAGTTTCCAGCCCTTCATAACCGTATTGATCCAACGTGCGGCGGAAGAATTTGGACATTTCCAGGGTCATTTCCACATTGGCATAGCTATGCCAGGAGAAAAAGTCGATAGGGCTGTTATGGGCCTTGATATAATCCAAAAAGCCGAACAAAAATTCCACACGATGGATGCCGGTCGGGGCGGGCTCTAAACGTTCCCAATGAACGCCGTATTTTTCGGGCTCGTAGAAGATCCCCCGGGGACTGCAGGCGCCGTAGCCGCCCACCTTGATCTCATCGCCAAAGCAGGCCTTTAAGTGGGTGGCGGCCACGTGGTACAGTTCGTAGTATTCTTCGTTGGTGCCCAGCCACATCTGGTTTTCACCGGGCACACCGTTATCCGGCTCGTTCCAGATCTCCCAATATTTGATGTTGTAGTGGAAGCCATCGGCCCAGCCCTCGTTATAATGGCGGATCACGTGTTCACAGATCCGGGCCCACTTGGCATAGTCCTTGGGGGGATAGATATGGTAGGCCTTAACATTGAACTGATTTTCAATGGTTACGCCCAAGCGGAAGATGGGCTTGACGTTATATTCTGCCAGCCCTGCCATCAGGGCATCGGTGAACGTAAAATCATAGTTGGCAGGATCCGTTTCGTCCGCATCGAAATTACGGAACAAATTAGGAATATCCACGTAGCGGCCGCCACCGTAGGCACCGCCCACATCGTGAAGGCGGGAATAGGGAATATTGGCTTCTTGCAGAAAGCGGATATAGGAAAAATCCAACTTACGGAAACCGCCCGCAATAGGAGGCTGACCTACAGCGTGCATGGGCTTGATCTTGCCGATAATCTGATCAAAATTTACCGTAATATTGGCCATCGTTGATTCTCCTTAGTTTTTTTCTCTATTATAAAAATTAAGAAAATCCTTGTCAATCCCTTCCGCTACGAAACTTTTTCGAAATCAAAAAACCCCCAGCAACCGCAAAAGGAAGGTATAGAGGAAGATGGTGACGCCGGAGACCAAAGTGCTCCACACCACCAGCTGACCCGCCAAAACTGCATCGCCCTTCATCTCCTGGGTCATGGGCACCGAAGAAACGGCCACGGGCGTTGCAAATAATGCCACAAAAGAGGCAAATTCCGCACCGCCGAACCGGGGATAGAAAAAGAGGTAGGCGATCCCCAGCCCCAAAACCGGCACCGCTACGGTACGCATCAAAGTGCCGAAGAGGATCTCTTTTTTCAGTTCTGCCACCGCAGAAAACTCAAATTGGGCACCCAGACACAAAAGCGCCATGGGGGTGGCCACGTTGGAAAGCCATTCCAGCACCTTAAAAAGAGATGTGACGGAGGAAAGGCGGAACTCCACGCCCCATTGCAAAAACAGGCTACGGAGCACTAAAACCAACAGCCCCGCCATCACGCTTTCGATCAGAGGGTTTTTGAAAATATTGAGCAAAATGCCTTTGATACGGACCTTTTTGTTATCGGGATGGAACGCCGAAAGGCTGATCACCGCCAAGATATTCAGGATAGGAATGGCAAAGGCCGAAAGCAGCGCCGCCACCTTCACCCCCTCTTCCCCGAAGAGGGATTGGGCCAGGGGAATGCCGATCAGGGCATAGTTGGAGCGGAAGGCCGATTGGATCAAAGCGCCCCGCCGGTCGTTTTTAGGCGTGACCAACAGTACAAAGGGCAAGGCGAGCAAAAAGATCGCCACCAGCCCCGCCACCCCATAGATCAGGTAGCCGGGATGGATGGAGCCGATGCTTTCCACTCGGTAAACGTTTAAAAAAAGCATCGCCGGTAAAAAGACCCGGAACACCAGCTTATTGGCATTTTTAGCGAATTCACCGCTCATCAGCCCCAGCCGCTTCAGGCCGTAGCCGATGGCCACCATCAAAATGATGGGCGCCACGGAATTGAGGGCAAAAAGTAAGGAATCCATTGATCCACCTCCTGTTTCTTTTATTGTACCACCAAACAGCAGTTTTTACAACAAAGGCCAAAGGTTATTTAAAATCGATATAGCCTCATAATAAAAAGGCGACCAAAGTCGCCTTTTTATCCAGCGTGTCAAAAAACTCTATTTTTTATTTTTGACACGCTGGCAGACGAACAAAAAAGAGTGCCGATTTCGTCAACTCGACCCGAAGTTGTACAGAGGTACTACGAGAGGGAGAGTTGGCGGAAAGCAGAAAAAATTCAATTAAAATGCGGCTTTGGCCGCATTT
>JAZQAR010000029.1:0-2618 GCA_045545315.1 Eubacteriales bacterium | reverse complement strand
ACGGGCTGTGCCACGCCGATGGCATAGGCAAGCTCTACCTCACACTTTTTGGCCAAGCCGGCTTTTACGATATTTTTAGCCACGTGGCGGGCGGCGTAAGCGGCGGAACGATCCACCTTGGTAGGATCCTTACCGGAGAAGGCACCGCCACCGTGACGGCCATAGCCACCGTAGGTATCCACAATGATCTTACGGCCGGTCAAGCCGGTATCACCCTGGGGACCACCCACAACAAAACGGCCGGTGGGGTTGATATAAAACTTGGTATCCTTCATCAGTTCAGCAGGTAGCACCGGTTCGATCACGTGCTCCAGAATATCGGCACGGAGAGTCTCCAAAGAAACATCGGCGCTATGCTGGGAAGAAACCACCACGGTATCCACCCGAACGGGAACGTCGTTTTCGTATTCAACGGTTACCTGGGTCTTGCCATCGGGACGGAGATAAGGCAGCAGGCCGCTCTTACGTACGGCGGTCAGCCGTTTTGCCATTTTATGAGCCAAAGAGATGGCCAAAGGCATCAGCTCCTCGGTCTCATCGGAGGCATAACCAAACATCATACCCTGGTCACCGGCGCCAACGGATAGTTCTGCCGCCTCGGCGCCTTCCTTGGCCTCCCAGGCCTTATCAACGCCCATAGCGATATCCGGGGACTGACGATCCAAAGAAACGGTCACAGCGCAAGTATCACAGTCAAAGCCGTATTTGGCACGGTCGTATCCGATCTCACGGATAGTCTCACGAACGATATTCTGATAATCCACCTGGGCATTGGTAGTGATCTCACCCATTACGCAGACAAAGCCGGTGGTCACAGCGGTCTCACAAGCCACACGGGCCATTGGATCCTGGGCCAAAATGGCATCCAAAATGCCATCGGAAATGCGATCACAAATTTTATCGGGATGGCCTTCCGTTACCGATTCCGAAGTAAACAAATAATTTCCAGTCATATTCTTTCTCCTTCTACATCAAAAAATGCGCTTTTTTATCAAAAGCGCATTTCCGATTCTTATCTACAGGAATTAACACCTTGCGTGGGTCCACGCAGGTTGTCGGGCTTCACAGGGCCAGTCCCTCCACCGCTCTTGATAAAAAGATATTTAATTCACCTGAATATAATACTCTATAAAGAGAAATTTGTCAATAGGAAATTACAGGACTTTAGTAAAAAACAAAAACAGGATCACAAAGGTAATCAAAATAAAAAGAGACATTAAGGTATAACCGAGCTGAACCGATTTTTTACCGATATGTGACTGCCCTTCCGGAAGAAGTTTTGCTTTGCGCAATGCAGTGGTGACCGGCTTATAAAGAAGCAGGGTCAAGCCCATATTGATCCCGCCCTTAACAAGATTAAAAGGCAGAAAGGTTGTGAGCAGCATTCCATTCACGACGCTGCGGTCCACTTTCATATAGAAGGGAGTGATCAGATAGTTCCAAAGCACCATACAACCTGCCATAAATACCACACCGGTAGCCAAGCCGAGCACTGCACCCTTCATTGTATGTACCTTCTTATAAATAATAGCGGCCGGAACAGCAAAGGAGCAGGTTGAGATAATATTCATCAGCATTCCGTATATACCGGTACCGGAAATTGAAATCAATTCGATAAAGGATACGATCACCGAGATGACAATCGATGCTACGGGTCCATAAAAGAAACCGCCGATCACAACGATCGCATCTTTTGGATCATAACTCAAAAAGCCGGCGACGTTGGGCACAATTTTACCCACCAGCACCATCACAAACGAAAGGGCGCTGAGCATACCGATGATTGAAAGTTTTTTTACGTCGATTTTTCTCATAATATCTCCTATCCAAAAAAATATGCTCCATAGGATATCCTATGGAGCATATAATTGCTAAACTAACATTCTTTTCACATCCGGACTTTAACCGTCGGTACGGGAATTACACCCGATCATGCGCAAGCGCTCGCAGACTTTACTGCCGGTGGGGAATTACACCCCGCCCCAAAGAATTGTTCGGTTTATTTAATTACTCGTTGATCTCGGTAACAACGCCGGAACCAACGGTACGGCCACCTTCACGGATAGCGAAACGCAGACCAACTTCGATAGCGATCGGAGTGATCAGCTCAACGTCCATAACAACGTTGTCGCCAGGCTTACACATATCTACGCCTTCGGGCAGATTGATAACGCCGGTAACGTCGGTAGTTCTGAAGTAGAACTGAGGACGATAGTTGGTGAAGAAGGGGCTATGACGGCCACCTTCGTCCTTGGTCAGAACGTAAACCTGACCCTTGAACTTGGTGTGGGGGTTGATGGTGCCGGGCTTAGCCAGTACCTGACCACGCTTAATGTCAGTTCTGTTGATACCACGCAGCAGAGCACCGATGTTATCACCGGCTTCAGCGTTGTCCAGCAGCTTGCGGAACATTTCGATACCGGTAACAACGGTCTTGCGGCTTTCGTCAGCCAGACCAACGATTTCAACTTCTTCGTTCAGGTTCAGAACACCACGCTCTACTCTACCGGTAGCAACGGTACCACGACCGGTGATGGTGAATACGTCCTCAACGGGCATCAGGAAGGGCTGATCAGCCTTTCTCTCGGGGGTGGGGATATATTCGTCAACGTTGTTCA
>JAZQAR010000028.1:0-5016 GCA_045545315.1 Eubacteriales bacterium | reverse complement strand
CCCCCTCCGCCAGTTGGGCTCTTGCCCCCTTCAGGGCAGTCTGCAACGGTTCATCCGCCTCAAGAGAAAGCCCCCATTGACGCTCCATCTCCGCTAAAAGCCCCTCGTCCCCCTCCAGCAGCTTCAGGCTGAGCCAGCGGGGGCTCACCGGCAGCTCCTTTGCCCGAAGCAAAGGCTCCAATTCTTGAACAGCCGCCTCTAACTCCGGGCAATAATCCACCTGTAGGGGGTTTTGCTCCTGCCCTCGGGTCAGGGGTTCAAACTGCTCCGTCAACCGCCGCAGATCCTTTTTTCGGCGCGCCACCGTTCCCACCACCGGCACCCCCAATTCCCGGGAAAGCCCCTTCAGATCCACCCGGATCCTTTTGCGGTGCGCCTCGTCCAGCAGGTTCACGCAGACCACCGCCCGACGGGTGATCTCCAATGTCTGCAATACCAGGTTCAGATTCCGCTCCAGGCAGGTGGCATCACACACCACCACGACCCCGTCTGCCCCGCCGAAGCAAAGAAAATTCCGTGCCACCTCTTCCTCGGCGGAGTGCGCCATCAGGGAATATGTACCGGGGATATCCACCAATTGATAGGATTGCTCCCCTACCCGGCAAAGACCCCGGGCATCGCTCACCGTCTTCCCCGGCCAGTTTCCGGTATGCTGATGCATCCCGGTCAGCTGGTTAAAAAGGGTACTCTTACCCACGTTGGGATTTCCCGCAATGGCGATAACGGGGACTGTTTTTTCAGCGTTCAGCATAGGGGCTCCTCCTTCATTAAAACCAGGCGTCCGTCCCGGGCACGGATGGCGATCACCGCCCCCCGGATCCGATAGGCGGAAGGATCCCCCAAAGGGCTTTTGCCCACACATTCCACCCGGGTATCCTCGATCAGCCCCATATCCAAAAAACGCCTGCGCATACTGCCCAAGGCGGTCAACTCCTTCACCTGCCCCCGATCCCCGGGGCGCATCTGGCTGAGATCCTGCATCTTCTTCACCTCCTTCCATTCTATGTTTCTGCCGATAAAAAGTGAAACGCCCGATGCTTTGCACCGGGCGTTGCTATTTTTTAATCTTCCAGCAGAAAAGCCAGATCATCAGCCACCTTGCGGTAATCATCCACGCAAACAAACTGAATTTCCGATTGATAAACGGATTCATCGTTGCCGCCGGGACCGTAATCGTCCCCTACGAAAACGATCTCGTCCAAACCAAACCCCTTTTCCTTGGCGTAATCAGCCAGGGCGTTGAACTTGTTATAGGGCTTGGGCGCCATATCGTAGGAGGAGGAGCCCCCCACGAAGACGTAATAATCGGGGAAAGCGGCACAAACTTCTGGATAGATCTTCCGGCGCTTGCTGCGGTCGGGGTCAAAGGCCAGCTTATCCTCCTGCCGGGCGGCGGTCCCCAAAATGGGGAAGGTGATACAGCCGGAGGGGTGGAATTCCACGTTGTTACCGGCATATTCAGTCCAGCCGTTGGCGTTACGGAACCGGGTCACCAGCTCCTCGGTCTTTTCCCGATCGCAAGGCAGATGGTCGTCCCGCAGGATCTTCAGGGTCTTTTCTTCCGCATCGTATTCGCCGTATTGCATCCCGTAGTTGCCCAGCACGTCGATGGGAAACCCATCCAATTGGTTAAAGATCCGCATACATTGGCCGGCGCCCACCATCAGGAGCTTATACCGCTCAGCCAGCTTTTCCAGCATAGCCCGGTTTTCGGGGCTCAATTTGGTCTTATGTTGGGTCAGGGTACCGTCCAGATCAAAGGCGATCAACTTAAATTTACTCATTTTTGTTCTCCTATCTTTTTTGCAACAACCACCAGCCGTCCGTGATCCCGGGTATATTCGCAGGTGGAAAGGGTCAGCAGCTGTTCTCCGTATTGGGCGATCACGCCGGTATCGTAAAAGGAAAGCTGCTTACATTTTGCAACAAATTCACTATATTCTTCAGGGGTCTCTGCCTGAATAAACCGATGGTAGCCAAAGCCCTTATCGTCGGCGGTGGTCTTAAAGGCGGCCAGCACCTGCCATTCGCCGTATTCCTGCAGGGTATCAAAGCGGATCACCGGGTGGGCCTTAAAGTATTCCGGATCGGTATAAAACCGCAGCTCCGCAAACATAGTCCCGTTATCCATATTGTGGCCGTAGATGATCAGGTTATCGGAAAGGGCAAGATCACATTGCTCATCCATATAGGGGGTGCCGTAATAGCTGTAGCCTCCGTCGAAATTCCGGCGCAGATAATAATCCTTATCGCTTTTGCGCTGCATCACCGGGTAATTCAAGGCCGTCCCCTCAATGGAAAGCCAGCCGATAAAATCCGGGTTTCGGGCGGCCAGCTCCCCGTATTTCACCGCGGGCGGCGGAACCGCCTCCTCCGGTGCAGGGGTCACGATCATCTGCTCCAGTTCCTGATAAAAGGTGCGGCTTTCTTGGGCGAAAAACACGTTCCGCAACAGCATCCCCGCAGATACCAGGAACACCGCCAGGCAAAGAAGCGCCAGGATCAACCGCATTCGTTTTCCGGCCGTTTTTTTCATCGCCCGCCCTCCAGGTTCCGGGGCGAAAAGGCCTCCGGCAGCAGGTCCCTCAGCGTATAGCATTCAAAGCCGTCGGGTCGGGCCACCAGGATCTTAAACTCCGGCTCGCAGAATTCCGCCATCACCTGCCGACATACACCGCAGGGCGGGAACCCATCCTTGGCCGGGGCATCGGTCCCACCGGCTACGGCAATGGCCGTAAAACTCCGCTCCCCTTCGCTGATCGCCTTAAAAAAGGCTACCCGCTCGGCACAGACCGTGGGGGAATAGGCGGCGTTTTCCACGTTACAGCCGGTATAGATCCGGCCGGAAGCGGTCAGCAAAGCCGCCCCTACCCGATACCCGGAATAGGGCGCATAGGCCTTCACCATCATCTCAACGGCTTTTTTACAAAGAGTCGCTTCCATCCAAACACCTGCCTTTTTTATGGATTATATCATCCCTTCTCTAAAAAATCAACTTATCCGATTGCTTTTACATAAAAAACTTGATATACTTTAATCATCAATAGAAAGGATCAAATCATTATGACGAACGAACAGATCAACAAGGTCAAGGGCCTTGGCTTTTTACAAAACCGGGGAACCGAATGCTTTTCCGGGCGGGTAGTGGCACCCGGCACCGTTTTTACCGCCCAAAATTTTGCCGACCTGGCAGAACTTGCCCGGGAATTCGGCAACGGCAAGCTGATCTGTACCAGCCGCCTTTCGGTGGAGGTACCCGGCATCCCCTTTGAAAAGATCGAGTCCGCCCGTGCCTTTGCGGCAGAACGGGGGCTCTATTTCGGCGGCACCGGCCCCAAGGTGCGCCCGGTGGTCGCCTGCAAGGGTACCACCTGTATCTACGGCAATTACGATACCCAGGCCTTGGCCAAAAAGATCCACGAAGCCTATTATCTGGGCTGGAACGGGGTGGTCTTGCCCCATAAGTTCAAGATCGGCGTCGGGGGCTGCCCCAACAGCTGTATCAAGCCCAGCCTGAACGATTTTGGTGTGGAGGGACATAAGCTCCCCCTCTTTAACGAAGACCTCTGTAAGGGATGCGGCAAATGTGCGGTGGAAGCCCGTTGTCCCATGAAGGCGGCTACCGTAAAGGATGGCAAGCTGCAGATCGACAAAAATCGCTGTATCAGCTGCGGTCTTTGCACCGGCAAATGTCCCTTTAAGGCCGTTGCCCACGAAAGCGAGACCCTTTACCGCATCTACGTGGGCGGTACCTGGGGCAAGAGCACCCGGATGGGTACTCCCCTTTCCCGGCTGGTGAAGGAAGAGGAGATCCTGCCTATTTTGGAAAAGACCCTGCTTTGGTTCCGTGAAAACGCTTATCAAAAGGAACGGCTGGGGCTGGCCATCGATCGGCTGGGCGTTGAGACCCTGGAGGCCGCTTTGATGAGCAACGACCTTTTGGAGCGAAAGGACGAAATCCTTGAAAAAGATTTATTACAGCGCTAAGCTATGGGCGATCGCCCTGCTTCTGTGCCTTTTGGCGGGTTGTGCCCCAAAGGCCACGGCACCGAACGGAGGAGCGGTGGACGCCCTGGGGAACCCGGTCGCCCTGACCAAAAGCAGCCGGGTGGTCTGTTGCTACGGTTCCTTTGCGGAATGTTGGCTTTTGGCAGGCGGCAGCCTGGTGGGCGCAACGCAGGATGCCCTTGACGAACGAGGGCTGGAGTTAGAGGATGCCGCCATCGTAGGCACCGTCAAAGAGATCAACCTGGAAAAGGTGGCGGCGCTGGAGCCGGATCTGGTGATCCTTTCGGCAGACCTGGCGGCCCATATGAGCCTGAAGGACAGCCTGAACCAAATGGGGATCGCCACCGCCTATTTTCAGGTAGACACCTTCGGGGATTACAGCAACCTGATGAGGCTTTTTTGCGATGCCACCAAAAACCCGGCGGCCTACGAGGAATACGTCACCGCCGTGCAACAGCGGATCGATGATATTTTACAAAAGATCCCCAAAGAGCCTAACTGCACCGCCCTTTTGATGCGGGCCTACTCCACCGGCATCAAGGCCAAGGGGGAAGACCACCTGGCCGGCCAGATCCTGAAGGAGTTCGGCGTGGCCAATATGGCCGATACCCACCCTTCCCTTTTGGAGGAGCTGAGCCCGGAGGAGGTGATCCGGCAGGATCCGGATCTGATCCTGGTCTCCACCATGGGCAGTGAAAAAAGCGCCAAGGCCTACCTGACCGAGCATCTGGAAAACAACCCGGCCTGGCAGGGGCTGAAGGCGGTACAAAACGGGCGGTACGTGGTATTGCCCAAGGAGCTTTTCCATTATAAACCGAATCACCGATGGGACGAAAGCTATGAATATCTTGCAAAACTTATTTTCCCGGAAATCTTCAATTAAATATGCAGGGCGGAAGAATTCTTCCGCCCTCCTTGTGCTTGTGCTTTTGTTCCTGCTGGCCTTTGCCGCCGCCCTGCTCTTCGGCTCCACCCCTTTGAAGCCGGCAGAAATCCTACAAGCAGGCT
>JAZQAR010000027.1:0-2884 GCA_045545315.1 Eubacteriales bacterium | reverse complement strand
AGCTGCTGGAACGATAACGTAAGCCGTGTGGTGGTAGGTCACCTGCTGAAGGTAGAGCCCCACCCCGACAGCGACCATCTGCAGATCTGCCAGGTGGACGTGGGCGAAGCAGAGCCCGTTCAGATCATCACCGGTGCCCAGAACATTAAAGAAGGCGACTACGTACCCGCCGCTCTGGACAACAGCCTACTGCCCACCGGTACCAAGATCAAAAAGGGCAAGCTACGTGGGTTACCCTCCAACGGTATGCTTTGCTCCCTGGGTGAACTGAACCTGACCGTTGGGAACTTCCCCGAATGTGTCGAAGACGGGATCATGATCCTTACCGGCGAGCAAACCCCCGGCACCCCCATCGACGAAGCGTTGGGGCTGAACGATCCCATGATCGAATTTGAGATCACCCCCAACCGCCCCGACTGTCTTTCTGTGATCGGGCTGGCCCGGGAGGCTGCCGCCACCTATCGCCGCCCCTTTAATAAGCACGTGCCCGCCTTTACCGAGGCTTCCGACGATACCATTGACAATTACCTGAAGATCTCCGTTGAAGATGCTAAGGCCTGCCCCCGCTACAGCGCACGGGTCGTCAAGAACGTGAAGATCGGGCCTTCTCCCCTGTGGCTCCGCAACCGGCTGTATGCCGTGGGTGTTCGCCCCATCAACAACATCGTGGATATCACCAACTACGTTATGCTGGAGTACGGCCAACCTATGCACGCCTTTGATTACCGGGATATCCGGGGCAAGGAGATCAAGGTGAAGATGGCCGCCGAGGGTGAAATGTTCACCACCCTGGATAACCAGGAGCGTACCCTTTCCTCCACCATGCTGACCATTGCCGACGGAGAAGGCACCATTGCCGTTGCCGGTATTATGGGCGGTCTGAACAGTGAAGTAAAGGATGATACCGCCACCATCGTATTTGAATCTGCCAACTTTGACGGTGTGACCGTTCGGAAGGCCTCCCGTGCTTTGGGTCTGCGGACCGATGCTTCCTCCCGTTATGAAAAGGGATTGGATCCTGCTTTGGTGGAAGGCGCCCTGGATCGGGCCTGCGAGTTGGCCGAGCAGTTGGCCGGTGCCACCGTTGTGGCCGGCAAGCTGGACGTGAACAACGATACCCGCCCCGCACACAAAGTAACTCTGCGCCCCGATAAGGTCAACGCCTTTTTGGGCACCGAGATCAGCGAAGCCTTTATGAAGGAATCCCTGGAGATGCTGGAGTTCAAGGTAGACGCCGGCAAGACCCCCTGGGAGGTTCTGGTTCCCACCTTCCGTGACGACGTGGAGGGTGAAGCCGATCTGGCAGAGGAGATCGTACGCCTTTACGGCTACAACAACATCCCCACCACCCTGGTGCATATGGCCACCACCCAAGGGATGCTGACCCCCGAGCAGACCATGCAGAAGACTATGGATACCGCTCTGCTGGCCGCCGGGTACAGCGAGATCTGTACCTACAGTTTTATCAGCCCCAAGGTATACGACAAATTGCTGTTGCCGGCTGACAGCCAATACCGTCAATGTGTGACCATCTCCAACCCCCTGGGCGAGGATACCAGCGTGATGCGCACCACCGCCCTGGGCAGTCTGCTGACTGCTTTGGCCACCAACTATAACAACCGCAACCTGGTTGCCAGACTCTTTGAGCCCGCCACCACCTATACCTACACCGGTAAGGATACCCTGCCCATTGAGCAGATCGAATACGTATTCGGTTGCTACGGCAAGGATGAAAGCTTCTATACCCTGAAGGGTGCCACCGAGCAGCTGCTGACCGCCGCCGGGATCCCCCTGGGACAAGTGGAATTCGTTCCCGCAAAGGATTACCCCACCCTGCACCCGGGCAAGACCGCCGATATCCTTTATGACGGCAAGAAGCTGGGGTTTATCGGTGCCATCCACCCCTCCGTTCCCGCCAAGTTCGGTCTGCCCAACGACGTGTTCGTTGCCAACCTCTACTTCAACGAGATCATGGCCGCCGAAAAGCCCGCCAAGGAATACCACAGCCTGCCCAAGTTCCCCGCCACCAGCCGGGATCTGGCCTTCCTTTGTGAAAAGAGCCTGACCGTTGGCGCTATGCAGAAGGTGATGAAGGACAAGGGCGGCAATATCCTGGAAAAGGTCGAGCTGTTTGACATCTACGAAGGCAAGCAGATCGCCGAAGGTATGAAGAGCGTGGCCTTCAGCCTGACCTTCCGTGCCACCGACCGTACCCTGAGCGACGAAGAGATCGACGCCAAGATCAAAAAGATGATCGACGGAATCGTTGCTTTGGGCGCTACCCTGCGGAGTTAACGAATTATTTTCAAAATTTCTCTTGTTTTATTGGCCGTTGCCGTGTATAATATAAAGCAAGATAACACACAGGAGGTTTATTCAAATGCTTGATCAAACACAACCCTTTAAAATTAAAAATGATGAACAGTTGAAAATGAAAGAAGTTCTCACCACCGTTCACGCCGCCTTAAAGGAAAAAGGATACAACCCCCTGAATCAGATCGTGGGCTACATCCTGAGCGAGGATCCCACCTATATTACCAACCACAACAACGCAAGAAGCCTCATCCGCAAGATCGATAGGGACGAGCTTCTCAACGTGCTTGTGGCTTACTATCTGAACATATAACCGGAGAGCTATCGGAATGCTTATATCTACTGCTGTCGGACATTCGACCGGTGAGGATATTTCCGTGGGCAAGGGTGAATTCGCCATTGCCCTCGGTTGTTTTGACGGCGTGCATCCGGGGCACGCCGCGCTTTTTCGCGCCTTGCGGGAAAATGCCTCGGGCAGAAAATGCGCCGTCTGGACCTTTGCCCCTCCCGAGGAGGGCAAGCCCTGCCCCGTGAAGGGAAAGCCCCTTATCGTGCCATTTTGGCGCAAGCT
>JAZQAR010000026.1:0-2500 GCA_045545315.1 Eubacteriales bacterium | reverse complement strand
GTCTGGGCGACCGTGCCGGTGCTTATCCCAGCCAGCTTTCCGGCGGTCAAAAACAGCGTGTAGCCATTGTGCGGGCCCTTTGTATGGACCCCGAGGTGATGCTGTTCGATGAACCCACCAGCGCCCTGGATCCCGAGATGGTGGGCGAGGTTTTGGACGTTATGCAGGATCTGGCCAAGGGCGGTATGACCATGGTGGTGGTCACCCACGAAATGGGCTTTGCCCGGAGCGTGGCTAGCCGGGTGGTCTTTATGGACGAAGGGAACATTATGGAAGAGGGAACCCCCGAAGAGATCTTCGAGCATCCTAAATGCGACCGTCTGAAGGACTTTTTAAGTAAGGTACTCTAAGGAACTTTTTGAAAAAAGTTCCTTAGGATCTTCAAAAACTTTCAAACTGTATAAAACGTTTTCCCTTTGATCGAAAGTTTTCACAGAGGGGTAAAAGGGGAGGAGCCTTTTTCAAAAGGATCCTCCCCTTAGTTTATAACATAATTTGCAGCCCCAGCAATGCCAGCAGCATAGAGGGGAATGCTACGATAGCGCCGTAGCGGATAAAGGTTCCAAAGGAAAAGGGAACCTTGTGTGCCCGCAAAAGGCCGGTCCACATAATACCCGCCAGGGCACCGATGGGGGTAAAAAATGCCCCCAGGTTCGAGCCGATCACAGCGGCATACAGTCCCGCCGCCTTGGCGGCGCCTGCCAGGTTGGCGGTAATGCCGGAATATAAAACACTCATAGGGATGTTGTTGATGAGGTTCGCCGCTAAAAAGGAGCTGATGCCGTAGGTAAATACCGTTTCCCCTTGATTTAAAAACTCCGCCAGGGGAGCGGTCAGGCCGGTTTTTTCCATAGCCAGCACCAATATGAACATGGAGAGTACAAAGGGTGCCATCTCAAAGGGAGCCCGCTTGCAGGTCTCTAAAATGGTCACCAGAGTGCGCCCCTTGATCAGCAGATAGACCGCCGCACAAAGGAACAAACTGCCCATGGCCGCCAGCGAGATGATCCACATGGGCAAGGCCAGAGCATTGGAAAGCACCAGGAACAAAATGCAGACCCCTAAATGCACAAGCCCCAAAGCCACCAAAGGCTTGTCCGGTTGGGCAGAGGCATTGAATACCGTCTGTAGGGGTTCCTTCAGCTTCTTACGGAATATAAGCCATAAGACCGCCAGGGAGCCCGCCCCCGCCATCAGGGTGGGCAGGGCCATCACCTTGATATAGGCAATAAAATCACAGCCCGCCCCGGTGGCAAGATAGATGTTGGTGGGGTTGCCGATGATCAGGATCATACTCCAGGTATTGGCGGCAATAAATTCCGCAAACAGATAGGGCAGGGGATCGATCTTTGCCTGCCGTGTAAAGTAGCAGATAAAGGGGGTAAAGGTCAAAACGATAATATCGTTGGAGGTAAAGACGGTCAGGATAGAAACCGTCACGTAAAGGGTGAAAAACAGCGCCGCTTGGCTTCCCTTCGCTTTGGATAAGATCTTTTCCGCCAACCAGCGGAAAAAGCCCACGCTGTCCAAAAATACCGAGATCAGGGTCATAGAGAAGAACAGCACCAAGATCTTCAGGGGGTTCATCTCGGTGGGTGCAGTCAGCCCCGCCCCGATCTCGCCCCAGGTCAATACGCCGCCAAAGGCCAATACCAGCGCTCCCGCCACCGGCGGCAGCCAGTAAATGCTGATCTGCTCCCCGTTGATGCGAACGGATGGCTTCCATATGACTAATATGATCAAAGCAACGCAGGTCAGCGCTGCCGTAATTCCCGTTAAGACCATAAATATTTTCCCTCCAAACGAAAGTTATTATAACACTCACCCTTGCACGATGCAAGAATTGGTGCTAAAATATTTTTATGAAAATTATCCGAAGCAACCGCAAGACCCTGTCCCTTGGCATCAACCGGCAGGGTGAAGTGGAGGTGCGGGCGCCCTACGGCTGCTCCGAGGCCCGCATTTTGCAATTTATACAGGAGCATTCCGGCTGGCTGGAAAAACGCCTGCGGGAATTCAAACCCCAAAAAGAATATACCCCGGAGCAGGTGAAGGCCCTTCGCCAAAGGGCAGAGGCCGTTTTGCCTTCGAAGACAGCGTACTATGCCCGTTTGATGGGGGTGACCCCCGCCTACGTGAAGATCACCTCTGCCCGTAGCCGGTTCGGCAGCTGTAATTCCAAAAAGGGGATCTGTTTTTCTTTGTACCTGATGGAAAAGAGCGAGGCTGCCATTGATTACGTGGTGGTGCACGAGCTGGCCCACCTGAAGCAGATGAACCATAGCCCCGCCTTTTATCGGGAGATCGAAAAGATCCTACCGGACTATCGTTCCCGTATAAAGGCTCTCAAATCATAAAAGCTCATAACAAAACCCCCGACGGTTAAAAACGTCGGGGGTTTTGTCAGCGTGTCAAAAAACTCTATTTTTTATTTTTGACACGCTGTGAGACGAACAAAAAAGAGTGCCGATTTCGTCAACTCGACCCGAAGTTGGAAAGA
>JAZQAR010000025.1:0-28712 GCA_045545315.1 Eubacteriales bacterium | reverse complement strand
GGAGAAATACTCAAGAGGCCGAAGAGGCGCCCCTGCTAAGGGCGTAGGGTGGGTAACCGCCGCGAGGGTTCAAATCCCTCTTTCACCGCCAAAAAATCCTCGTTCCCAAGAACGAGGATTTTTTATTCAAACCCGAAGGGTTTGGTATGTAATCAATCCGCAAAGCGGATTGTATGTAATTTGTGCGAAGCACAGTATGGCATCACCGTCAGGTGTATTTACGCAAACTCCCTTCGGGTTGATTACATGCAATGCTTACGCATTGATTACATACATCACTTCGTGATGATTCCATACCGCCTGCGGCGGATTTCATGCAACGCTTCGCGTTGATTGGAGGTAATTATGAGCGAGAACCTTTTAATGAAATATTCCGAGGAACTTGCAGTTAAAGTGGAAAAGCTTTGTAAAACTCTACCTCGCGGAAGTCATTCCAATACTATTTTCCAAATTTGCAAATCTTCCTCCAGCGTTTTTGCAAACATTACCGAAGCGCAATATCCCCAAAGCCTTGCAGATATGCTCTCCAAATTTAAGATTGCCCGCAAAGAGTGCGTTGAAACGGAAAGTTGGTTAAAACTGATGGTAGCATCTGATATCATTGATGAGGAAACATTCAAATCCCTGCGAAATCTTTGCGGCAGAATCAGACGAATGTTGACCTCGTCTTGTGTTACAATTGAAAAGAAAATAGCCGGTGAGACTTGAATGAATAATAAATTGCTTTGGAATCACAATCTTGCTTATAATAAATGGATCAAAAAAACTATCGGTGACAGAAGAAATATTCTTGACGTTGGTTGTGGAAACGGATATTTATCTCTCTTTTTAAGAAATGACGGCAACTTCATTGTGGGAATTGATCCGTCTGATTTATCAATCGAATATGCAACCGGACAAAATGATTACGGCAACGTTAAATTTATTCAAACAACATTTGAACGCTTTGAAACGAGTCAAAAATTTGATGCTGTTATTTTCGTAGCCTCCGTTCATCATATGAATATGGGGGATGCTATTGACAAGGCAAAAGCACTTTTAAACAGGAACGGAATTTTGATCATTGTAGGGCTTGCAAAGCCGGCAAATATGCTTGATTGGATGATAGAATGTGCAAGAATCATCCCCTCGGGAATAATTTCTTTTATAAAGAAAAACAAAACCTCAGAAGAATTGAACATGGAAGTGTCTTATGACATACCTACAATGAACGAGGTTAGACAAATTTGTAAAAATAAGCTACAAGGACATAAAATGAGTTACGGACTTCATTATCGATATTTGCTTACATGGAAAAAGCGCTGATAATGAGTGTGGGAAACTGAGGGAAGCGTTCTTTCTCCGCCAATTTATTTGGCTTCGAAATCGGGCTTTTCTTGCAACGGAATTTTTAACCAGCATCCTCTTTTTCTGTTCTTCTCGAATAGAACGTGCTAATATATCATGTAATTTCATAGCCGCAATCACTGCACCTTCTTTTCTCTCATATCCGGTAATTCTATCAATTTCCTTGCCAACGGCGGCATCCTTCGCTTTTCGCTGATCCACGGATAAAAAGCCTTCCGGAACATATTTCAAAAAATCAGCATCTTCTCTGTTGACATTCCAAATATTTTGGATATACTAATATTAGAAGCTGGTAGCAGCGTCGGGGCGGAATTAGTTTTCCAAACTGGGGCCATGACGTCGGCTTCTATTTTTTTTAGTGCCACCGTCATATATAATTGTCCTCCTGCAGTGGAGGATTTTTTTATTTCCAGTTGGACCGGGATTACATAATTGCCATCCTGTAAGGCACTCACTAAAACTGCCACGGTTTCTAAGTGCTCGTTTTCTCGTTCTGTGCCGGTGTATTTGTCGCTATGAAGGTCTATCAGCTGCGCATTTTGAAGGAGCACATCCAAATTAAGCACAGCTTTTGCAAAGTCGGCAAAATTCCCGCCGCGATCCAACTGTTTATGAATACTTTCTGAAAGTGATTTCATTGAAAACGAGAAGTTATAATCTAAATTAGGGGAGGAATAATCAGTCTTGATTATTCCGGCATTTTTAGCCAACTCTTTCAAATAACCTTCTGCAGAACTTTTTGACTTTGGATTAAGAGCTGAAAGAATCGAGATCGTCTTGTTGAATTCTTTGTCGATATTCGCTTCTGCTACGGTGATCATTTTCTTTTTTAAATAACTATACCGATAATTCTCCGGCATATTTTCATATATTCTGCTGGGTGTCGAAACATCATTATAATGGTTCAAAATTTCACGAATGCTTTTACGAAGAGAGTCTGCAGCCTTTGGATTTTGTAACGCCATTTCCCGTACATATAATTCTTCCAACATTACCGTGGGCATCATCCGGGCGCAAAGTTCATCCTTTGCTGCTTTTTTGCCGATATCGTTTCCATCTGTTGTGATTTGTTTTTGGATCCGCAGGATATCGTTGGGCCCGGCATAGGCCTTTATTTAGGAAATTTTTGTTCAAACTATTGACAAACGTAATACAATGTATTACAATGTATTACAGAAAGGGGGCGATACAATGGCCATATCATTAAGATTAAGCGAAAGTGATTCCAATTTAATCAAACGTTACGCCGAACTCAATGGCATTTCCGTTTCCGAATTGATTCGCCAATCTGTGATCGAACGGATCGAAAATGAATTCGATTTGGATCTTTTTAAAAAGGCTCAAGCGGAATACCGTAAAAATCCCGTCACCTATTCCTTATCTGACATTGAAAAGGAGTTGGGGTTGTGATTTATCAAGTTCTGTTCACAGAACGAGCAAAAAAAGATCTCAAAAAAATGGATCGACACACTGCCGCTTTAATCCTTGGGTGGATTCGAAAGAATCTTGAAAAATGCGAAGATCCCCGCCGCCACGGCAAGCCGCTTACTGCGAACCATAGCGGTGAATGGCGTTACCGTGTGGGTGACTATCGGATCCTTGCTGAAATTCAAGATCAAACCGTAACCATTCTTGTTCTAACCGTCGGTCATCGCCGTGAAATTTACGAGTAACTCCTTTGGGTTACTCGTTTTTTATTTGTTATGGAAACTCCCGGTTCTACAGGGAGAGGTATCCCGTAAAAAAAGCTTTAGCTTCAAGTATCGAGCAAAGCGAACTATTATAGGGGATACTAAATTATAAAACAAATTAAATTGGGTTGTTAATTACCCTTTTAAGGGTGGTGGGGCAGTAGATGCAAGCGAAAAATATTCAGTGCGTCTTTAGATGCTTGCTGGTATCAAGCCCTTCTAGGGCTTACACAAGCCCCCGGCTTAGCCGGAAGTTATGACTTCCCAATTGACATCCTCCCTCAAATACAGTAAAATGAAGAAAAAACATTTTTCAACAGGAGGATCTACTGTGATCACCTTTCCTTTACCAAAAGATTTTCTGTTCGGTTCGGCCTCCTCGGCCTTTCAGATCGAAGGCTCACCCTATGCCGATGGCAAGAGCGAGACGATCTGGGATTATATGTGCCGGGTGACCCCCGAGCGGTTCGATAAAAACGCCAAGACCGAGCCTGCTTCCTCCTTTTACAAAAATTTTCGGCAGGATATTGCCGATATGAAGGAGCTGGGGTTGAAATCCTTTCGCCTTTCTTTGTGCTGGGCCCGGATCATCCCCGGAGCGGATGGCAAGGTCAATCAAAAGGGGATCGATTTTTACGATCAGGTCATTGATCTTTTGCTGGAAAGCGGGATCGAGCCCTTCGTGGATCTCTACCATTGGGATATGCCCATGTGGGTGGAGGAGCAGGGCGGCCTTTTGAACAGGGGCTTTTTGGAGCTTTTTACCGACTATGCCAAGGTTTGCTTCGAGGCCTTTGGGGATCGGGTAAAGTATTGGAGCACTTTTAACGAGCCGGGTGTCTTTTGTTTTCAGCCCTATGCCAACGGCGAAAAGGGCTGGTACCCCTATGGGGATTCCTTTGCCGACGGCCTGCTGGCCACCCACCACGTGTTGCTGGCCCATTTCCGCACGGTCAAGCTTTATCGGGCCATGGGGATGAAGGGTAAGATCGGTGCGGTGATCGATAAATCCGCCACCTATCCTCTGGATCCCCACGGAAAAGATCTTTTGGCGGCCCAATATCAGACCGACCGGGGGATTGGCTGGTGGCTGGATCCCATGTTTTTGGGTCATTATCCCGAGACGATCTTGCGGGATTGCCCCGCCTATCGGGAGGCGATGCCCCCCAACTATGAAGAGGAGATCCGCCGGGAATTTGAAAAGATGGATATGGTGGGGATCAACTATTATTACCCCGGCATTACCTCCTACCGGGAGGATCTGCCCGAGAAATCCACCAAGGTCTCCAGCTTTATTGCCCAGACCAACCAGCGGTTTTCCAGCTATCCGGCGGGGCTTTACGATGCCATGATGTACCTGACCGAGCATTACGACCGCCCGGAGATCTACGTTACCGAAAACGGGTTGGGGATACTGGACGAAGGGGATTACGAAAAGAATATCAAGGATGATTACCGGGTCGACTATATCCGGGAGCATCTGCGGATGCTTTCCCGCTGTATCAAGGCGGGCGCCAACGTGAAGGGCTATTACTATTGGTCCCATTTCGATAGCCTGGAATCCCGCTCCGGCTATCGTTGGCGGTTTGGCCTGACCTACGTGGATTTCCCAACCGGAAAGCGGGAGAAAAAGAACAGCTGGTATTATTATCAAAAGATCATCAAAAACGGAAGTGTGGACTAAATGGATCAATTGCAATTGGGGGTCGGTCGGGCTCTGATCACCCCAAAGGTGGGGTGCAATCTGATGGGATACAGACCCAACGTATATGCGGAATCGGTGCACGATGAGCTGACCGCCACCGTCTTTTGGTTTCGGCAGGGAAATTTGGATGCTTTAATGATCAACCTGACCCTTTGTAATTTGGGCACAGGGCTTTATCAACAAATTCTGCAGCTGCTTTCGGAACGCTTTGGGATCGGTGAAGGGGCGGTCACGGTTTCTTGCACCCATACCCATTCCGGTCCCGTTACCATGGAAAGAAGTGTTTCCCGGGAGGATTGGGAGGAATGGAGTCATCCCTATGTGGAACAAAGATTGATCCCGGGGATCCTTCAGGCAGTAGAGTCCGCCAAGGGCGCTCTGCGCCCGGTCTGGATGGGGCTTGCAACGGGCTCCAGCCGATTAGGGGTGAACCGCCGACAGCCGACCCCGGACGGCCGGGTGGTGCTGGGGCAATATCCCGGCGGGAGCTTTGATCCAAAAATGACGGTGCTTTCTTTCCGGACGGCTGATCAAAGAATTTATGCCAACCTGATCCATTACGGCTGCCACGGAACCTGCGCCGGGATGCATACCGCCATTTCCAGAGATTGGTCCGGTATTATGGTGGATCGGATGGAAGAACAGACCGGCGGTATCACTGCCTTTTTCAACGGGACGGCCGGAGATACGGGGCCTCGTCTTTCCAACGGCTTTACCACCGGGAAAGGTGATTTTCAATACGTATACGAGGCGGGCGCAGTGGCGGCGGAGGATGCTGCAAGGATCTGGAATACCATTACGGACTATCGGGCGGTTCAACTGCAGTTGGCTGACGGAACGGTGAAGATCCCCCTGAAGCCCCGCCCCACCGGGGCGGAGGCGGAGGAATGCCTGGCGAAGCCCTTTGAGGGTTATTCTTCGGAGCAGCGTGCATATGAGCGCCATTATCGGGAGATCTTGGAATCCTATGATGCGGATTATAAGGAGCAAGGGGAAGCTACTTTGCATCAGGTGCTTCTCCGCTTAGGCGACGTTGCCTTTTATACGTTGCCCTTTGAGCCTTTTTCCGGCATTGGTTTGCAAATTCAGGCCCTTTCAAAGGGTCCACAGGCTCTGTGCTTGGGCTATACGAACGGATCGGAGGGCTACTTTCCCACACAGGATCAGTTGGAGTCCGGCGGGTATGAGATCAACGTCTTCCGCTTTCGCAGAATACAGCCCTTTGTGGATAACGGCGATCACTTCGTGGTGCACGCCACGGTGGAAAACCTGAAAAAACTGAAATAAAAAACAGCGCCCATCGGGCGCTGTTTTTTTATGCTTTTGTGACCACGATGCACCCCACGTTATGGGCACCGATCCGCCCTTTAATATGGGCTTGGCCGTCGATGATCTCCACCTCTGCATCACATTGGTTCCAGGCATCGTAATAGGTGGCACCTTCTTGATGAGGGACTACCAGCACGTCGCCGAAATAGGTGTGATGCCCGCGGTTAAAGAGGGTATAAGCGGTGCGGGTCTCGCCGGGGAAGCGGTTGATGCACAGTGCCTCAGCGGGGGCATCGATCCACATTTGAGGCTCGTCGCAGGCAAAACAATCGGCATATTCCTTTTTGGTCAGGTAGGATTTTGCCATAAACTTTCTGCCCCGGCTTTCCTCTGCATCCCAGAAGGAATCGTAGATCGCCTCTGCATTACAGAAGGTGGCCTTCAGGGGTTGCCAGGAAAGATAGCGCATGGCCATGGGCAGGATCAACTGGACGATCTTGGGGAAGGCAAAGCGATAAGCATCGGTCAGATACCGGCAATAGGTATCATCGCCGTCGCCAGAGCGCAGGCCCTGGGCGATCATATCGTTCACCGCATCTACAATGTAATAGGAAATATTACAGTCGATATAGCGGGCATTCACGTCTGCCGCATAGTATTCACCGTAGAGCACGCAGTCCTCCGGCATCATCTCCCGCAGTTCCGAAATGAAGTCCCGGTCGGTCTTCAGGAGGTTGGAGGGCACCACATGGCCGTGCCCTTCGGCATAGCAACGGTTATCCACCCGTAGGGAGAATTCGTCCACGTAAAGAATGTTCACACCGGTCTCCTTGTGAACCCGGGGGTACATATCCAATACCCGGCGCCGCCATTCCTTGTTGGCGTGGCACATCCGGAAGGAATCCACGTGGTTCACGTTGGCGGGATCATCCTTGAAGGTATCCTTCAGGGTGTTGCCGAGCCCCAGGTAGTTGCCCTGCTCGTTTTTGACCAGCAGATGCTTGTATTGCTCCAGCTCGGGGTAGGCCTCGCTCAGCAGGGTAGGATGCAGGTAGAGGGAAATTTCTGCTCCGGTGTTTTCGTGGGCCTTTTCCAGGGCTTCACGGAAGGCCTGAAGCCCGCCCTCGATCTCGTAATCCTCGCCGCCAAAGTTCCCCCAAAGCATATGCTTATATTCCTCGGACCAGGTCCAGCCCCAAAGATGCAGGATGTCCGGCATAGCGCCGTAAAGCTCCGCCTGCTCCCGCAGGATGCGCTCAAATTGATGCTCCTTTTTCTCCTTGTCGTACCAGACGGGGAATTTGGAAATTTCCGGCTTGTCGATATAGTCGGTGATCTCGGCGATCAGCCAGAAGAGGCGGCGGTACCAGTCACGATGCTGGCATTTGTAGGGCTCATACCAACTGTCCAGCCAGTTTTTGTATTCCGCAAAGGCGGGCTTCCAATCCCCGGCGTGGCAATAGAAGACGGTCTCGGAGCCTTGGAAGGTCTCATCGGGTGCCACTTTCATATAAATATCCGGGTATTCGATAAAGGCCTCGATTTTCCCTTTTTCCTTTTGGAAACCGTATTTTCGTACGGTCTGCTCCCGCTCCCGGGTGCAGACCGTTAAGCCGCCGCCCTGGGCGGGGCTGAACAGATCAAAAAACTGCAGGGGATAGGAGGGGGCGGATTCTTCATAGAAAAAGCAGGTCTCGTTGCTTTCCAGGTTCTGATACTTAGGCAGGAAGTACCAGCTGTCCTCACCGCTTGCAAATTGCAGGCCGTTCAGAGCGGGGAACAAAATGCCGCAAGAGCAGGGCTCCTTCCCGGCGTTTTTCGCTGTCATCTGCAGGGTAAAGCCGTCGGTATGGGTGGGGGCAAAGGTCACGGTGATCAAAAGATCTTCCCAGCCGTAGGTGATGCTGGTCTTATCGGCGACGGAGATGCTCTTTCGTTCAAAGGCTTCGACCATTTCTTCGCCGTTCCGCACCTTTAAAAGTGCGCCGCCAAACTGCATTTTTGGGGCAAAGGCGTTTTCTGCTCCAACCACCTTTAAGCCGTTCCCGGTATCCAGGGTCAGGGTCATCCCGCCGTTTTTCAGGATCAAAAGATCGCCCTTCAGCGTCATTTCCGGCCGGTGGTCGAAGGCTTTTTTCGCCACCTTGCGGGTGGTGGGGAAGGGGTTCGATACCCGGCGAGGCGCTGATTCGTTGACCGTCAGGGCGCAAAGGGAAAGATCGGTATCTAAAATGCGGTTTTCAAAGGAGATGCTCTCTACCTCCCCGTCAGCCCAAACGCCGTAGAGCCCCACTCGACCGGAGATCACGTGCCGTCCGCTTTCCAGGGAGACCGGGAAGCATTCGTCCTCCCGTCCGTCGGCGTATTTAATGATAACGGCAAACCGTTCGATATCCGAAGCGGCCAGGGGCATCATTACCGGTTTTTTTACGGTACCGCCCAAAATGGCGCTTTGCATTTTGCGGAAGGCGCAGCGCTCGGTGCCGGCACCGTCCATCACCAGAGCAAAATAGAACTCCTTGGCGTAGCCGCCGATGGGCACGGTAAAGCGGCTTTCCCGGCTTTCGGGGCGGCAATCCCGCCGCTTGGCGGGCACCCCGAAGTTGGAGATGATATCCTCGTTGGAGTCCGGCCCCGGGCAGGGGCGGATCATCTTTTCGGCAAAGTCAAAGGGGAGCCCCAAAATACCGCAGTTCCCGGTGGGGAGTTTTCCTCCGTCGGTGGTGCCGAAATCTGTGGGCAGTTCACTGTTGCAAAGGGAACGCAGATCCACGGTGCGGTAGCCCGCCTTCGGGGCTTCAGTCAGGGTAAAGCGATCGGGCAGTTCTTCTTCCTTGCAGGTATACAATTCCAACAATTCAAAGGTGGCGCGGGGTGCCTTGCGGGGCAGCCGCAGTACCAAGGAATCGTAACGTGCAGGTTGGCAGGGTACCGCCACCAGGTGCTCCCGGTCATCAAAGATCATATCGTTGGCCAGGATCAAGGGGACTTTCGTTTCGCCGTTCAATCCGATCAACAGGGGCTGGGTCTCGGTGGTGGTGCGGTAAATATCCATAGCGCGGTAACGCATCAGAAGGTATTGCTCGGTTTCGACGGGCTCGGCGGTTTTCAGGGTGTGGCTATCGGGTACCAGGCCACGGCCGCAAACCTCAAATTGATGGCCGTGAACGGTGACACCCTTGCCCGGCTCGAACCGATGGCAGGAAAATGATTTCAAGGTGGATCCCTCCTTTGTTGTTATGAAATAATTATAATATTTTTTAAAATTTTCTTCAATAGAAAGAATAAAAAAAGTACCCCGATTGATCCGGGGTACTTTATGTTTGCTTTATTCTTCGTCGTGGGCGTGGCAATGGCAGCAATCGCCGTCGCAGAACATCTCTTTATCGTAGGCGATGCCGTTTTTATCGTAATAGTCCTTCACGGCGGCCTTGACCGCCTCCTCCGCCAAAACGGAGCAATGGATCTTTTGAGCGGGCAGACCGTCCAGAGCTTCTACCACGGCCTTATTGGAAAGGGTCAGGGCTTCGTCTACGGATTTGCCCTTGATCATCTCGGTGGCCATGGAACTGGTGGCGATGGCGGAGCCGCAACCGAAGGTCTTGAACTTGGCATCGGTGATGATGCCGTTTTCGATCTTCAGGTAGATCTTCATAATATCGCCGCACTTGGCGTTGCCTACCTCGCCGATGCCGTCGGCATTTTCGATCTCACCCACGTTCCGGGGGTTCCGGAAGTGGTCCATTACCTTTTCACTGTATAACATATTGCCGTTCTCCTTTTTGCAATTCTTCCCATACCGGGGAGATCATCCGCAGATAGCCGATCACGTCGGTGACCGCCTCTACGATATAGTCCATTTCTTCAGGGGTGTTGCTCTCGTTGACCGAAAGCCGCAGGGAGCCGTGTGCCACCTCGTGGGGGAGCCCCAGGCTCAAAAGCACGTGGCTGGGATCCAGGGAGCCGCTGGTGCAGGCGGAACCGCTGGAGGCGGCGATGCCCTTATCGTCCAGCAACAGTAAGAGGGATTCGCCCTCCACCCCTTCAAAACAGAAGTTTACGGTGCCGGGCACCCGATGGGTGCGGTCGCCGTTCAGCTTGCTGTGGGGGATCTTGCTCAACCCTTCGATCAGCCGATCCCGCAGACCGGTGATATAGGCGCTCCGCTCTGCCATATGATCGATGGCATCCTCCAAGGCGGCGGCCATCCCCACGATGGCGGGGAGATTTTCGGTACCTGCCCGACGGCCTCGCTCCTGGGCGCCGCCCTCGATCAGTGCCTTCAGAGGAATTCCCCGGCGTACGTAGAGTGCGCCGATCCCACGGGGGCCGTGGAATTTATGGGCGGAAAGGGAGAGCATATCGATATTTTGTTCCTTGACGTTTACCTCCACGTGGGCGACGGCTTGTACCGCATCGGTGTGGAAGGGAACGCCGGCTTCCTTACAGATGGCGCCCAGCTCCTTGATGGGCTGTAGGGTGCCGATCTCGTTGTTGGCGAACATCACGGTGACCAGAGCGGTATCCTCCCGCAGGGCGGCCTTCAGCTCCTCGGGACGAACCAGGCCGTCCTCGTGAACCTCCAGCAGGGTCACCTCAAAGCCTTCTTCCTCCAGCCGCTTCAGGGTATGAAGAACGGCGTGGTGTTCAAATTTGGTGGAGATCAGGTGCTTTTTGCCCTTTTTTGCCCCCCAATAGGCGGCGGAACGGATGGCCTGGTTATCGGCCTCGCTCCCGCCGGAGGTAAAATAGATCTCCTTGGGATCGGCGCCCAGCAGAGCGGCGATCTTGGCGCGGGCTTCTTCCAGCTTTTCCTTGGCGATCTGGCCAACGGAATACAGGCTGGAGGGATTGCCGTATATTTCGTCGAAGCAGGGGAGCATAGCCTCCTTTGCAACGGCGCTGAGCTTGGTGGTTGCAGCGTTATCTGCGTAGATATACAATGGATTTGCCTCCTGTAATTGTTGGTATAAAAGTAGGAAACTTAATTCCTATCTTTTCGGTAGGAATAATAGCATATATTTCCTATCTTGTCAATAGGATATCCCATATTATATAAAATATTTAGAAATATCTTTCATAATGCCGGAAATAGGCAGATCCTGGGGACAAAGCTTTTCGCACCTTGCACAGCCGATACAATCCACGGCGGCAGTTTCCAGGCTCTGATATTGGCTTTTTGCTTCGGGATCAGGAGGATCCTGCCGGGCACCGTTATAAAGGGAAAAGACCCGGGGAATATCGATCTTTTGGGGGCAATGCTCCTTACAATAGGCACAGCCGGTACAGGGAACCGCCTTTTGGGCGTTGATCAGCGCCGCCGCCCGGCGGAGCATAGCCTGCTCCGCCTCGGTCAGGGGCTTGCCCTCCCGGACACTGTGGATATTATCCTGCACCTGCTCTAAGTTACTCATACCGGAAAGTACACGCTCTACACCCGGCAAGCCTGCCACAAAGCGGATCGCCCAGGAGGAAACGGAGCGGTTGGCATCGGCCTTTTCAAATAATTGGGCAACGCTGGGGGGCACGTTGGAAAGGGCGCCGCCCTTCACCGGCTCCATTACCGTGATGGGCTTGTTATGCTTGCGGGCCACCTCGTAGCACTTGCGGGATTGCACCCGCTCGCTTTCCCAATCCAAATAGTTGATCTGCAGTTGCACAAACTCCATCTCCGGATGCTCGGTCAAGACCCGATCCAGCATCTCGGCGCTGTCGTGGAAGGAAAAACCGATCCGCTTGACCAGCCCGGCCTCTTTTTTTGCCTGCAGCCAGCGGAAGCAATCCAGGTCCGTATAGATCTTATAATGGGCCTCCCGCACGTCGTGGAGCAGGTAATGATCAAAGTAGGAAAGACCGGTGCGCTTTAACTGCTCGTTAAAGATCCGATCCCGATCCTCTTGTGTTTTGATAAAGGCGGCGTGGAGCTTGGTGGCCACCTGAAAGGCCGATCGGGGATACCGGTCGGTCAACAGCGTCTTTACGCTGTGCTCGCTTTGATGCTTGCAATACATCCAGGCGGTGTCGAAATAGGTGAACCCGGCCTGCAGGGCCTCGTCCACCAATGCTTTGGAGCCTTCCAGATCCAGGGAGCCCGGATCTTCTGGGTCTAAAAGGGGAAGTCGCATCAATCCGTAACCTAATTCTGTCATCATTCCACCTCGATCAGTTCATATTCCCGGCTGCCAAAGCCCAAAGCGGCGGCGGCCTCCACGGTGTGTACCCCGTTGCGGCTTTCGATCCGTTCCAAAAGATGGGGTCTGCCGGGGTCGGTACTGGTGTAGACCAGATCCAGGCAAGCCTGGTCGATGGCGATGGGATCGTCGGAGACCAAGATGCCGATATCTGCAATGCAGGGATCCTCTGCCACCGCACAGCAATCGCAGTCCACACTCATATTTTTCATCACGTTGACATAGATCAGCTTATCCTTGAACAGCTCCACCACGGAGCTGGCCGCATCGGCCATGGATTCCAGGAAAGAATCGTGATCTCCGTTCCAAAAATCAGTGGTATCGCCTACCCCATGGATGTATTTTTTGCCGTAGGAGGAGGCGACCCCGATGGAAAGCTGCTTCAGGGCCCCGCCAAAGCCGCCCATAGGGTGACCCTTAAAGTGAGAAAGCACCAGCATAGAATCATAGTTGGTCAGGCTTTTGCCCACGTAGTTCTTTTTGATTTTTTTGCCCTTTGGGATCTCCAAAACCAGATCCGGCCCCTCTGCGTCTAAAAGATCCACCGGGAACTGACCGCTCCAGCCGTGGTAAGAAAGTAATTTATAATGCTTTTCGGCGGTGTCCCGCTCGCCCTGATAGGCGGTGTTACATTCCACTACGGTGCCTTTTACCCGGTCGATCATGGGCTTCCAGAAATCCGGGCGCAAAAAGTTTTGATTGCCCTTTTCACCGGAGTGAACCTTGACTGCCACTTTACCGGGCAGCTCTTTTCCTAATAATTCATAAAGCTCCAACACCTTTTCGGGGGTGATGGTGCGGGAAAAATAAACCTTTGCGCTCATTGTTTGTTCTCCTTTAATAAATAATAGAGCATCCGCTCCGGGTCATCCATAAATTGTCGGGTGATGCGAAAATGGTCGGTTTCCGTATAATGGGTTTGATAGATGCCCTCCGGGCTGATCTCGAAGACCGTAGCACCGGGGTAGGCCATCAGGATGGGGGAATGGGTGGAGATGATAAACTGGGATCGATTTCCCACCAGCTGATGGATCCGCTCCATCAGCCGCAGCAGCTTCATGGGGGAGAGGGCGGCCTCCGGCTCGTCCAAAATATAAAGCCCCTTGCCCCGGAACCGATGCTCCGCCAGGGCCATAAAGCTTTCCCCGTGGGATTGCTTATGCAGAGATACACCGCCGTAGGCTTCCACCACCGGGGGCTGAAAAGCGGGGATCAGATCCAGTTGATCGATATTGCTGGCCACGTTGTAAAAGCTTTCCGCCCGCAAAAAGTAACCGTCCCGGGGGCGGGTGGCACCCCGCACCGTGCCCAAGTAATCAAAAAGATCGGAATGGGAATTTTCGGTGGAAAAGTTAAAGTTCTTGGAACCGCCCTCCGGATTGAAGCCCAGAGCGATGGCGATGGCCTCGATCAGGGTGGATTTGCCCATACCGTTTTCTCCCACCAAAAAGGTCACCGGGGTAGAAAAGGTCAGGGGATGCTCCGCCAAAAAGGAGACCGCCGGCAGGCGGCTCAGATAATTATCGGATGGGATGGGGTGCTTGATATGCACCTCCCGTAGGTAGAGATCCTGTTCCATAAACTCACCTCTATGGTATTATACCAAATCCTGTTAAAAACTGCAATAAAAACCTGCAGCAGAAAGAAAATCGGGGATTTTTGGAAAAAACAGATAAAAAATTATGAACAGAATATTGGTAAAAACTGTTGAAAACCAAAATAATATATGGTATTATGAATACAATATTGGAAAAACGGAGTTTTTACGTCAATGGATGAAAAGAGTCTTGCTCCGGCGGGAAAAAGCCTGCCCTTTGAACTGAAGATCGACCTTTCCGGCGGAGAAGAACCCCTTCATTGGCACTCCGGGCCGGAGGTTCTGCTCTGTACCGGCGGTCACGGCGGGGTGTTTTTGAACGGCAAAAAATATAATTTTATCCGTAACGACTGTGTAGCGGTTCCGCCGGGCACCCTTCATCGGATCCCGGCGGTAGGGGAGCCCCAATATACCGCTCTGCGGTTTTCCGGCGACTATTGCCGGGGGCTGGGAATGGAGCCCGAAAAGCTTTCCTTTTCGCCTTTTATCATCAACTCCGTCTTTTCCGGGATGATGGTGCAACTGCGGGAGTTTACCGTGAACCCCAACGTGCCCTACGGCAGGGTCAAGGCCCAGGAACTGGCCCTGCGGGTTTTGGTGGAAATGGTGGAACGCTATCAGGAACCGGGTCCATCGGTGGATCGGCGGGCTTTGGAGCGGGTCAAGGGCGCCGTGACCTATTTTAAGGAGCATTACGCCCAAAAGATTAGCCTGGAACAGGCGGCAGAGGCCATCGGTGCGGATAAATACGCCCTTTGCAGGGCTTTTAAGTGCTATACCGGCCTTTCGCCGGTGGCTTATTTAAATCAACTGCGCTGTAGTCGGGCGGCAGAGCTTTTGCAGGAGGGTGTTTCTGTGGGGCAGACCATGACCGCCTGCGGCTTTACCAACCGCTCCTATTTTGCAAAGACCTTTTATAAATATCACGGGCAAACCCCGTCTCAATATAAAAAAATCCTGCAAAATCATTGATCTTGCAGGATTTTATATTTTTTATAATGCTTCTGCCAGGGTCTTACGCTTTTTCCAGATCCCGCTTAAAAAGTAGATCATACTGGGAACCGCATAGCCGAAGGGCGCCAAAGCGTAGCCCAAAACAAACCCGAAAAAGCCCAGCTTGAGGGCAATGCCGAAAAGCCAGCTTAATCCTACCCGCAGGACTACACCGTCCAACAGCGCCAGCACCATACTGAACTTGGCGTTGCCGATCCCCTGGATAAAGGCGCCGGTGCCCCGCATAATGGCCAGGGCGGGGAACATCCAAAGGATCCCTTTGATAAAGGTGGCGGACATGGCGTGGACAGCGGGATCGTCGGAGAACATCATAAACAGCTGTTTTCCCAACAGCAGGTACAACAGCACGGAAACCACCGTAAGGATCCCCGAATACAGCCAGGCATAGTAAACGGTCTTTTGGGCGCGTTTTTGTTGGCTTGCGCCGATATTCTGGCTGATCATGGGCATAGCGGCGTATTGGATGCCCTGGGAGATCTTATTGATGATATCGTCGATGCGGCATCCCACCCCGAAGGTGGCGGAGGCCACCACCCCAACGCCGTTGATCATAGCGTTCACGAACAGCATAGAAAGGTTGATAAAGCCGGACTGAATAGCCATAGGCAGCCCCAGGGCACCGATCATTTTGGCATATTTGGGGTTGATGGCGTAGCTTTCTTTTTGGAAATCGAAGCCGAAGGATTCCTTTCTCTTCCATAAATAATAGATCGAGAACAGGAAGGAGGCCGCCTGACCGATGATGGTGGCCCAGGCCGCCCCGGCCACACCCCAGCCTAAAAAGCCGGTGAAGAGGATATCCAGCACCAAATTCACCGCCGAGGCAATGCCGATGAACAGGAAGGGGCGCTTGGAATCCCCCATGCCCCGCAATACGGCGGAGACCATATTGTAGCCGGCGGTAAAGATCAGCCCGCCGCCACAGATCAAAAGGTAATGGGCGGCCATATTAAAGGATTCCACCGGCACGTTCAGCACCGTCAGGATCCATTGATGGGCGGTAACGAAGAAGACCGATAAAACAAGGGCAAACAGTACCATCAGGCTGAAAAGGGTGCCGATGATGGCGTTCAGCTCCTTGCGTTTTCCGCCGCCCAGCGCCTGGGAGATCAAAACCTGCCCCGCATTGGAAAAGCCCAGGCAGACCATAGCCGCAAAGTTGATGACCTGGCTGCTTTGGGATACTGCCGAAAGCCCTGCCGTGCCCACGAATTCCCCAACGATGATCATATCGATGGTGCTGTAGAGCACCTGCAGAGCGTTGGAGGCCATAAAGGGCAGGGTGAACCAGAATAATTGCTTGGGAATACTCCCGGTGGTAAAATCTTTAGTCAGTTGTTTGGTCGCCATTGGTTGATAGATCCTCTTTGATAGCTCGGTGCAGGTCGCCCCGCATCGTCTTCACTTCGTTGTAATTGCTTTTTCCGTATTTTTGGTTAACTGTCAGGGTGGCATCGGTCAAAAGGACTACGTAAAGGCCGCTTTGGGGATCCAAAAAGACCGATTGCCCCGTATGACCGCAATGGCCAAAGCTACCGGTGGGGAAGAGTCCGCCGGTCTGGGCATAGCGGGGTGTCACGTAAAGGAAGCCCAGCCCCCGATCCTGGGCGCAATGGGCGGTATAGTTGTTAATATAGGGCAAAAAGGTCTGCTCACCGACCAGAGGTGCGCCCTTTCGTTGTAAAAATCCAACGTAGCGGGTCAGATCCCGGATATTGGAAAACAGCCCCGCATTGCCGGCTACCCCGCCCAGAAATTGGCAGTTATAGTCGTTGACCACACCCCGCAGTTCTTCCGTTTTATTGCTGTTGACGGTGGGGTGGCTTTGATCCGGTAAAAAGCCGGAGCAGGTCATCTCCAAGGGCGCAGCAACGTAGGTTTGAAAGAGCCGATCCAGCCGATCCCCCATCACCTTTTCCAAAAGCTTGCCTAGCAGAATAAAGCCCGGACAGCTGTAGTCCACTTCGGTGCCGGTGGGGTAGGTCAGCGGCAGGTTCAAAATATAGTCATCGATATTCTCATAACTGTTGCCCGGTTGGGTCAGATCCTGATGGCCACCGATGCCGGAGCAATGGGTCATCAGCTGACCGACGGTGATATTTTGCTTGTCCGGGGGACAGTTCCAAAAGCGGGAAAGGGTGTCCCCCGCCGCAATCAGCCCCTTTTCCATGGCCACCAGACAAAGGGAGGTGGTGACCACGATCTTGGTGACCGAGGCCATATCGAAAAGGGTATCCTGATCGATGGTTCCGTCCGCGGAGCGGAAGACCTCGTATAGGATTTGATCGCCCTTGCCGATCCGCAGGGCCATATTTTGAAGGGTTCCATTGGCAAACAGCCGATCGATACAAGTATTTAAGTGTTTCATGATCCATCCTCCCAATTGATTATATCACGGTTTGACCGATATTTAAAGAGTAAATTTTTTGCGGTATTCCTTGGGCGAAAGCCCCCGGGCTTGCTTGAATACGTTGCTGAAGTAATAGGGATTTTCAAAGCCGCAGAGCCGGGCGATATTTCCGATGGAATCGGCGGTGGAGCAAAGGAGCGATTCCGCCCGCTTCAGCCGTAGCCGGGTCAGGTATTCCATAGGAGTCAGTTTCAACTGCTTTTTACAGCGGTGGATCAACCCGTTGGGAGAAAGACAGACCGCCTCCGCCGCTTCCTTCAGAGTGATCTTGCGATGCAGATTTTTTTTAAAAAATTCCGTCAACTGAGCGGTGGCGGGCTCCAATTCTGCCGGGGTCAAAAGGGCCTCTGCCTTTAACTGACAAAAAACGTCGGCCAGCAGAGCGTTTTTTAAGTCCTGCTCCCCGGGCAGGTTGTTCAACTGCAGTAACAACTGCAGGGTGGCCAGCAGCCGCCCGGTATTTTGCAGAGGGAGCCTTCCTTGGGGCAGGGGCTCCCCGGCCGGGTTATCGTAGCGCAGGTAATAAAAGGCGGTGGGCTCCTTCATCCGCCGCTCAAAATAAACCTCCTCCGGAAAGCTGATCAGCTGATGGGGGAAGGCCTGCTCCTTTTGACCCCCAAGGGTGTATTCAAAGGTGCCGCTTTCCAAAAAGAACAGCGCATTTTTTGGGTGATATCCTTTTTGCAGCTTAAATTGATCCAATTGGATAAACCGACAGTCGAAAAGCTGTTTCATCGAAGTCTCCTATTGTGATATTTTATATTTTTATTTTAATATCTCCTATTTACAAAGTCAATATTTTATATAAAATAAAAGTATCAAATGAACGGAGGGATCAGATGAACACAGAGGTTTTGGTGATCGGCGGCGGACCCGCCGGCGTGATGGCAGCCATAGCAGCCGCCCGTCAGGGAGCGAAAACAATGCTGGTGGAGCAGACCGGCTGCTGTGGCGGAATGGCCACCAGCGGGCTGGTGGGGCCCTTTATGACCTGCTATGATGCAAAGGGTCAGCGGATGATCATCGGCGGGCTGTTTGCGGAGCTGGTGGATCGGATGGTGGAACGGGGCTATGCCCTCCATCCTGCCGACATTTTGGGCGGAACCGCCTTTACCTCCTGGATCAAGCTGGGGCACGATCACGTGACCCCTTTTGAAGCCGAGGGATTGAAGTTGATCCTGGATGAAATGCTGGAGGAGGCAGGTGTGGAGCTTCTTTACCATACCGCTTTTTTGGAGCCCCTTTTGGAGAGTAAGCGTATCTGCGGGGTACGGGTCTGTTCCAAGGCCGGGATCGAGACCATCGAGGCACGGGTGGTGATCGATTGCACCGGCGACGGGGACGTGGCCACCCGGGCAGGGGTGCCCTTTGAGATGGGCAACGAGGAACTGGGGCTGATCCAACCCGCTACGATGTTTTTCCATATTACCCACGTGGATGCGGAGGTGCTGGAACAGGAGATCCAATCCCATCTGCATCTCTTTTACCGCAAGGATGGGGTCAATTACCGTTCTCTCCATTGGCGGGTGGCAGAAGCCCGTGAGGCAGGGGATTGGACCCTGGATCGGGTCAGCATCGGGCTGTTCCGGATGCCGAAAAGTGACGAATGGTGTGTGAATACCAGCCGGATCATCGGGATAGACAGCACCGATAATAAAAGTCTGACCCAAGCCGAACTGGAGGGGCGGCGGCAGGCGGATGAGATCTTGCGATTTTTGCAGAAATACGTCCCCGGTTGCGAGAATGTCCGGTTGAAGGCCACTGCCGCCCACGTGGGCATCCGGGAAAGCCGCCATATTCAAGGGGAATACCGATTGACGGCGGAGGATCTGTTGGGCTGTAAAGTGCCTCGGGACAGCGTTTTTATCGCCGCCAACTCGGTGGACGTTCACGGCCGTTTCGGCCCTAAAAGCAACGAATACGTGGCTATTCAGGGGGATTATTACGGGGTTCCGTATCGGAGTCTTTTGCCCCAAGGTGTTGAAGGATTATTGCTGGCGGGGCGGTGCCTCAGCGCCGATTCCACCGCCGCCGGCGCCGTGCGGGTGATGCCGCCTTGTATGGCGATGGGGCAGGCCGCCGGCACCGCTGCCGCCCTTTGCCTGCGGGAAGAGGTGACCCCGAAGGAATTGGATCCCCAATTGCTTCGCACCGTTTTAAAGGAAAACGGCGCTATTTTAGAATGAGAAAAGCAGATAGGTTTTAACCTATCTGCTTATTTTATATTTTATATTGGAAGAGATCAAAATTTCGGATCCCCATTTGGGTCAGCAGGGCCTTGCTCCGTTGCTGATGCTCCGGGGCGTTAAAGTCCGGGATCAAGGGGATCCGAACTGTAATGTGCTCCGGGGGAACCCGGCTGGCCAGCCACGCCAAGTTGGATAGAGCAAGGTCGTTATCCCGGCCGGTATAGCGGCGGTACAGGGTGGGGTCGGTCTCTTTGATATCCACGATAAAGGCATCCATACAAGCCGCCGCGATCTCCACCTGTTCCCGGGGGACGGCCAGGCTGGTCTCGGCGGTCAGGTGCCAGGAATTCCCACAGATTTTGCGGAATTCCCGAATAAATTCCGCCCTCAGCAAGGGCTCCCCGCCCCCAAAGGTGATCCCGCCGCCGGTGGCTTCAAAATAGAGAGCATCCATCTTGGTTTTTTCGTATAGCTCCGCGGGGGTCATCAGGGTATGGGGAGTCCCTTCCTTGAGCGTAAAGGGGTTCAGGCAATATTGGCACCGCAGGGGACAGCCTTGAAAACAGACCAGGGTGGTCACCCCTTGGCCGTCGCTCTGGATACGGTGCCGTGCCATGGTGATGACGGGGGCCTTATGCATCGGGGGTCTCCTCCGGGAAGGCCACATCGCCGGTCAGTTCAAGCTCCTCCGGGGGTACGAGCTCGCCCGCCAGCTCTTCAATGATTTTTTCGGAGTTGTCTGGTTCCTCTTCCTTGGGTTCCTCCAGATCTACTTTTCCTTCGATCTCTGCGGGATCCGGAAGTTCCCCTCTGACCACGTAGGAATCGTCATCGGGCAGGGCTACGTCGCCGTCCAAAGCCTGGTTTTCGCCAAAGTTTGGATCCGTGGGGCGGGGAACACAGCCGGAGGCAGAGCCTACCACCATAGCGGCGGCAATGCCGGCCACGGCCACCCGCTTGCCGGTATTTTTTAGTTTTTCGATCTCATTGGTCAATTTTTGCAGTTCGGCCTCGCACTTGGGGCAGGTGCCCTTGCATTCCCCTTGGAAGGTACACTCCGTGGGGCGGTAATCGATGCCGTTTTCCCGGGCGATCTTACAGCGAATGCTTTTTAATAGGTTGCATTTATCTTTTCCTCTCATGGCGAAAAACCTCCTTTTTGATCATAATACGATTCAAAACAGGAAAATGTTGCATAAAAATCAAAAAGCGGAAAAATATCCGCTTTTTAATTATGGATTCAAAGCTCCGTTGGTAACGGTTACACCCCATTGGGTCTGCACGGTGGAGCTCGGCTCGGCCTGGATGGCGCCGGCATGAATTTCCAAGCGAAGTTGGTATCCGGCCGGTGCATCGGTCAGTTGGCTGGCAGAACGGATCAAAACGGAGGTATATTCCGCTGGATCAACCGGCTTGGAATAATACCAAAAGCCGTCCGATCTCCGGAACCAATCGTTGGTCAGGAATTCCATGGAATAATCGACACCCTGCACCGGTGCAACGGCATATATCTCTCCATCGGCGACAGAGACCCAGTTTGCGATAACGTAGGCGCGGATATAGGCCGGAATATTACCGGTGTTTTGGATCGAAACGTTTTCTTTCAAGCCGTCTTTAAAGGTTTCCTGCACCCGGCAGGCAACTTTAGAGGGGGTGAATTCGTTTTCGATCGGCTCGGTCTTTTGTGTCAAATAAGCGATCGTTCCACTGATCGCCAAAAGTAAAATAACCAAAAGCGAGGCAAGCAGGATCACGCTTTTTTGTGTCAGTCCGGAATGATGTTTTTTAAAGGCCATACTGCTGCCTCCTTTCGTTAATATTGATTGACAGCAACTGCATTCCCGTCCAACCAATAGGGTTGGGTGCGGTTATTATCCACAGTTAAAAGATGGGGTGTTTCGCTATATCCTAAGGTCAGACCAACTGTTTGGGCTGCGGTTTCGTAACGCCAGGACCAATCGGAAAGCTGGGTGACGGTATAGTCCCCCAGGGGTAGTTCACGAACGGTTGCCGCCCGGTTGCCTTGAATGGAAAGGGTCAGATCGATCCCTTCCGTGGGTGTTCCGGAAACACCTGTAATACGATAGAAAAAGGCTTGTTCATCGCTCTCTTGCACAAAGCGGTTTTGGATCGTCAGGGACGTTTTTAACGGAATGAATTTTGCATAATAGACGGCTTCGCTCCAAACCGTTCCGTTTTTGGCGGGAGTTAGATGATGGGTCGCAGAATCGATTAAAGCAGGATCCACCGGTACGGTGCAATAAGAATCGGTGAACCAACCGACAAAAGCAAACCCTTCGTTGATGATCGGTTGGGAACCGTTCGCCGTTCCCGTGATGGCGGAAACGTTTTCGGAAGACTGGGTCAAGGCACCGCAGCCTTGGGGACCCATGATCTGGTACTTCAAAGAAATCAGACGCTCCTGGTAAAAGAACTCCAATACGTTATGCTCCGCATTGGCGGAGAGGTTAATGGATTTGGTAGAGTCACTGACCAATTGGTATCCCGAATCCGTCAGGTCAAGGGCATTTTCCATAATCGGTTTGCCAAAAAGACCGCTTCCGACTTTTGGCGAGGAGATCTCTTGATTGGTCTGAACGTCCAGATAGCGTACGGTGTAGGGATAAGTAATCCGGTCGTAATAAAGCTCCACCAACATACCCTGCGCACCCAACGTGGCGGATACCACGTTCCCGTCCACATGGGCAGAAGATGTGTTGTTATCAACAATGACGGTTGCTTTTTCGGGCACAAAGTTAAACCCGGTCAAAGAGATTGCTTCGATCAGATAGGTGGTTCCGATCTCGCCCACAAGTTCTTCCGATCGGTATTCCCGATAGCCGTCTGCAGCAATGTTTTGGATATAATGGACCACCCGGTAATAGGCGTGGACCTCATCGGCGGTATAGTAGAAGGTGATCACGTTATCGTCATAGATCCCATCGTTGTTTTCATCGGTGGAGTCTGCTGAAAGGATCAACCGTTTTTGATAAGCATCCGGCATCTTACCGTCTACGTGTTGGAAGGTTTCGGTTACAACAGAAAGATTGTTGTTGTCCACCCGCTTATCGGGGAAAAGCGGCGCACCGGTGACTGCATCCACGTAGCGCACCAGATAAGGCATCGAAGGAACGAAAACGTATTCAAAGGTGAATTCGTGGTTCCCGTCCACGCTCATGGTGATGGTATGGCTATTGGTCAAGGGATAATACCCGGTTTGGAAATTGGCATAAAGGTCTTCGCCCGCCTTGGCGTCAAAGGTCTTGTTATGGCCGGCAATGGAAGAGCCGAAGGTGGGATCTGCGATAGGCTCGCCCGTTTGCTTCAAAACGTAATTGATCTTATAGTTTACCGAAACGTGAGAACTCCATTTGGCATAGATATTCATATCCTTAATAATGGGGATTCCGTTGAAGATGAAGGCCTTTTCCGTTCCGTCACTATCCAGATAAAACCACCCCTGGAAGATATAGTTGCCGTTATGCACCGCATCGGTGGGGGCATAGGCAAAGGCCTGGTGGTCTACGGTTTGATCGGCGCCGATTTGCTCGGTCAAGGTGGCATCTTTATAGATTTTTACCGTATGGGTAATGGGAACCCAATTCGCATAGAGCAAGAGATCGCCGGCCGGCATTGTAACGGTATCCCAGTTTACTTCGGTACCGGGGAAGCATTTCGGCGAAATATACCATCCCTCGAACTCGTAGGCATTGGGCTCCAGATTATCCGGGTATTCCGGAACAAAATCCCGATATTGTGCCAGAGGCAGTTCATACATAATGCCGGTCTCTTCCCGAACGACCGTACCGTTATTGTTAAAGGAAAGTACGTGGTCGGTGATCCGGTTATAATAGAAATCTGCAATTTTATCGCTGGGGCTGATGGAGCTTCCGGTGCCAAAACTGGGATCTGATGCATACTGGTTAAAGCCGTGGATATCAAAAAAGTCCTCTGCCTTGGTGATATGGTTATACTTTGCTTTGATCGTGTCTGCCAGTTTATATTGATAGCCGTTGTAGGTGACGTCATAGGGTGCCCCGGGCAGAACCTGCTGATAGTAATTCATGGTGTAATAGGAGCGGCTCTGATCGTCCAGGGTAAGGGTGAAATTTTCGCCGGGCATAGTTGCGATATAAACCAATACTTCAGTGTAGATGCTGCTGGAACCGGGATCCCAGCGTTCGCCGTTATTGTAGGTAACACCGTTATCGTCGGTTACCGGCCAAAGATCATCCAAAGACTGTTCATATTTACGGTATACCACCCGGATAGTATCCCGACAGGCGGTTCCGTGGACGTGATTTTCGGGGATACCGCACTTCAGCCGATAGCACGCAGAAACGTGCGTGTGATCGTTTTCTCCGCAGGAATAGGAATAACAGGGATCTGTGTGGGTATGCAGGTCGTTGCGGTAGCACGCTTCCGTATGGGTATGGATCACATCCTTATAGCAGGCGGCAGAGTGGGTGTGGGGCTGAACAGAACAGCTGCAATCGGTCCCGTGGAGATGTGCTTCTGAGCCGCAGGTGGGGAGCACGGTGTCTCCGCTGGAAGCGCCGCGTCCTGTATAGACGTACCAGGTGCCGTTAATATAGATCACAGGGGAATATATGGCGCTCCGCCGATAGACTTGACCGTTGACCGGATTGGACGGTGCATAGCGGATTTGGGTGGTACTGGCGGTTGTACTGGCATTGGAGCCCCAACAGGCCTTAACGTGTTGGTGCTCCGCGAGGCCACAGCAAGAACTTCCGTGGGTGTGCTCTGCCAACCCGCAAATCAGACATTCCGACGTATGTACCGTGTGTTCGGGCAGGTTGCAGATCCGGCATGCATCGGTATGCTGTTGATGCTCCGGGATGGTACAAAGCAGGTTTTTTTCGCAGCTTTCGTCATGAACGTGAACCTCCTGCCCGCAGATCAGATCGTAGCAATCGTTGCCGTGGGTGTGCCCCGTCGGGATGGTGCAGGCATTATAGTCTGCATCCTTGAAGGTCAATTTGTAGAAATTGCGGGTATAGTAAACGTTGATAACGGTGGAGCCGTCGCCTTCGATCAGAACGTTTTTATCGGTTTTCTGTGCGTTAAAAGTAAAATACTTTTCGTCATCGATCCCGGGCACCTCGCTGATGCGGTCCTGACCGCTGACGTAGCTGCCGGACATGGCCTTCAGGTCATCCAGATATCCCCAATAACTATAATTGTTGTCGTTGGCATTTTCTTTCCAGAACACCAGGGTATAGTTGGTTTCCTGGGTGATCCATCTGGCCCGGTAGCGCAGATTGGCAGCGGGGACCGTGATGGGCCCGTTGTTGATGTTACAGGCGGCCTGCTGTTCTGGGGTGGGGGCTTCGCCTCCGTAGGAGATCAGCTCCCAGCCGTCAAAAACGTAGCCGTGGCGGACGGGGATATTAGCACCGACGGTGGCACCGTAGCGGGTGTAGACCGGTTCCGTGCCGTAGCCGCCGTTCATATCAAAGTCCACCAGATAGTAGATACGGTCGTAGCGGATCTCAATAACGGTACTGCCGTCGGCGGCTACCGTCAGATGCTCATAGGGCAGAGCTTTGAAGCCCGGTAACTGTGCTTCGGTCAGAGCCAACCCGTCGCCTACCGTGGAGCCGGTAAGCGCTTGCCCGTTGGTGATCCGGTCAAACTGGATGGAATAATCATCGTCCAAGAGGTTCTGAAGATGATGGTGAACGGAAAAGTTCACCAGAGCAGGTTCATAGATGACGTTTATGGTAATATCTTCTTGAATATTTGTGTAATTCAGTTCCACTGTATCGGCTTTCACGTAATCTTCGCCGATCCGTCGATAGGGCGCATATCCTACGACCTTGGGACTGGGGATGGATGCGGTGAAATCACTGCCTGTGGCCACCGAAGCGCCGTAGGGCTCAAAGGCGATGGCGTTGTTATCAAAAAGATAGTTGATGACAATGGAATGGGTTGTATGCACCGGCTCTTCCGACGTTGGTGCTGCTGCGGCACGAAGCCGCACTGTGGAAGAAACGTTGAATAACGTGGAGGCGTTATCCACTGCCTGAACGTTGCTTTTGGAAAGGGAGTTGTTCAAGGACAAGATGACCGGTTCGGTATAGTAAAAGATTCCGTTCGCCGATAAGCGGCAACGGATGGCACTCTGCCCTTGTTGGTCGGTCATACTGAGGATCAGGGGGGCAGAGACGGTCAGCCGGCTACTGTAGACGTTGGAAATGCTGATCCAACGATCCGTATTTTCCGGATCGCGGAGCTGCCAGCAATAGCCTACGTTTTCGGTAAAATCGGATGCGGCTTCTAAAGTGATCTTTTCATCCGAATGAAGGGAAATAAAATCGGTTTTTTCGCCGTTTAAGGAAAGATAATAAAGGGGGGCCTCTGCTTCGGAATGGGTAGGAATGGGGTTAAAAAAGAGTGCGGAAATCAAGGTTGCCAATAAGGTCAGAACAGCAACCGGACGTGTATATCTTTTTTTGTTTTTGCATCTCATTTTATAATTCCCTCCTTTCCGAAAGAGTCATTTTTTGTAATAAGCCGGGTTAAAAATTGAAATGATCGGGGAATGCCTGCGTCATCGCAGTAAAGCAATCCTCGAAGCCGACGGCTTGCACACCGAAGGCTTGGATCTTGATGGTAAAATCGCGGAACTGCTCCATTTCTCCGTTATCCCATTCGGGCGAAAACTGAATAGAATCAAAGAGCAGGACGGTTTCTTCGTGCGCAAGGGCTTCGTTAAGGAAAAAGTAGAATTCCCATTGATCCTGGCCGGGCACCTGGACCATAGCGTAATGATCATTGTAGCAAACGTATTCAATGCCGTTCCAGGTGCCAACGGTGATGGATTCTTCCAAAAGCCCGCCGTGGAGCAAAAGCTCAATGTCCAGATCCGGATATCCGGGGTAGCCGATCAACTGATGCAGATCGCCTTTTCCGTCGCTCAAGGTGACTTTTGCGGCCATCCACGCATCGTTGGTTCCGATGTTGTGCAAGGTGGGGTCTTTGAAGATCTGCTGGCCGGCGTAAACGGTACCGTAGTTGTGGGTGGCGGAATCCGCCGAACCGATGATCCGGGGCTTGGTGGTGTCTTCCACCAAATGACCGCCGGGCCCCGGGGTAACAGCCGCTTCCGTCAGGGCAATATTGACGTTGCCGGAGGTCATCGTGTTGTTAATGGTCTTGTTATCGGTGAAATAGGCAATGGTCGTTCCAACCAGCAACAGGATTGTTACGATCAGAAGCAGATTGCTGATGATTAATTTGATTTTAGTGCTCATTGATCTGCTCCTCCTCTTGCTTTAGTGTTTCCCATCCTTCCACCGGGCCGGCGATGCCTTCCTGCTGGATGGCATAGGCGGTAAAGGTGAGGTCGGGGTAAGAATCCAGGGCGTTCAGCATCTCCTCCGTCACCGTATCCTTGACCCGGATTTGGTTATTCAGAAGAATGCGGATGGCTTGATCCGTTTTCGTTGTGTCCAAAGGGCGGTAATAGATTCCCTCTTCACCGCTGATGGCGTTCCAGCCATCAGCGGGTGTGAAGGTCATAAATGAATCAAAGTTTTCTGTTTTTTCAATGCGGACATAAAGCCAACAGGCTTCGCTGCCCGCCTTCACCGTCACGGTAGGATCCTTTTGGTGCAAAACACCCGGTGTAATGGGATATTGTTTGCCGGTGGTTTCGGTCAGGGTAATCTGGACCTTTCCGACGGTGAAGGTGTTCCGAACGGGAAGAGAAGACGAGATCAGCCAGGCCAGGGTTGCGCCGATGCTGATCAGCAAAATACTTACGGTAGCGATCATTAAAATGCCAAGATACCGTTTTTTCATCTTCTCACTCCTTTCGTTCGTTTAGTGTGTTGAAAAATTAAGTGTTGGGTTCCTCGGACAGCAGTGTAATCTTGAAGGCGTCGAGCAGAGCGTTTTCTGCATCCGTATAACTATCGAAACCGCCCTGCTGAATGGAATATGCGGTTACGGTAATGTTCGAATTGGTGTTGTTGCTGGTGGAATAGGTGGCGTCGTCGATAGTGGCATTGGATGCCGTGGTGAAAGTGTTGAAAATTTCAAAACTCTGATTGGTGGACTTCGTGGGGATCACAGCAGGTTCTGTGTTGATCTCAGTGGTGCCATCTTTTAGGCCGCAGTATACCCACAGGGTTTCACGGACGGTTTCAGAGTTTTGAATGGTTCCAATTTTTTTCCAGCCTTTTGCTTCCATCTGGCTGGGAATGGATTTGTTGGAGTCTTCAATGGCTTTTACACCGTTTTTGACCCGGGCATATAAGTAGCAGGCTTCGCTGTTTGCCATTACGTAAACAGTGGGATCCTTGTCATAGGTCTGACCAGGGATCAGATGGTATTTGTTGGCCATGCTGATCTTTAAGCCCTCGGAATCGGTGGTGTTTTCTGTGAGCTTTTGACCGTTGGAATCAACGGGGCTCTCACGCAGCTCCAGCGTGATCTTACCAACGGTAAAGGTGTTGGTAATGGTGGCTTGTCTGGTCATGTAAGCCATCGTTGCAAAAACAGTGCTTACAACCAGTGCGATTGCTGCTGTGATCAACAGCAGACTTCTGAACAATTTGCTTTTCATTTTTGTACCTCCATTTAAAAGCATATTTATTGAAAGCCGTTGTGGCTATTCAACCGTAGTTTCTTCCTCTGTATTCTTTTTGACAGGGGAGAGGGCTTCCGCTGCCAGCATCAGAACGATGATGAATGCCGCAGCGGCGATGACGACGTAAAGTCCCGGGGGATTTTGGATATAGTTCACAATATATCCCAGATAGGGGATATTGAACACCGGCTTCCCCACGATGGAAGAGGGCTCCAGCAAAGTGCCGTCTGCGACCTCGTTGGCATCGCCCTTGGTGCGGAAGCGGATGAGGTCGGGGTCTTGTTCGTCGGGTACGATCTCGATGATCCGATGGGTGACCGGGGTGGCACCGCTCAGCCGGTAGGTGATGCAATCGTTCACCTTAAAATCCGTTATCTCGGCTTTTTTGACGTAGACCATCGCACCCACGTGGATGTTGGGCTCCATGGAGCCGGAAATAACGGTATAGGGGGTCAGCCCGACCAGCCGTACCCCTGCCAGCAAGATGGCAAAGATCACCACAAAGCAACAGGTGACGGTGGTTAAAACGTTGCTGATGATTTTCAGAGCTTTCATTTTATTTGGATCCTTTGAAGAAGATTTTTGTGTAATATGCGAAAAAAATCAAAGAATAACAGTAAATGCTTACTACTTTTGCTGTAAAAAGAAAAATGGACATAGTAACCCATCGTTTTTAATATAT
>JAZQAR010000024.1:0-3340 GCA_045545315.1 Eubacteriales bacterium | reverse complement strand
TCAAAAAACTCTAATTGTTATTTTTGACACGCTGGCAGACGAACAAAAAAGAGTGCCGTTTTCGTCAACTCGTCCCGAAGTTGTACAGAGGTACTACGAGAGGGAGAGTTGGCGGAAAGCAGAAAAAATTCAATTAAAATGCGGCTTTGGCCGCATTTTTTCCTTTAAAATATCCCCTTGCCACGCTTACGCATGGCCCTCCCCCTTTAGGCAAGGAGCGCTTATGGGGAACATACATTTTTCTTTTTTCTGCGGTCGGTGCCTTTTTTGACAGTCTGAAAAAAACAAGGATCCCGAAGGATCCTTGTTTTTATTTGGTTTAAGAATTATGCGGTGGCCTGAGCCTGCAGCATTCTTACAACGTCTGCAACGTTGATCTTTCCGTTGCCGGAATAGTCAGCGTTCAATTCAACGATGCGAGCGGGATCATTCACCAGGTGGCGCATAACTACGGTGATATCAGCCATATCAAAGGTGGCGTTACCGGTAGCATCGCCGGCCATCTTGGCAACAGCGGCCAAAGCGGTGTTTGCCTCGGTGAAGACGTATTCTTCCATCTCGGCATCGGTTACCAGTTCGTTGTTGATGTAGAAGTAACCGGTCTCGGTCTTCACTTCGCCAAGAACCTTACCTTCGTTGCTGGTGTAGTAGCCCTTACCGTCCAGAGTAACAGGAATGGGAGCCTTGTCATCGGCATCGGCGATGGCGATCTTGCCATCCTTCACAGTCCAAATTGATTCTTCGCTGTTCAGAATGGTAGCAGCAAGACCGTTGTCAAAGCTTTCTTTTTCAACAGTTGTTGCATAGTTGCCGTTGGGAATGATGTTTTTCTTTCCGGCAATGATCATATTGTTTTTGTAAACCGATTCATTAGCACCCCGTGCCAAAATATTGGTCTGGGGATCACGGGAACTGGTTTCGATCTTACCGTTGAAGAAGCAATTCTCAACGGCTACGGCATTAGATTGAGAGTAAGCAACCAAGCCGCCAACGTAGCTTTGACCGGTGATGGTTCCGGAATAACCGGTATGATAGAGGGCGCTTCCGCCGCGGAAGTTTGCGGCGATACCGCCAATGCCGTAAGCCAAGGTAATGTTCGAACAGGTTACGTCTACGCCGGACCATACGTTCTTAATGGTAGTGCCGCCATCGCAGAAAGCAGTAACGGAACCCAACAGTTCGTGGCCAAGCAAAGAGCCGGTCAGATTCAGGTTTTTAATGGTTGCGCCGTAGGTGGAGGCAAAGAGGCCGACACCTGCATTGAAATAGCGGTAGTTATAATTGATGGTATGGCCGTTTCCGTCGAAGGTACCCTTAAAGGATTTGTTATAATCGGGGTTCGCACCGGTATAGAAATACCCGCTCTTCGCGGCCACACCGGTAACTCCGACAGGGTGAACGTTCTTGTCGGTCAGATCCAGATCGTTTTCCAGATATACGGTTTTACCTTCAAAGGTCATACCGGAGGCAACCAGATCACCAAAGACTTTCCAATCGTTTGCGGTTTCAATGCGATAAGCATCATAATTTTGATACTTGGCATCGGCCGCATACTGTGCGGTGGTGGGAACGCTGGGATAGGTACCTGTATATTCGGTAGCGGTATCTACAACAGGAGCGGCAGCCTTGGTCAAATTCATAGCGGCCATAACCGTTTCGGCGATCTTTTGATAGCCGGCATCGTTGTACCAGAATCCGTTAGCCGATTCATGGTTGGAAATGTAGTTTTTCACATTGTCCTTGGTTGCAGCATAAACGTCGATGAACTGAATACCCAATTGAGCGGCTGCTTGCTGATACAGGGGAGCAGCAAGCGGTAATACGGCAGCCAAGGTGCTGTTGGTGGCTGCGGGCGGGGTTGCCAAATAGATTTCCACACCGGGGAACTGCTTCTTGTAACTTTGAACCATTGCGCTCAGTTCATCGGTCAGCTTCTCAGCCGCGTTGGGAATGCTAAGATCCATCGTTTGCAGATCATAGGAGCCAAGCATAATAACCATCTTGTCTGCTCTAACGTCATAGGTATAGCGGGAAAGCTGGCTGTGAACGTAGCTATATTTCTGATCGGATTGCAGAGTAGCGCTGGAAACACCATAGTTGAGCACCTGATAGTTTTCGCCCAGCTGATCCTGCATTACGCCTGCATAGCTCTTACGGTAAACGTCGGTGGAGCCGAAGCCGGCGGTCAGATCGTCACCGATCAAAGCGATAACGGTATCTTCCTTATCCTCGGGAACAAATTCACCGTTGTAGGGGGTGGGATCCAGGGTTTCCATCTTATCGCCAATTACCTTGGCCAGAAGGTCATAGCCCAGTGCATTGGGATGAACGTTATCATAGGTGCCGTCCATAACCTTGGGTTCATTATTTCTCAACTGGGTGGAGTCGTTGGCGGTGGATTCATCGTAGAAATCTGCCCGAACGGCTTCATCGTTAAAGAGATCGACCATGGGGATACCCCATTTTTCGCAAATAGCTTTTGCGGTAGGCAGATACTTGGGCTGGCAGCCTGCATCGCAGCCCTTGAACCAGTTGGAATTCTTGATTTCGAAGTTCCAGATATAGAGGAAGGATGCGGTATCGCCGAATTGATCCAAAGCCTTTGCGAAGGTTGCTTCCATGGCGCCTGCAAAGGTATTCAGATCAAAGTTATCGGGGTTAAACTCGTTGGGATCTACTGTACCTATTTTGATATTGTCATAAGACAAATCGTTAACACCGCCATGGATGATCACGTAATCGTAGTCGTTATTCCGGGCGGCATGCAGTTCATCGGAGATCAGTTCGGGATCGGTGCGGAAGAAGGAGTAGCCGGAAACACCGAAGTTATCCACCAGCATATCGTATTTGTCTGCGATACGGGCGGCCCAGCCGCGGCGCTTAACGCCTTCTTTAACGAAATCGGCGGCGCCTTCGGTGATGGAGTCGCCCAAGAAGAGCGCTTTCTTACCGATCAGGGGATTATCAGCTTCGATGCCCATGGAGGCATAATAGCCTTCGATTCCAACGTCGCCCCGCAGCACAAAGGCTTTGGCTCTGGCCGCGGTCATAAAGGTTGCACGGATATATTCTACTTCGGCAGGAACCGTATAAGTGTATACGTCGGTACCGGCGGGTAGATAATATTCATAAAGATCAGTCGTGTTGTTGACCTTAGTAGCGCTGTTGGCGCCGCCCTTTAAGGAGTAAGAATAATAACCGGTAGCATAATCAAAGCTATCCTTTCGGGTCAGGTCGTTAAGGGTAATAGCCTTAACAGGATTCTTGGCAGCGCTGTAAGCGGTACCAAAGTGAACCTGGGTGCCGGTCAAAACGGGGCCCAAGGTCAGAACCTCGCCCG
>JAZQAR010000023.1:0-59692 GCA_045545315.1 Eubacteriales bacterium | reverse complement strand
CCGCCGACACATCGGAGGGGGTTCAGACGTTGGAGAGGAACTCCAGCGCCTTGTTCTGGCAGGCATCGGCGATGCCGATGGTAAAGTTGGTGGCGTGGGCCTCGTAGCCGCCTTCTTCAAAGGCGGATCTGGAGGGCAGGTAGCCCTGGCTTCCGTTGGCCAGGCAGGCAGAAAGCACGAACAGGTGGGGGTTGGCCTTCCGCACGTTCTGGGCATATTCGGTGAAGGGCTCACCGCCGTAGCCCACGATGGCTACCTTACCAAAGGAGAGCACAGTGACCGGCACCCGCTGGAACAGAGGCAGGTTATCCATGGCGGCAACCCGGCGGATATCGGCACGTTCCGCCATAGTACCGTGGAATTCGGCTTTTCCGCTGGTCAGATCCTCTTGCAAGGCTTTGTATTCATCGAGTTTATCCATACAATCGGTATTAGAGGGGGTGCGCACCATTGCCATCTGGGCTTTAACCGCACCGGCGGGGATCTCTTCCAGCTGATCCCAAAGCTCCACAACGGAATCGGTGATCACGCGGCCCATCATTTGGCTATGGGCATAACGGCTTTCGGGGTCGGTGATACGATCGATGCTGAAATCAATGTGGTTGGTATCGCCCTGGCAACCGTTCATCAAGATGCAGTGAACGTTTTCCAGCCGCTGTTCGGTGAAGGTCCGGACGAAGCCGGGCCAATCGGCGCTGAATTTCTCGCCGCCGACCACGTCGGGATGGGTGCTGAAGTTGACAAAGGCGATGTCTTTTGCGCCTTCCCGCTTAAACCGAACCAGGCGGGTGACGTTATCGGCCTCGCCTAAGGGATGATCCACTTCATCCCAGTGCTTGTGGCCAGGGTTGGTGCGGGAGGTGCCGTCCTTCATCCGGAACCGACGGATAAAGGAGATGGTCTTTGCCACTTCCTTTTCGCCGATGAAGATCCGGGAGTCCTTGCGGTCATCCAGGGCCATCTTGGCTACGTCCCGGTATTTCCGGATCAAAAGATCGGTATATTCCCGCTCGTTTGCACAATCCACGCCGGGATAGGTGGAGGTGTGCTGATGAATGGATTGCAGCATAATATGGTCAACGGGGAGGCCGGTGTCGGCTGAGATCAGGGCACGGCATTCATCCATAAAGCTCATGGCGATATACATAAAGTCGCCGGTGATCACCAGCACGGTATCCTCATCCTTGGTGATGGCCAAGGCGTTCAGATAGATAGGGTCCTTTACCCCAACGGAGGTCCGTAATACAAAATAGCCAGACAGATAGGTCCCCAAAGGCGGGGTAACGTCCACCCGGGCAAAACCGGTTTGAAACATCGCAATCATACTCCTTTCTGATGTTGGTTTCAGTATACCAAACGGGCAGAAAAAGTCAATGGAAAACCAAAATTTTCCCGTCCTGTGGGATTGATTTTTCACAGTATGGTGTTATAATGAAGATGTAAGCGCACGTTTTAAGAAGAAAAGAGGAAAAAATGAAAAACAGAACGCTGGATATGACCCAAGGGCCATTCTTTAAGAAAATTATTCTTTATACCCTGCCCATTATGGCGACCGGTTTGCTGCAGCTGCTGTTCAATGCGGCGGATCTGGTGGTAGTGGGGCGGTTCTGTGGCAGTGTTTCGGTGGGTGCCGTAGGCGCTACCGGCTCGCTGATCAATCTACTGGTGAACTTTTTTATCGGTTTTTCCACCGGTGCCGGTGTGACCGTCGCCCACGGTCTGGGCGCTAAGCAGGATAAGCTGGTGTCAAAAACCATCCATACCGCCATTCCGCTGGCTATTTTCAGCGCATTGCTGCTGACGGGGCTGGGACAGCTGATCACCCGCCCGATGCTGGAACTGATGGGGACTCCGGCGGAAAATATCGATCTTTCCGAAACCTATATGCGGATCTATTTCTGCGGTGCGCTGGGGAGCCTTTTATATAACTTCGGTGCCTCGATCCTGCGGGCGGCAGGCGATACCCGGGGCCCCTTGATCTACCTGACGATCGCCGGGGTGGTCAACGTGGGGTTGAACCTGATCTTCGTTTATTTCTTCCATATGAACGTGGCGGGGGTAGCCCTGGCTACTATTATCAGCCAAATGCTCTCTGCGGTGCTGGTGCTGCGGGCTTTAATGAAGCGCACCGACGCTTGTAATCTTAATTGGCGAAAACTGAAATTCGATATGGGCGCTTTTAAAAAGATCGTGAACATCGGCTTACCTGCCGGGATCCAAAGCTCCTTGTTCAGTATTTCCAACGTGACGATCCAGTCTTCCATTAACAGCTTCGGCTCCACTGCCCTGAACGGCAATGCGGCCGCCTCTAATATTGAGGGATTTGTTTACACTGCCATCAATTCCTTCTATCAGGCTGCTTTGAACTTCACCGGCCAGAATATCGGCGCCGGGAAGGAGGAGCAGGTGAAAAAGGTGATGGCCGTTTGCTTCAGTTCTGTGGTGGTGACCGGCGTGGTGCTGGGCGGGCTGGTGAATATTTTTGCAGAGCCTCTGCTTTCTATCTACATCACCGACAGCGCCGAATCCATTCGCTGGGGTGTTACCCGGATGCTTTACGTGGGGATCCCCTACTTTATTTGTGGGCTGATGGATTGCGCCACCGGCTTTTTACGGGGCTCCGGCGCTTCGGTCAGTGCAATGCTGATCACGGTGATCGGGGTCTGCGGGATCCGGGTCGGCTGGATCTTTACCATCTTTCAGATTCCCGAATTCCACACGCTCCCTTGCCTTTTGATCTCTTATCCCATCAGCTGGGCGTTGACCTTTGCAACGGAGATCGGGGTATACTTTGTCCTGGCCCGTAAACGTAAAAAAGCAAGATCGGCCGCTTTGGCAGCCCAAAATTAAAATCAAGCTCCACCGAAGGGTCGCCCAAAGGTGGAGCTTTTTTGATGGGGTTTTCAGCGGGCGACGCAGATCGCCCCTACGGATGTACCAATTCAATTGGGATTAATGGTTTGAGATGCACAATTCAATTGGTCATTCGCTTCTCAGGCTGGATCAAAAATGCACAATTCAATTGGGCATTAAGCCGTGAAAAAAGTTCATTTCTATAAATGCACAATTCAATTGTGCATTTTGTGTAGGGTTGATTTTTATACACACCCCGCGGTGTGATGATATACAACCTGGCGGTTGATGATATGCACGCCTACGGGGTGATGCCATACGCCCTACGGGCAATTACATACACACCTGCGGTGTGATTTCATCAGCCCCGTGGCTGATGAAGACCCCACACCCACAGGATTCCCCGCAAATAATATCAGCGCCCCGGGAGATTCTTTATTCCCGGGGCGCCGTTGTTTCAAATTGCAATTACTTGTGGGTTGTTCCCCCTGAAGGGGGAACACGGGGCATTCGCCAATGCCCCGGAGGGGGTTCAATGGTGATAGTTTTCCATCAGCTTGGTGTAGTTTTTGTAAAGTTGTTGGTAATGGAGGTATTGGGTGCGGGTGAGCTTGCCCGCTCGGTAGTATGCTTCGCTTTTTTCGCCCAGCTGCTTGCGGCAGGTGTGGGCGGCGTCCTTATAGTTATTAGAAAGAAAGTTTTTCAGTTCCTGCAGGATAAAATCCAGTTCCTTTTGTGCCTTGTTGCGAAAAAACAGCATTTTCATCACCTCTCCTTCTATTTTAGTTGAAAAACGGAAGAAAAACAAGTATAATGTTTCCATCAAACCAAAGGAGCGACGAGATGGAATACCGCATTGAACATGATTCCATGGGCGAGATTCGGGTGGATGCCGCCCGTAAATGGGGCGCCCAGACCCAGCGAAGCCTGGAAAACTTTAAGATCGGCGAAGAGAAGATGCCTCGGGAACTGATCCGGGCCTTCGCCCTTTTGAAAAAGGCCTGCGCTACGGCCAATGCCAACTATGGAAAACTGACCAAGCTACAGGAGGCGGCCATCATCACTGCCTGCGACCAGGTGCTGAAAGGGGACTGCTGGGCGGAATTCCCTCTGGCGGTCTGGCAGACCGGAAGCGGGACTCAAACCAATATGAACGTCAATGAGGTGCTGGCGCACCTGGCCGGGGAGCAGGGATTAGCCTTGCACCCCAACGACCACGTGAATATGAGCCAAAGCTCCAACGATACCTTCCCCACCGCCATGAATATTGCGGCGGTGGAGGCGCTGGCCTTGCGCCTGCTCCCCGCCCTGCGGAAGATGCGGGAGGAATTGCAACGGTTGGAGGAAGAAAATCAAGAGATCATCAAGATCGGCCGCACCCATCTTCAGGATGCTACCCCCCTGCGGTTCAGCCAGGAGATCAGCGGTTGGCGGGCGATGCTGGAGGAAAACGAGCGGATGATCCGGGTCAGCCTTCCCTATCTGGCACAGCTGGCCATCGGCGGCACCGCCGTGGGCACCGGACTCAATGCACCGGAGAAGTTCGACGAGGCGGTCTGCGATCTCCTCAGCGAGGAAACCCATTTGCCCTTCCGCCCGGATCCCAATAAGTTCCACGCCCTGACCTCCAAGGATAGCTTTGTCTATGCCCACGGTGCCCTGAAGGCCCTGGCGGCCAATCTGATGAAGATCGCCAACGATATCCGCTGGCTGGCCGGCGGCCCTCGCTGTGGCCTGGGCGAGATCACCATCCCCGAAAACGAGCCCGGCAGCTCCATTATGCCCGGCAAGGTGAATCCCACCCAATGCGAGGCGGTCACCATGGTGGCGGTGCAGGTCATGGGCAACGATGCCGCCATCGGCATCGCTGCTTCCCAGGGAAATTTTGAACTGAACGTCTTTATGCCGGTGGTGGCCTATAACTTTCTGCAATCGGCAAGGCTGCTGACCGACGTGATGACCTCCTTCACCCAAAACTGCCTGAAGGGGCTGAAGGCCAACAAAGAGAAGATGCAGCAGCATCTGGAAAACTCCCTGATGCTGGTGACTTGCCTTTCCCCCAAGATCGGCTACGAAAATGCGGCGAACATCGCCAAAACCGCCCACCAACAGGGGCTCACCCTGCGGGAAGCCGCTCTACAAAGCGGGCTGATCTCCGCCGAGGACTTCGATACCCTGGTGGACCCCGCCAAAATGGTAACCCCCTCCGATGTGTCGGCGGACACATCGTGTTCCCCCTCCGGAGGGGGAACAACCCACAAGTAATTGCAATTTGAAACAGCGGCGCCCCGGGAATAAAGAATCTCCCGGGGCGCTGATATTATTTGCGGGGAACCCTTGTGGGTGTGGGGGTCTTCATTAGCCACCGGGCTGATGAAATCACACCGCAGGTGTGTATGTAATTGCCCGAAGGGCGTATGTAATCACCCGCAGGGTGTGTATAAAAATTGAATCCATTACAAAATGCACAATTGAATTGTGCATTTTAGAAAATAAAATCATTTTTTCAAGGGTCAATGACCAATTGAATTGTGCATTTTTGAACCGGATTGAGAATTGAATGACCAATTGAATTGTGCATTTAAGATAATAAAATCATTTTTTCAAGGGTCAATGACCAATTGAATTGTGCATCTCAAACCATTAATCCCAATTGAATTGGTACATCCGTAGGGGAGGGTTCCCCTTCCGTTTAAATTCCTATCTGACAGTGGATAAAACGGTGATCTTTTGCGGATTCCTTGGCGCAAAGGCACAGGTGGGCGCTTTCGATTCCCTGGGCCAGGGTGGCGTGAGAAACATCCACCCCCCGTACCACGTCCGCAAAGTTTTGGATCAATACCGCATCCCCGCCGCTGTGGCCGGGGGTCTTTTCATATTTATGGTGCTCGGTATGGTTCCGGTTGTGATAGATCACGTCGATGGTGCCGGTATTGAAATCAAACTCCAGGGTCCCCAGATAGCCGATGAATCGGGCGCCCCGCTTGCCGGCAGACTTGCGTGCCACAAAGTTTTGCACGTAGGTCAGATGCAGGCCGTTGTCATATTGCACCATACAGGAGGCGCTGTCGTGGTTGCCGGTGTCGGTGGCGTAGCAACAGTAGAATTCGTTGAGGTCGGGATCGAACTTGGCTTCGTTGTAGGTATAAATATTTCGCGCGCTTTCGGGGCAGGTGGTCGCTTTGGGGCAATCCTTGCAAAGGAGCTTTTCGGGCTCGTTGCCCTTAAAGATCAGTTTGGATTCCATGGCTGCAAGAGTCACGGGCTTCAGCCCGGGTAAAAGGCTGTTCAAATAATCGAAATCGTGGGTGGTCTTTTGTAAAAAAAGTCCACCGGTCTCCTGCTCGTCCCGGTACCAGCCGTGATAATAGCCCCGGGCATAATAAACGTTGTTATAAGCTTGAACTTGAGAGATTTCGCCCAGTTTTCCGCTTTGCAAAATCTCCCGCACACCGTTGACCAGGGGACAGTTTCGCAAGGGAAAGGAGACCACCACCTTGTTGCTCATAGGCAGCAGAGTCTTCAGTTCCTTCAATTGCTCCCGATCGATGGAGACGGGCTTTTCCAAAAAGATGGGCACTTGATATGCCCCGGCGATCATAGCCAGAGGGGTATGCAGGGAACAGCGGGTTCCGATCATCACACAGTCCGGCCGGGCTTTTTCCATCATCGCACGGGAATCAGTAAAATATTCCACACCCTCCAGGTCCGCATATTTTTCCTTGACGGTCTCGTCGGGGTCGCAGACCGCTCCCAAATAAAAATCATCAAATTCCAACAGCCGCCGTACCAGCGGAGTCATCCGATGGCCGCTGCCGATCACGCCGATCTTATACATATTTTGCACTCCCTTGTTTTTTCTTTAGCATAACATCATAATTCTGCCGTAACAAGGGGGAATTCTGCTTGATTTTAGCATATTTCTGCTATATACTATCCTTGAGGTGAGATAAATGATCTTTACCGAGCGGGTATCGGATGAATTTTTGGCTTTGAATTGCTGTGGGCGCCAATTCCACCGGCAGGATCGGGGTTCCCACCGCCCTAAGGGACGGCGGGATTATCATATTTTATATATCGCCAAGGGCTGTTGTTACCTGCGGGAGCAGGGGCAGGTGCTGATGGCGGAGGCGGGGAGCCTGGTGGTGTACCGCCCCGGGGAGCCCCAGGATTATTGGTTCCGGGGCGCAGATCAGTCGGTTTCGGACTATATCCACTTCAGCGGTGCCGGTTGCGGCGATCTTTTGGATCGGTTGGGTTTTTGTGAACGGATCAATCGGGTGGGAGAGAGCGGCTTGCTTCAAAGTCGGTTTGACCGTTTGTTAGAGGCGCGGTTCAGCACCGAGCCCTTTGCTGCCGATCAATGCGCCGCCCTGCTGTATGAGTATCTGGTCACCGCCGGGCAGGCGAGGAGGCTGGGTGCTCCCGATCGGATCCGGGAGGTCTGCCTGCGGATGCAGGAGGAGCTTTCCGCCGGGCACCCGGTGGGCTATTACGCCGCCCTTTGCGGCCTGAGTGAAAGTCGGTTCACCCATCTCTTCAAAGAAAGAGTGGGGGTTTCGCCGAAAAAATATCTGCTCCAACTGCAGGTCAATCGGGCCTGCACGTTGCTGTCCTCCACCGATCTGCCCGTTTCGGCGGTGGCAGAGGCGGTGGGGATTCGGGATGAAAACTACTTTTGTCGGCTGATTCGGCAAAAAACAGGAAATTCCCCCTTGCATATTCGGTTCGATCAATACTATAATAGAAGCAGAATAAATTTCGAGGTACAAAAGATGAATAATTTGACCCGGGGCTTAGAGCCCGCCGCCGTACTCCGGCATTTTGAAGCGCTTTGCGCCATTCCCCACGGTTCCGGCAACACCAAGGCCATCAGCGATCATTGCCTGGCCTTCGCCAAGGGGCTGGGGCTGGAGTGTCGCCAGGATGCGCTGAACAACGTTGTGATTAAAAAGCCTGCCACACCCGGCTATGAGGATCACCCGCCCGTGATCATCCAGGGGCACCTGGATATGGTCTGCGAAAAGGAGCCGGGCAGCGATTTTAACTTTTTGACCGACGGTTTGAAATTGAAATTAGAGGGCGATCTGCTCTCTGCCGAGGGGACCACCCTGGGTGGGGACGATGGCATTGCGGTGGCCATGGCTATGGCGGTGCTGGAGGCCGAGGATCTTGCCCATCCCCCCATCGAAGCGGTCTTTACCGTGGATGAGGAGACCGGGATGGACGGGGCCGAGGGGCTGGACGTTTCCGACTTGAAGGGGAATATCTTCCTGAATATCGATTCCGAGGAAGAGGGGATTCTGACCGTCTCCTGCGCCGGCGGGGCCAAGGCGGTGTGCGAGTTGCCGTTGGAACGGGAGTCCAATACCCGTCCCTGCTACAAGCTTACCGTGACCGGATTGATCGGCGGCCACTCCGGGGCAGAGATCCACAAAGGTCGGTTGAACGCCAACCGGGTCATGGCAGAATTTTTAAAGAGCCTTACGGTGGATCACCGCATCGTTTCCATCGCCGGCGGGCTGAAGGATAACGCCATCCCCCGGCAGACCGAGTGTGTCATCGCCACCGAAGGGGCGGTCTCCGGGACGGAATTCGTGGCCGCCCACAGCGTCGAGACCGATCCCGATCTACAGATCTTAGTGGAGCCGATGCCCCAAGCAACAGAATGTTACACCGCCCGGTGCTCCGCCAAAATCCCCGATTTTCTGCTGGCCCTGCCCAACGGCATTCAGGCTATGAGTCAAGAGATCGAAGGGCTGGTACAGACCTCCTTGAATTTGGGGATCTTAACGGATGAAGGGCAGACCCTTTCCGCCACCTTTGCGGTGCGGAGCTCGGTGGAGCAGGAAAAGACCGACTTATTAGCAGAATTGAAGCGGGTGACCGAGTCCTTCGGCGGTCATTATTCCGCCTTCGGCCATTATCCTGCCTGGGAATACCGCAAGGATTCCCGTCTGCGGGAGACCATGGCGGCGGTATACCAAAAGACCTATGGCAAGGCGCCCCGGATCGAGGCTATCCACGCCGGGCTGGAATGCGGGCTGTTCGCCGGCAAGATCCCCGACCTGGATGCGGTGTCCTTTGGGCCCGATCTCTTTGATATCCACACCACCCGGGAGCGGATGAGCATTTCCTCCGTGGCCCGGACCTATCAATATCTTTGTGCAGTTTTAAAGGAGTTATAAAAAATGGTTAAGGAAAGAATTTTAAAGGTTCAAAACTTACTGGAGCAGGACGGCGCCCTGCTGATCACCGGCCAGCCCAACCGCTTTTATTTCACCGGCATGGAATCCTCCGCCGGGATGGTGCTGATCACCAAGCAGAACGCCTATTTTATGATCGACTTCCGCTACGTGGAAAAGGCGAAAAAGGTGGTGGATAGCTGTGAGGTTCGGCTTTCTTCCTATTCGGATAAGGAGATCGGCGAGCTTTGTGCCAAGGACGGCGCCAAAAAGCTGCATATTGAGGCCTGCGTGATGAGTGTTGCCCGGCTGGAGCAGTTAAAGGCCGCTCTGCCGGAGCTGGAGGTGGTCACCGATACCGCCATGGACGATGCCATCACCGAGATGCGCAGTATGAAGACCGCCGCCGAGCTGGAGTTGATCAAAAAGGCTCAAAAGATCACCGACGATACCTTCACCTATATTTTAGACCGCATCAAGCCCGGCCGCACCGAGCAGGAAGTGATGCTGGATATGGAATTCTTTATGCGCCGTCAGCCGGAGTGTCAGGGGGTATCCTTTGACTTCATCGTGGTATCCGGCAAGAATTCTTCTCTGCCCCACGGGGTGCCCTCCGATAAAAAGATCGAGGTGGGCGACTTCGTGACCATGGACTTCGGGTGTATGGTGGGGGGCTATTGCTCCGATATGACCCGCACCGTGGCGGTGGGCGCCGTTACCGAGGAGCAGAAAAAGGTTTACAACACCGTTCTGCAGGCCCAATTGGCCGCTCTGGATGCCGTGAAGGCCGGCCTGGTCTGCAAGGACGTGGATAAGATCGCCCGGGATATCATCTACAATGCGGGCTACGAGGGTTGCTTCGGCCACGGCCTGGGTCACAGCGTGGGTATCGAGATCCACGAGGATCCCGCCTTCAATATGCGCTGTGAGACCGTCCTCAAGCCCGGTACCGTTATGACCGTGGAGCCCGGCATCTATCTGGAAAACAAGTTCGGTGTCCGCATCGAGGATATGGTCTACGTGACCGAAGAGGGCAGCATCAACCTGACCGCCTCCCCCAAGGAACTGATCATCCTGTGAACCCCCTCCGAACAGCCGGCGGGCTGTTCGTGTTCCCCCTTTCAAGGGGGAACAACCTACAAGTAATTGCAAGTTAGCATACGGCCCTGCGGGAATGAACGTCCTCCCGCAGGGCTGATTTATTTTCGCAGAAAATTTTTGCGTAAGACAGGGGACGGTTCCTTGTCTTCGACCGATCCTAACTGAAATTTAATGCGATCAAAATAGAGAGCCTGTCTTCTGTAATTTTTTGTTCACTTAAATAGTAGCCCCCGAGGTTTTCCTCGGGGGCTGATTTTATGGGAGAACAGAATAGGATATACAGTGATTGCGGTATGGGGGGCTTTTTGTCGTTTTTGTATCAAAAATGCGACAAAAAATTATATTTTTCGAAATCGACAAAGTTCGTGGGACATTGCAGAAAAAATATTATATCATAACGGTGCGATCGCAAAAAGCAGAAAAAGAACAGAAAGGAAAAAAATATTGTACACAGCAAATACGAAAGAAGAAGCTTATGATTATTATGAAGGGTTCTCTCATCAGATATTGATCAATGATCCTTCCGAGGAGGTTTGGTTTCGGTTTAGTCCATTAACCTATGGAACCTCTCACTACCGTGTTTATACAAGCGGTATGATTTCAGCGCAATGTGAGATTACTGACGGAAATGATCAATTTATAAATGAAGAGGTAGATATTGATCAGACTTTACCGATGCTCTATGACAACGTTTACTATTTCAAACTGATGTCCTACGGAACCCAAACCGGAAGTTTTGATTTTCAGATCGAAGGTCTTCCTCTTTATGGAATGGATCAGTATACTCCAGTAGAGGTGAACGATTATTTTTCGGATTATTTGGCAGAGCCGGGAGACTCGGCCTGGATACGAATCTATACCGAAAGTGATGACACCTATACGATCACGGTGAACGGTGCCGGCCCCATCAGAGGCGATCTTTATGGGGCGGTTGGTAATTGGATCTCGGCGGAATGTGTAGCAGCCGGTAACAGTTTTACTATCGAAAAGGAACTGGCAAGCTTTGATTATTATTATTTAAAAATCTATCCTCAAAGTTTGCAGACCGGTTACTTTGAGGGTCAGATCACCATAACGAATACCGATCAGCCGGAAGAACCGGAGGAGCCGGAGGAGCCGACCGGACCGGAGATTACGCCTGACGAGAACGATAAACCGGTGAATACCAATCCGGATCTGCCGGCAAATTTGGTTGACGACCCTATTGACGTGAGCACCGGTTCACAGAAGATCGAATTAACCCCGTTCCACCTTTTTGGCGGCGAAAGTCTCGCATTTTCGATCTATTATGATTCTTCCAATCTGGCCAAGGGATCCCTTGGTGTCGGTTGGTATCATAAATATGAAAAGCATTTGGTGATTGATGGAGCAGTTGCCCGGGTTTACGAGCACCCGGGTCATTATCTGGCGTTTGTTTCATTGGAGCCGGAGGGTGATACCTTGACAGATCAATATGATTGTATCGCACCGGGAAAAACACACTATCATCTTTCTGATACCGGCAACGGATATTGTCTGACCCGGGGTGATGAAGGTTATGAATACTATGAGGCTCCGGACGAGAATGGCTACGCCCGTCTGGTGAAGGTGGAGACTTCGCACGGCGCCGAAATCGTGATTCAATACTCCTCTTGGGAAGATGAGAATTATATTGATATCATCGATCCTAAGACCGGACAGAAAATTGCCATTGTACTGGATAGTTCCGGAAAGATCAATTTTATGGATGATGCTTTGAATCCGATCGGTTGCTCCTTTGACTATACCGGCGATTTTCTCACCGGTGTATCCGGCGGCCCCGGATGCCCTCTTCGTTATACTTATAGTTCCGATGGCCGAATTTTAACGGGTACGGATGGCACAAACGTATGCTATTTTGAAAACACCTATGATTCCTATGGCTGGATCATCAGACAAGAGGACGGCCGGGGGAATTACAGTACCTATGAATATTATCCGGATCAGGGAATCGCAAGGAGCGATGCGGAAGCAGAAGGGATCACTGAATTCACATATCATCCGACCAGTGTGACGATTACCGATCGTGCAGGCAATAAAAGCTACCGTTATTATGATAGCAACGGCCTGCTGACACGGGAGGTAAATGAGCGGCAGGCTGAAAAATTTTATGAATACGATACATCGTTGAATATTACTCGTATAGTGGATTTCGGTGGTGCAGAGACGGAGACGATCTATAATAACAAAAGGATGCCCACCCGGATCACAGACCCGCGAGGGCTGGTGATTCAAAAGGAATATAATTTCAATTGTCACCCCACCCGTATCGTCTACGACGATGGGGGCGAAGAAACGATTCAGGAAACCTTTGAATACGATAATGCCTTCGGCCCTAAAAAGCATACAAGCGTGGATGGACTGGTGACTCAGTATACCTATAATAATAAAGGTCAGTTGCTCACCAAGAAGGAGGGTGACCGCCCGGCGATCACCTATGCTTATACCAACGGTCTTTTGACTTCTGAAACCGATGCCCGATCAAACGTGACCCGTTACGAATATAACGAGATCAATCAGATGGTGAAAAAGATCGATGCCCTGAACCGCATCACTCGTTATGAATACGACGACCTGGGGAATCTCCTGAAGGTGACCGATCCCGCCGGGAAGGAGACCCGATACACCTACGATTGTAACGGCAAAATGCTCACCCAGGTAGACGCTTTGGGGAATACCACGGAATATAGCTACGATGGGAATATGAATCTTTTGCGCAAGACCTTCCCCAATCAAAGCAACGTATCTTATCAATACGATGCCATGGATCGCCTGAACCGTGTGGTCGATCAATTGGACAACGTTACCCGTTTTGAATACGATAGTGTTGGGAATCTTACCAAAAAGATCCTGCCTGACGGGGGGATCTATACCTATGAGTATAATGATGCGGGATTTTTGACCAAGGAGACCGATCCCCTGGGCAACGTGACCCAAAAGACCTATAACGCCAAGGGTGACGTGCTGACGGTGACCGATGCGGCCGGCACCACTACGTATACCTATGATAAGTTTGGTCGGATCCTCACAAAAACCGATCCGATGAACGGGCAGACTACCTATACCTATTCCAAAGGCGGCAAGCTGCTGAGTGAAACAGATGCTTTGAACCATACCACTGCTTACGGCTATGATGTTTATGGCAATCTGATCACAAAGACGGATGCGTTGAATTACGTCACTCGGTATGAATACGATGCTAACAACAATCTAACAAAGGAAATAGACTCTACCGGAGCAGTTACAGCTTATGAATATGATAGTTGCAATCAATTGGTTAAAAAGGTGAACCCCTTGGGTGGTGTAGAGACTTATGATTACGATCTGTGCGGTCGCAAGTCTTCGGTCACGAACGTTCACGGGACAGTGCTATATAACTATGACGATGCCGGTCGATTGATCTCTACCGTGGATGCGAACAACAATATCACCACCTATGAATACGACGTATGCGGCAATCTGATCAAGGTGACCGACGCATTAAATGGAGTGATGACCCATACGTATGATGCCTGCAACCGATTGGAAAAGACGATCGATTCAAGAGAAAACAGCGTTCAGTATAGCTATGATGCTTGTGGTAGAAGAACGGCGATTCAGGATCCAAGCGGCAATACCTTCACGACGGTCTATGATTTAAAGGGGAACGTTTTGCGGCAGATCGATGCCAAACAAAACGTCGTCAGCCAAAAGGCCTATAACCTTTGGGGGCAACCGGCTGCCTCTGTAGATGCTAATGGCAGTTTCACCTATACCTATAATGCTCTGGGCAAGTTGATTCGGGAATACGAGGCCGGTGATGATGCCGAAAAAGTTTTTGCCTACGATGCAGTAGGGCGCTTAACTTCGGTGACTGACGAGTTAGGTGGGCTCAGCACGTTGACTTATGATGCCCTGGGCAGAGTAACCCGGATCCAGGGTCCCGGCGGTGCCAAAACCGATTATACCTATGATGCGATGGGGCGTGTGCTGACCGAAAGTACACCCTCCGGCGGCACGGTTCATTATACCTATAACGGCTTGGGCCAGGTGACCAAAAAGACCAATGCCCGGGGCCAGGAGATGGTGTATACCTATGATAATACCGGCCGCCTGACCTGTTATACCAGCCCGGACGAGACGCTGACCTATACCTATGATAACAACGGTAATCTGCTGACGGTCAGCAACGGTACCAAGAGCATCGTGCGGACCTACGATGCCCTGAACCGGGTGACCAGCTATAAGGATTACCACAATAAGACCGTGGGCTATGAATACGATGCCAACGGCAATCTGACCAGGCTGATCTATCCGGATAACACGGCGGTAATCTATACCTATGATGACTGTAACCGGATGAAAACAGTAACAGATTGGTGTAATCATGAGACCGTGTATACGTACGATGCCAACGGTAATGTAATAAGAAGTCGGAACTGGGGGTCTTATACGAATAAAGCCTACGATGAAAAACAGCGGTTGACCGAAATGAAAACGTATTCCGCAGAGGACGAATATTTGTATAACGGCTATGAATACACCTACGGGCCCAAGAGTCGTATTATGGAAGAAAAGGATATTGCCAATAACCGCAAGCTGTGTTATACTTATGATAAGTCAGGCAGGGTTTTGAACCGAAACGTGATCGATCTGACCACCGACGAATTGCTGGAGGAAGAATGCGAAAGTTTCAGCTACGATGCAGCAGGAAACGTGTTGCTGCCGGGATATTCCTATGACAGCAATAATCGGTTAGTGACTTTTAACTCGGATATTGAAGAACCGGTTTCTTATGCATACGATGCTGACGGCAATATGATCATGGAGGATCACGAGTGGGGATCGGGCCATGATTGTTATTCCTATGATGCTAAAAATCGCTTAAAGGCGAAGCAAGCGTTTTGGGATAATTACGTGTATGATGCAGAGGGATTGCTTTGTGTTGAAGGCGAGGGGGATGCGCTTGGCGACGTTCTCTTAACGTATAACCCACACGCCCGGTTAAGCCAATTGCTAATGGCAGAGGGCGGTGTAGAAACGGTTAAATTTGTGTATGGCCTGGGCTTGATCAGTCATTCAAAATGGTCAACCAGCCGTTTCAACGAGGATAATATAGAATTCCCGGATGAAAACCGATACTATCATTATGACTATCGAGGCAGCGCAACGTTGCTTATGACAGAGGATGGAATGCCCTGTGACCGATTCAACTACAGCACCTACGGAGCGTGTTCCGGAAACGGTAGACCGATTTTTAATTATAACGGCCGCGACGGCGTGATGTGGGGCAGTTATATGCGGAACCGATTCTATATGGGCAACGGTCGGTTTTATAATGCAGATATCCTCACTGGCACCATCACCCACTCCCCCAGCCTGAACCGCTATGCCTATGCGGAAGGCAATCCGGTTACCAATGTGGATCCCCTTGGCTTGAGTGCGGAGAGGGGGAGCATGGCATCTCAATCTTGGAGAGATATGGATAGAGCCGATTGGTATGATTTGTTTTTGACGAAAATCACAGATGGCATAAAAAAAGATCCCCTTTTGTTATCTATGCTCATGAATAATCCGCTTGCATTGCTGACTTCACGTATGTGGTCACCCTATTTAATTGATCTTTTAACAGAAGCTGCGGTTGATCTTGCTTATTTTGATATCAATAATCAAAGCGAGCAAGCGGTTCTTGATGCAAAACTTATTTCTGCTTATAAAGGGAAGCTTGTTCTCAAGGTTCCTTTTCCAAATGAAGCTGCTTCATTTGGCATAATGTTTATAGGAAACGGAGAAAAAGAAGGAAAGAGTAATTCTGCTGTAGATGTGAAGCATGAATATGGTCACACTATTCAATTTGATCAGTTGGGCATTGTTGACTACACAAGATATGTTGCCATCCCTTCGGTAAAAGGGTATTGGAACGATGTGAAAAATTATTATTCACAGCCTTGGGAATATATTGCGGACAGATACGGCGGTGTTTTGGAAAGCGAGCGGCAGCGTGAAATCGACGGAAAGACTGTAGGGGGATATACTGATGATGCAGAAGAAAATGCACAAAAATACTGGAGAAAAGTGGCTCCCGGTTATTCGTTCTAAAACGAAGAGAACGCAGATATTTGTGCTTTTCCTTATTGCGATATTAGTTTCAATTTGTGCCTTACTAACATCTTGCGGAAAGATATATGCGGATATCAAATCAGCAGAGTTGGTCCTATATTATGAAGGTTTTTTCTATGAAAATAGAAGAAATCAGCGTGAAGATATTGAACTTATTGAAACTGATTCCTATGGCAGAAAACTCTATTGCTATTCAGCTATGGCGGGAGAATATTTTTATGAAGCATTTTCGGATTATTATGCAACCGCAACTGAAGAGGGAGATTTTGCGCAAGTCTTCATCATTGTTCAAAAAACGAATCGTACCAAAACGTATTTTTATGCCGGAAAGGGTCTTTATTTTTCCTTTGAACCATCTATGATTAAAGAGGGTCTGGATGAATTCAAAGAGAAAAATGATTGGAACCGTCCATTGGATACAGAAAAGATGGTGGGTGTACGTACTGACGCAAGCATAGAGGATACTAAACTGGAAGAAATAATGGGCAAAGCAACTTTCAATCATTATTTAGGGGCAGTTTACGATCCGGAATTGAACCCGATTCATGTTATACGGGTAATTGAGAAGCGAACCGGCACAGATCCGATTGTATTTACTAAAACTGTGGCGTTTACAATCAACGAACAAAATGAAACGGAAAGCAGCATCAATTTAGAGGGAAGCCCGGAGGATTGGCTTGAGCAGATAGAAAGTTTTCGTAAGACAGGTGACGGTTCCTTGTCTTCGACCGATTCTGACTGAAATTTAATGCGATCAAAATAGAGAGCCTGCCGCACTGATGTGCGGCAGGCTTTTTCTTTACAAAAAGAAAGAAGAAACACAGGGGACGGTTCGGGAAACACAGGGGACGGTTCTGTGTGTTGACAAAATAGATGGCATGTGTTAAAAACACAGGGGACGGTTCTATGTGCTGATTAACTTCAACTAAATTCCTCAATTGCGATCAAATGAAAAGCCGGTTGCACCGAAAGGTGCGGCAGGCTTTTTCTTTACAAAAAGAAAGAATTATGTTATGATGAAAACGGAAATAAGAACGAAATTATGAAAGACAAGGAACCGTCCCCTGTCTTCTTCCTTCCCTCATGGGCTATTTAAAGAATGAACAAAATTATTACTCTCAACCATGGGAATATATTGCCGATAGATTAGGCAGGGTTGAAGAAGGTGAGCGAAAAGAGGAGTATTCATACGATGCAGACTGGAATGCGTGGATGTACTGGAATGAGGTGGCTCCGGGCCATTCTTTCTAAGTTATGGAAATGGATCTGCTTTGTTTTGCTTATAGCATGTGCGTTGATTATTGTGCTTGTGTATTCACTTGTAATGGGTAAACACATAGTTGAGGTCCAATCATTATTCTTTACTAATAAAGAGGCTGCAATACTGGTTTTAGAATATGAATCGATTTTTTATGAACCGGGAATAAACCCCAGGGTGGATATAAAACTGGTTGAAGAAGATTCCTATGGGAGAAAACTCTTCTGCTATTCAGTAAGACCCAATGAATATCTTTATGTAGCAGCGGAGGATTATTATAGCATACCTATTCGGGAAGGTGTCCCTCCAAAAGTATATCTGGTCATTCAAAAGAAAACGAAAGATCGCGTTTATTATTATCCAACAGACAGTATTTGCTTTTTGGCTAATGATCTTTTGGCAGAAACCGATATCGATGAACTGAAAAAGAAAAACGATTGGGGTCAACCTCTTAAAGAAGACGAAATGGTTGGGGCACACGTCGACGGCTTTAAAACTCTCCCCACGCTTGAGTATGAAGAACGGGAATATCTGGTAACTTCTTTGGAAAAAGAATTGGGAAGGGTAATCGATAAATATCATTGTGGAATTGCTTTAGATGAGGATCAAAACCCGGTTTATGTGTTTCGAGAATATGAATGTGAACGGTATGGGATCGATCCGATTATTTGGAAAGAAACCTACGCATTCATAATGAATGAACAAAATGAAGTTGAGGACTATGTTGTGTTAGAGGGCGATTTAGACGATTGGCCCAAGCAAATACAAGAGTTCCGCAGTAAGACAAGGGACGGAAACACAGGGGACGGTTCTATGTGCTGATTAACTTCAACTAAATTCCTCAATTGCGATCAAATGAAAAGCCGGTTGCACCGAAAGGTAAGACAGTAAGACAGGGGACGGTTCCTTGTCTTCGACCGATTCCAACTGAAATCTAATGCGATCAAAATAGAGAGCCTGCCGCACATCGGTGCGGCAGGCTTTTTCTTTACAAAAAGAAAGAATTATGTTATGATGAAAACGGAAATAAGAACGAAATTATGAAAGACAAGGAACCGTCCCCTGTCTTCTTCATTACCGTGGGAATATGTCGCAGATTTGTTGGGAGGTGTTTCGGATGAAGAGAGGAAAAAACAAGATGGACGGCACTTCCAATCCGCCTTCGACGATGCTGTGCGCTATTTCGCGGAAACGAAAGCGGGGTTGCTTTTTTAGTATAGCGCTCATATTCGGTGTGGCAACTGCATTGATCGCCAGTGCGGTTATAACAATTGAGGGAGTTCATGCAATATTTGGTCAAAGGGAAAACGAATTCGATGGTCTCGAAGCCAATGAATTGATGCTTTCATATGAATGTTTCTATTTCAATCCATATATAGATTATGATATCAATCTATATATGGAAGAGATTGAAGAAGATTCCTATGGAAGACGGTTATATTGTTATTATGCTGTGGGCTTTGAATATCTCCACGACGCTCTGACAGATCAGTATAAAACGAAACCATGGACTTGGTCAAAGGTTTATTCGATTGTGCAGAAAAAAAGCAAAAACGAGGTTTATTTCTATCGCACGGAAAGTGTGGCTTTTCCTGTTGATCCTGAAACAGAGATGGAATCCATTGAAGAATTGAAGAAGAAAAATGATTGGGGAAAGCCTTTGGATTTAAAAAAGGTCGCCAAAATAACGTATGATCCAGAGGAAAGGATTTATCCGCCGGAGATTGATCAAGACATTGTCCAAAAGGCTTTATACAACTATTTGAATCAAGAATGGGATAAAGCGTATGTGGGTGCAATTTATGACGAGGAACAGCGACCTGTCTATATTGCGAGGGAAGCACGCGAGAATCCGGAAGATGGTGCAGTGACTTTCGGAAATACCTATGCCTTTATGTTGAATGAGCAGAATGAGGTGGAGGCTTGTGTGGAAATAGAGGGAGAGTTAAACACTTGGATCGAACAGATGGAAAAACTTCGTAAGACAAGGGACGGGTCCCCGTCTTCGACCGATTTCAACTGAAATCTAATGCGATCAAAATAGAGAGCCTGCCGCACATCGGTGCGGCAGGCTTTTTCTTCATTGTGGGAAAGGTCTTGTTGAAAAGAGGTCTAAACAGCCCGATAAAACCGATATTCACTCCGCCCGGTGCCCGATTTTTCACAAAAGAACGGATTCATAAGCATTTTAGCATAGTAAAATAGTAAATTTTTATCAATTTTTGGAATCGCGACCTCAAAGGATTGACAGATTGTAATTTATGAATTATAATATCAGTTGAATCATAATCGAATCGTGCGCGCTGGAAAGACATTTGTTCTTCAATTCTACATTTATTTAATATAGATTTTGCGTTATTCCGTTTATGAAAAAAATTGATTGGGAGAGTGAACGTTTTGGATTCCAAATTGGCATTCTATATCGCAAAGCGGATCGTTTTGGCCGCCTTTACGGTATTTCTTGTCATCACCATTACCTTTTTTGCCATGAAGGCCATCCCCGGTGGCCCCTTTCTGAGCGAAAAAGCACCCAGCCCGGCTGTTACCGCCCAGCTGGAAGCAAAATACGGTCTGGATAAGCCCCTGATGGAGCAGTATACCACCTACCTGACCGACGTACTGCACTTTGACTTCGGCCCCTCTATCAAAAACCGCGGCCGCACTGTTGCCGACCTGATGATGGAAGGCTTTGCCACCAGCGGTAAGCTGGGCATCATTGCCGCCATTCTGGCCATCATCTGCGGGTTGGTATTGGGCTCTATCGCCGCCGTGTTCCACGATAAATTTGTGGATAAGCTGATCATGGTGGTCTCCACCGCCTGTGTGGCAACCCCCTCCTTCGTTGTGGGTACGCTGCTACTATTAGTGCTATGTATCTGGATCCCCATCTTCCCCTCTAACGGTTCTACCTCTGCGGGGTTGATCCTGCCGGTGGTAGCCCTGAGCCTTTCCCCCATGTCCTATATCACCCGGTTGACCCGTTCCAGTATGCTGGACGTGCTGGGTCAGGACTATATCCGTACCGCCCGTGCCAAGGGTGTTTCCCCCGCCAAGGTGCTGTTCAAGCATTCCTTGAAGAACGCCGTGACCCCGGTCATCACCTACGTTGGCCCCATGGTGGCCTACATTCTGACCGGTAGCCTGGTGGTGGAGCAGATCTTTGCGGTGCCCGGGATCGGTAAGTACTTCTTCTCGAGTATCATTAAGCGTGACTATCCCATGATCATGGGTACCACCATCTTTTTGGCCACCATCATGGTAATTATGACCCTGCTTTCGGATATCTGCTATAAGATCTTCGATCCCCGGGTAGACTTTAGTTAAGGAGGTCTTAAAGTGAAAGATATCAACGAATTACCCAAGAAAAATCCTTTAAGCCTTCAACTGGATCTGAAGAGCTTTGAAAAGGCAACCGATGAAGAAAAGGCCCTCCAGGCCCGGATGCGTGAAAGCACCACCTTCTGGAGGGACGGTATGCGCCGGTTTTCCAAGAACAAGGTGGCCATGACCTGCTTGATCATTGTGGCGGTGGTGGTGTTTATCGCCATCTTCGTTCCTATGTTCTATCCCTACAGCTACGATCAGATGCTGGGTGTGAGCCAAGGCGCCACCGATGCATCCTATAATAACCTGAAGCCCTTTGAATACGGCGAAACCGAGCAGGCCCGTATAGCTCAGGGCGAAAAGATCTTCCCCCATATCTTCGGTACCGACGCCCATGGCCGTGATTATGCCATCCGCGTGATCTACGGCGCCCGGATCTCTTTGGCCGTTGGCTTCTTCGCCAGCATCATCGTGTTGATCATCGGCGCTATCTACGGCTCCGTTTCCGGCTACTACGGCGGCAAGGTCGACCTGATCATGATGCGTATTGTAGATATCATCTATTCCTTGCCCGATCTGTTGATGATCATTCTGCTGGCCACCGTTCTGAACCAGACTCTGCGCCCGGTATTGGATACCGCTCTGCAGGGAACGGCTTTGGCCAAGCTGGGCACCGGTATGATCAGTATCTTTATCGTATTCGCCCTGCTCTACTGGGTGGGTATGGCCCGTTTGATCCGTGGTCAGATCCTGACCATCAAGCAGCAGGACTACGTTTTGGCAGCCCGCTCCATCGGCGCCAAGGGCGGTCACATTATCCGCCGTCATATGTTGCCCAACTGCATCAGCGTGCTGATCATCTCCACCGCTCTGCAGATCCCCTCTGCCATCTTTACCGAAAGCTACCTGAGCTTCCTGGGCCTGGGCGTTAATATGCCGATGCCCTCCTTGGGTTCTTTGGCTTCCGAAGCCCTTTCCGGTATCTTTAGTTATTCTTACCGTCTGGTGATCCCTGCGGTAGCCATCTGCCTGATCGTTCTTTCTTTGAACCTGGTGGGCGACGGCCTGCGGGATGCCTTCGATCCCAAGTTGAAGAAGTAAGGAGGCAGAGACGATGGAATTATTAAAAGTAACCGATTTGAGAACCTCCTTCTTCACCCCCGCCGGCGAGGTAAAGGCTGTAAACGGCGTATCCTTCTCCCTGGATAAGGGCAGAGTTTTGGGCATCGTGGGTGAATCCGGCTCCGGTAAGAGCGTGACCGCTTATTCGATCATGCAGATCCTGGCCAACCCCGGTAAGATCGTGGGCGGTAGCGTAATGCTCCACGGCGAGGAACTGGTGGGTGCTTCCAAAGAGAAGATGGCCACCATCCGGGGCAACAAGATCAGCATCATCTTCCAGGATCCTATGACCAGCCTGAACCCGGTATTCACCGTGGGTAATCAGCTGATGGAAGCCATTATGCTCCATACCGACCGGAATAAAGAAGAAGCCCGTGCCCGTGCCATCGAAATGCTGGAGCTGGTAGGCGTAAACGAGCCGGAAAAGCGGATCAAACAGTATCCCCACGAGTTTTCCGGCGGTATGCGCCAGCGTGTTATGATCGCTATGGCCCTGGCCTGCGAGCCCGATATCCTGATCGCCGACGAACCCACCACCGCTCTGGACGTGACCATCCAGGCTCAGATCCTGGATCTGATGAAGGATCTGCAGAAAAAGCTGGGTATGGCCATCATTATGATCACCCACGACCTGGGTGTTGTGGCCGAAATGTGCGACGAAGTCATCGTAATGTACGCCGGCGAGGTCTGCGAACGCGGCACCGCCGCCGAGATCTTCTATAAACTCAAGCACGAATACACCAAGGGTCTGATGCGCTCCATCCCCAACGTCAATACCGACGGCAAACGGCTGGAGCCCATCGGCGGTACTCCCGTGGATCTGTTGAATATGCCCGACGGCTGCCCCTTCTCTCCCCGTTGCGACGGATGTATGAAGGTTTGCCTGACCCATAAGGCCAAGGAGATGCTGATCAACGAAAATCATATCTCCAGCTGCTGGCATAACGTGAAAGACGCCATTGCCGCCGGCACCCTGACCGAAAAAGAAGTAGAGGAGATGTATCAAGAATGAGCGAACAAAAAAATCTTCTCGAAGTAAAAAATCTGAAAGAGTATTTCCGTATCCCCAGCGGATTTATGAAGTCCCTTACCCTGAAGGCTGTGGACGACGTTTCCTTCGAGATCAAAGAGGGGGAGACCCTGGGCCTGGTAGGGGAATCCGGCTGCGGTAAGACCACCGTTGGCCGTACCATCCTGCAGCTTTATAAGCCCACCGACGGTGAGGTTTGGTTCGACGGTAAGCTGATCAAGGATCCCAAGGATATCCGGGAGTTCCGTAAGCAGGCACAAATGGTGTTCCAGGATCCCTATTCTTCCCTGGACCCCCGTATGACCGTCAGCGATATCATCGGTGAGCCTTTGGACGTCCATAAGCTCTATTCCAATAAAAAGGAACGGGCCGAAAAGATCCGCCACCTGATGGATCTGGTGGGTCTGCCCGACGAGCACGCTTCCCGCTACGCCCACGAATTTTCCGGCGGTCAGCGCCAGCGTATCGGTATCGCCCGTGCCTTGGCTGTGGATCCTAAGTTCATCGTCTGCGACGAACCGGTTTCCGCCCTGGACGTTTCTATCCAGGCACAGGTGGTCAATATGTTCGAGGATCTTCAGCAAAAGCTGGGCCTCACCTATCTGTTTATTGCCCACGATCTTCTGGTGGTGAAGCATATCTCCACCCGGATCGCGGTGATGTATCTGGGTAAGCTGATCGAGATCGGGCCCTCCGATGAACTCTATCACCACCCCCTGCATCCCTATACCATTTCTCTGCTGTCCGCCGTGCCGGTGCCCGATCCCAAGATCGCCCGTGCCAACCAGCGGATCCACCTGGAAGGGGACGTTCCCAGCCCCCTGCATATGCCCAGCGGTTGCCCCTTCCGCACCCGCTGCCCCAGAGCGACCGAAAAATGCGCCGAAGTGATGCCCGAACTGAAGGAGATCGCTCCCGGCCATAAGGTTGCCTGCCACAATCTGTAATTATGCCCTGCCTTGGGCTAATTAATAAATTATAGGAGGAATATACCTATGAAAAAGGCATTGAGTTTATTGCTGGTTGTAGCAATGATCCTCAGCTGCACAGTGGCTCTGACCTCTTGCGGCAAAAAAGAAGCTGCCATGGTTCTGAACGTTGGCGCTTATCCGGATACTGTAGACCCCGCCCTCAACAGCGCTGTTGACGGTGCTACCTACATTATCCACGTTTTCGCAGGTCTCGTTGGTTACGAGCAGGACGAAAGCGGTAAGTTGGTTCTGGTTCCCCAGATGGCCAAAGAATTGCCCACCGGCGTTAAGCAGGCTGACGGCAAGACCGCTTACACCTTCACTCTCCGCGATGATCTGAAGTGGAGTGACGGCACCGCTCTGACCGCCAAGGATTTCGTTTATGCTTGGAACAGAGCTGCTGATCCCGCAACCGCTGCTGACTACGGCTATATGTTCGAAGTTATCGACGGTTATGCTGACCTGGTTGGTTCTTATGATGAAGAAGGCAAGCTGGTTGGCGAAAAGAAGTTGCTGAACGTTACCGCTTCCGAAGACGGCAAGCAGTTGACCGTTGTTCTGACTGTTGACGTTCCCTACTTCTATGAACTGTGCGCTTTCCCCGCTTACATGCCCGTTCGTGAGGACATCATCACCGCTAACGGCGAAGCTTGGGCTACCTCCGCTGCTACCTACATCGGTAACGGCGCTTACAAGGTAACCTCTTTCACCCAGACCGAAATGGTTCTGGAGAAGAACGAAAACTTCTACGATGCTGATCGTGTAGTTTCCGACAAGATCACCTTCGCTTTCAACGATGACGACGCTTCCTTGCTGTCCAACTTCAAGAACGGCTCCTACAAGTTCATCGATTCCGTTCCCAACGACGAAATCGCTAACCTGAAGGAAAGCAACCCCGAAGAATTCTTCGTTGAAGGTCAGCTGGGTACCTACTACGTTTCCTTTAACGTAAACGACCCCGCTTTCAAGGATTTCACTGAAGAAGAAAAGGCTAAGATCAGAAAGGCTATGGGTCTGATGATCGACCGTAACTACGTTGTTGAAGAGATCGGCCAGGCTGGCCAGGTTCCCGCTGCCGGTTTCGTGGCAATGGGTCTGACCGAGCCCGACGGTTCCGAATACATCTCCAAGAACGGTGTGAACGGCGACGGTAAGGGTTACTACAGCGTTGCTAAGGAAGACTACGCTGCTAACTGCGCTGAAGCTGTTAAGCTGCTGACTGAGGTTGCTACCTCTTCCGGTAAGTTCACCGTTGCTGATAACAAGGTTACCGGCTTCCCCACCGTTGCTTACATCACCAATGAAGGCTCCGGTCATGAAGCTGTTGCCGCTTATCTGCAGAGTGTATGGGGCACCTATGGCATCAACGTAACCGTTGAGAAGCAGGAATGGGCTACCTTCCTGAACACCCGTAAAGAAGGCAACTACTCCGTTGCCCGTAACGGTTGGCTGGGTGACTACAACGATCCCATCTCCTTCCTGGATATGTGGATTACCTCTTCCGGTAACAACGATTCTCAGTTCGGTAAGGGCGACCACGCTTCTTACGCCGGTTATGCCGGTGGCAAGACCTGGGCTGAGTCCTACGATGCTCTGATCGCTGAAGTTAAGACTTCTACCGATGCTGCTAAGCGCTTCGAGCTGATGCACGACGCTGAAGATATCCTGATGGAAACCGGCGCTATCTGCCCCGTTTACTACTACACCGATATCTTTATGTGCAGCAAGGATATCCAAGGCTTCTTCACCTCTCCTCTGGGCTTCAAGTATTTCCATTTTGCTTCCTTGAAGTAATCTGAAAATAGCCAATAGGAATTTGAAGATTTAAAGATCCCCCAACCGCTTCGGCGGTTGGGGGATTTTTTTCTTGTAAAGAAGCAAATAGTATGGTATGATGGAGGCAATAAAAATAAAGGAGAATCAACAATGACCGTTCAGGAACGTTTTATCAAATATGCCAAGTTTTCCACCGCCTCCGACGAGAACGGATCCGGGAGCCCCACCACTCCCGGGCAAAGGGTGCTGGGCGCCGCTTTGGTGGAGGAACTAAAAGAATTGGGGCTGGAAAATCCCCATATGGACGAGAACGGCTACGTCTACGGCTGGCTGCCTGCCACCCCGGGTTTGGAGGATCTGCCCTGCGTGGCGCTGATCGCTCATATGGATACCTCCCCCGATGCGCCGGGCGAGAACGTGTCGCCCCGGGTGGTGCGCTACGAGGGGGGAGACCTGACCCTGGAAAACGGCACCGTCACCGACTTAAAGCGGTTCCCCTACCTGGCTGATTATGCCGGGCAGGAGCTGATCGTCACCGATGGCAATACCCTGCTGGGAGCCGACGATAAGGCCGGCATCGCTGAGATCATGGCGGCCGCCGCTCTGCTGGTGGCAGACCCTGCCCGAAAGCATGGGCGGATCGCCCTTTGCTTTACCCCCGATGAAGAGATCGGTAGCGGGGCAGACCTTCTGGATCTTTCCAAACTGGGCGCCCAGTGGGGCTATACGGTGGATGGGGGAGAGTTGGGCGAGATCGAATACGAAAACTTCAACGCTGCCTCTGCAAAATGGGTGATCCACGGCATTAATATCCACCCCGGCGAGGCGAAGAATAAGATGAAAAACGCCGCTCTCTTGGCGGTGGAGCTCGTGAACCGCCTGCCTGCCGCAGAAACTCCTGCCCATACCGAAAAATACGAGGGTTTTTACCACGTGAACCATATCAGCGGCGACGAGACCGAGGCGCAGATCCATATGATCATCCGGGATCACGATATGGAAAAGTTCCTCCGCCGTAAAGAGTTCGTCACCGACCTGACTGCGTACCTGAACAAGGTCTACGGCGAAGGGACCTTTGAACTGACCCTTAACGACAGCTACTATAATATGCGGGAGAAGATCCTGCCCCATATGCATATCATCGATACCGCCAAGGCGGCTATGGAAAAGGCCGGCGTCACCCCCAAGGTGGTGGCCATCCGCGGCGGTACCGACGGCGCCCGTCTTTCCTTCCGGGGCCTGCCTTGCCCCAACCTCTCCACCGGCGGGATGAACTTCCACGGTGTTAACGAGCTGATTCCCGTTAATGCAATGGATAAAATGGTAGAAGTTTTATTGAACATCGTTACGAAGTGACCCCCTCCGAACAGCCGGCGGGCTGTTCGTGTTCCCCCTCTAGAGGGGGAACAACCCACAAGTAATTGCAAATTTGCCTACGGCCCTGCGGGAATGAACCACCTCCCGCAGGGCTGATCTTGTTTCCGGGGAGCACTTGTGGGGAGGGGAGAGGGAGATGCACAATTGAATTGGGCACATGGATCATATTGTAGTGATGGTACCGATTCCATTGAGGATTTTACCTTGAGATGCACAATTGAATTGGGCAAATGGATCATATTGTAGTGATGGTGCCGATTCCATTGAGGATTTTACCTTGCGATGCACAATTGAATTGGGCATATAGGCTCATATCGTAGGGGCGACCATCGGTCGCCGTAGGGTTTGATGGAATTTTGGCGGGAGGGGGAACCCCTCCCCTACAGGGTATTTTTCATTTTTAATCAAAATAAATCAGCCCTGCGGGAGGTTGTTCATTCCCGCAGGGCCGTTAGCTATATTGCAATTAACTTGATTGTCCCTTGGGGGACACGCGGGGTACGCTTGCCCCGCGGAGGGGGATAGATTATTCGTCCTCTTCGGTTTCTTCTTCCGGCAGGACTTCTACTTTGAGTTTTTCAATGCGCCGGTTATCGGTCTCCAGCACGGTGAAGGAGAGGTTTTCGTAATCCACCTCGTCGCCGGGCTCCGCATAGCGGCCCAGCTGTTCCACAACGAACCCGCCCACGGTGGCGTTGTCGTCGTCAAAGTCCCGATCATCGAAGTCCACCTCGTCGAAGAAGTCTTCGATCCGCATATCGCCGTCGATCTCCAGGGTACCGTCGGAAAGCTCCACCACTTCGGGCTCGATCTCGTCGTTTTCGTCCCAAATATCGCCCACCAGCTGTTCCAGCACGTCTTCCATAGTCAGAATACCCATTACACCGCCGTATTCGTCGGTGACCACCACCATATGGCTCCGTTTTTCCCGCATCAGGGTGAGAACGTCGTCCAGGGGCATGGTTTTATGAACGAACACCGGCTCCATCAGGGAGCCCAGGATATCGGCATCGGGGTTTTCGGTCAGTTCCCGCATTACCAGGTTCACGTGCAGGATGCCGATAATATTATCGACGGTATCTTTGTATACAGGGATGCGGGTATGAATGGACTCCAGGATCACTTCCAGCATTTCTGCCCGGTCGCTATCCGCATCGATGGCGGTCATATCTACCCGGGGGGTGATGATCTCGTAGGCCTGAACGTCGTCGAAATCAAAGGCGCTTTGGATCAGGTCGCATTTTTCCTCATCGATAATGCCTTCGTCCTCCACGGTATCGATGATGGTCTCCAATTCGTCCTCGGTGACGGTGGGGGAGGTATCCACGCCCCGTTTCCAAAGGTGGGAAAGGAGCTTGATCAAGCCATCCACGATGATCACAATAGGTTTTGTGATGATCATCAGGGTATAAAGGGGGATCGCAAAGAGGGTAGAGAAGGTCTCGGGCATGGTCTTCACCACCACCTTGGGGATGATCTCGCCGCAGATCAGCACGATCACCGTCATGGCGATGGTGGCGATCCAGGCCTGATCGGAGCCCAAAAGCCCGATCACGATCACCGTGGCCACGGATTCAGAGGCAATGTTCACCAGGTTATTGCCGATCAGGATGGTGGCCAGGGCACTTTCGTAGTTATTATAAATCTTGTACGCCAGTTTAGAAGCGGTGGAGCCCTTTTCCTCGGCGGCCCGCTTCAGCCGGATCTCGTTGGCGGAAGCATAGGCGATCTCCGAAGAGGAGAAAAAGGCCGAGCAGATCAGGCAGACCACGATAATGATGGCATTAAGCATTGGCCACACCCCCTTCTTCCTCGTCGTAGATCTCGCCTACCAGCTCCTCCAGGATATCCTCCACCGTAATGATCCCCAGGATCTTACCGGCAGATTGGACGTAGGCGATATGGGTGCGGTTGGCAGAAAGGGTGCTGAGCAGATCGTCCACCGGGGTGGTATCGTTGATCATTGCCGCACTGCGCATCAGTTGGCGCACGTTGAATTGTTCTTTTTTATAATGATGCTTCAGGAAGGTACGGATACTTAAGGTGCCCACCACCCAGCCTTCATCGTCCACCACCGGCAAGCGGGAGTGGGTGCTGTTGCGGATCAGCTCCAGTACGGATTCGTTGCTGTCCTTTTCATGGATGTGCAGAACCTTGTTCCAAGGAGTCATGACGTCCTTGGCGGTCCGTTCCGAAAATTCGATGGCATTTTGCACCAGTTCCTCGGTCTCTTCGTCAATGTCGTTTTCTTCCACGAAGGTCTCGATGATGTCGTAAAGCTCATCCTCGGTGACGGTGGGGGTGGCCTCCGCTCTTTTTTTAAAGGGGCGGCTGACCCATTCACTGATGGTGGCGAAGAAGATGCTGATGGGGGTCAGAACCTTCATCAGAAAGATCAGGGATCCCGCAATAGCCAGGGCAAACTTTTCGTTGCAGGCCTTGGCAAAGGCCTTGGGGATCATCTCGCCGATCAGGAACACCACCACGGTGGAGATGACGGTGGAGACGGTGACCGCATAGTCGGGCATAGCCTCGATGCTGTCGAATAAGGTATAGGTAAATACGGTGGAGAGGGTAGCGATGCCTGCGTGGGTCACGTTGGTGCCGATCAGCAGGGTGGTCAGGGCTTTGTCAAAATGATCCAGAATATAGATCACCCGCTTGGCCCGCTTGTCGCCGTCCTCGGCCCGGTTGGATAACCGGATCCGGTTCACCGATGCAAGGGCAATTTCTGCCCCGGCAAAATATGCCGCTAATAATAAAAGTACCAGGATAGCAATTAAATATCCCGCCGGACTGTCGTCCATGAAGTAACCAACTCCTTTAAAATAGTATAGTCACCAAATAGTTTAACATATCTTTTTGATAATTACAACCTTTTTATAAAGATTCAATAAAGGCAAGCCCTTTAAGTACGTCTGCCTCCGGGCGTCTTTGCTCAAGCGTTTTTACGGCATCCAGCCCCTTGATCCGTTGGTGGAAGGCCCGGGGCAGATCCCCTTCCCCGGGGATCAGGTGCATATCGTTGAAATAGGCCTCGTTGTTTTCCAGCCGGGAATCGGACCAATGAACCCGGCCGATCCGCTCCGGCTCCTGCAAAAAGGCCTCCAGATAGGCGAACCGCTCCTCGGCGGTGGGCAGGGTTGCCGCTGCACAGGCGGCGTGGCTGGTATCCAGGGTCAGGAGCACGTTGGTGCGATCCACGTCCTTTTGCAGCCGGATCCATTCCTCGGCGAAGGTGCCGTAGCGGGTCAGATCGGGGATATGGAGGGCCTGATTTTCCAGGCAGAGGATGATCTTTTTCTCCGCCGCATAGGCGGCCAGTTCCCGGATGCCGTCGATCATCCGCTCGTAATTGCCTACTTCTTCGCCTTTTTTATATTGGATGCCCATGGAGTGCATCACCATCCGATCCACGGGATAGCGGCAGCCCTCGTCGATGGCATCCTTCACCGTTTGGATGGAATGATTGCGGAGTGCATCGTCAAGGGCGGCTAAATTCAGCCCCCGATAGGGCAGATGCACTCCACCTACAAAGGGGATATACTGTTCCCAACCGGGTTCCCGGTCGTAGCGACCGATGTGAGCCTCCACACCCAAGCCCTGGGCGGTTAAAAATTCAGGGGTATGTACCGGGCAGATCAGCAACATTGGCAATCCTCCAAAAAGATAGGATTCAGGATAAATTGGGGTTGATATTGGCCTTCGGAATACTTGCGATCCACGGGCTTGCCCCAGCCCCGCACCCGGAAATAGGTTTCACCGGGCAGGCTGATTTTCAGATCGAAGTTTTGTGGAACGTTATCGGTGGCGTAAACGCATTTCCCGCCGGAGATGATCTCCACCCGCTCCATTTCCACTCCGGCGGTGAAGGCCAGCTGAAGGATATAATGGCCGGCTTTTTCGGGATCCGGACGGCAGGTGAAGGTGGGCTCGGTGATGCAGTTGCCCACGGTGCAGTAAAAACGGCCGTTGCGATAGGCCTTGATGATCTCGTCGTAGGTGGTTTCTTCCACGTAGAGGTAGTCCTGGACAAATTCGCCGGGCAAATAATCCTCGCCACCGTCGTGGAAATGCTTGTGGAAATCGGAGCCGTTCCGGGCAAAGAGGCGGAAGCCCTTGCAAAGGAGGCGATCCCATTCCTCGCCGATCTCCCAGGTCTGCTTGGCACGGCGCTCCCGCCGATCCACGCAGGCGATCACCTTGAACACGTTGTTGACGGAGGCGATGGCCTCGAAATCCTCGTAGTCCACGTCCGGATCGTTGGGATGATTGTAGATCATAAAGGTTTGTTCTTCGCCCCAATGCTCTTTGACGTATTCCAGCTCCCGCAAGGCCTCGGCCCGGCCTTCGTGGCCGTTCTGACGGTGGAAATTGCGGATCAGCTGTCGCTGGAGCATAAATTCTTCATTTTCCGGGTGGGTGATGAACATGGTGTGCCGCTGAAGGGGGAAATTCTGCTCCGCAGTATGAAAGATCGGCAGATCGGGGAAAAGCTTGCGGGCTTCCACTACCTCCGCATATTGCCCCTCCATACAGTCGGGGGTGTCGTAGGCGTGGCCGGAAATGCCGATAAAATCCAGGTATTCCCGACTCCGCCGAATGATCTCTGCCACCGGCAGGGTGCCGTCGTTGCAATTCTGCGTATGTACGTGCAGATCGCCTTTGATCCATTTTCCCATTGCTTAAAACTCCTTTATTTATTATCTTTATTATATCATTTAGATCCATTCTGTCAATTGATGATGTGTGTCACGGGGACGGTTCTCTTGACACACTAATTTTTTTATGATGTGCCCTGAAGACGTTGGATGAACATATTAATCGGTTAACCTGCCGGCCCCTACGACGGAGCCGTTTACAGCATCGATATAAATATAAAGACTGTTGAGCGGATCCTTCTCGTCGAAGAGGCGCACCGCCCAAAGCAAGCCACTATTTTGGTAATGTTCCGTTTCCCATTCCTTTTCCCAGTATACCCGGTATCCGGCCCCGTCGGCCTTGTAAAAATAAGGTGGAGTACCTTCTTCCGCGGTATTGCGGGCCATTTCGACTGAGTTGATATCCGCTGTCGATAACGAAAAAATGCTTTCCCGGTTTTGGAATTGATAACAAGTTTTTTGGGCCTCCTGATTGGCAATTTCAATGGCCTTTTTGCGGGGAATATAGTCCGTAAAGGTCTTTCCGCCGTCCTGGCTCAAGGAATAGGCCATATCATTCTCACGGTAAGCAACGTAATAACTGAGCCAAGTGAGCCCGTCTTTATCATAGGGATATTTGCTTTTTAATTGCATATATTGGGCACCGGTAAGGTCAGTAAACTGTGTAAACTCTTCCGTCACAGTGACTGGTTCTTCATTATAGGAAAGATATTTTAATAGCCGATACAGCCGTTTCTCTCGGCTAAAGCTGAAGATGATGTTAGATCGATAGTTTTTGCTTCTTTCATCGGTTTCGGTGTTGTCATAATGTAAAATGACATAGGTTTTGCCAGAGGTTTGTATGTTTTCGAGCGAATCAGGGGTGAAACATTCGTTCCGCTCGTTTTCAAGTGCTCGCATTGCATAGTGGATGCGATCTTCCACTACTTCCATAATGTGAGCAAAATCTTCCCGGTTTTTTTCAAAGACGTAAAAACCCTTTTCATCAGGATCTTTGAAATAGATTCGATCCGGGGTATCGGAATACATCCCATCGTTACGATCGAATTTTTGATAATTGGTATAAGTCTCATCATCTGCAACCTGCGCTTGAAGGGCGAGAAAATTCTCGTCCGGTTTCGAAGGAACATGACAAGCAGTCGTTGTGACGAATAATAAAATAAGTAAAATAAGAATGATCGCTTTATTTTTCATCATAAATCTCCTTGTGTCAAGAGAACCGTCCCTGTGACACATTATGCCCGGGTAACAATGCCGCGGTTGATTTCCGTCAGCCTGGCTATTTGTCGTACAGTCAGCCCCTTCTCCTTTAAAAGACGTATGATTTCATTTCTTTGCGGGGGATCTAATTCTTGCAAAAGCAACGGATTTTTTATATTGGATAATTCACAAATCAGCATAGTGGCTTTTTCGTCACTGATCCGTCTGGGTTCCTCACAATCCAAACAAGGTTGCTGTTCTTCTGCGAGATGAAACTCTTTAAACCCAGCTAGCCCGTTCAGTAATTCCAGCGCCAAAGTGGTATCAGCCAGTTCGGGATTGTGCAGATACTCGTGGTAACTGCTCCATCGGTAATCGGTGGTAAAGGCGATCTGCGCCTTTACCGGATTTTGGTGAATATAGCGTAAAGCCGCAAGAAAATAAGTCTCGTCGTCAATGGGCTCGCTTTTATAGCGATCTTGAAACAGATGTCCCACCCGTTCGTACTTCCAATTGTAATAGGAGGCATAGGTGCCGGCGAGCTTTTTCATAATGAGCGTCAATTGATCTTCTTGATCCTCGATCAGTAAGTGAATATGGTTGCTCATCAGGCAATAGGCAGGCAACCCGAAACCAAGTTCCTGTTTGTATCGTTTGAGTAATTCCAGGAACTTTAATCGGTCGTGATCGTTTTCAAAAATATTCTGTCGGGCAACGCCCCGTAGAAGGACGTGGTAATATCCGGTTTTTCCTTTAATTCTGGCTTGTCTTGGCATAATTATCACCTCGTAGTAAGGATATCATAACTTCGAAAGTGTGTCAAGAGAACCGTCCCCGTGACACATTAGTTGATGATGGAGGACTTATATTCGCTGGGGGTCATTTTGGTGTGGGCCTTGAAGCATTTGGCGAAGTATTGGGGGTTATCGAAATGGAGGGCATCGGAGATCTGGGTGATATTATAGTGATCCTCCCGGATCAACCGTTTTGCCTCCTTGATCTTCAGCTCGTTATAATATTTTATGATCCCGTTTTTACGGTAGCGGGCAAAGAGTTGTTTTACCGTGCTTTCACTTTTGCCCAGTTGTTCGGCGATCTCCCTCACCGTCAGCTTGCCGTAAAGGTTGGCGTGGATCACGTCCAGGATCTCCTTGACGTTATAGGGCACATCCACCCCGTCGATCACGTAGCTGCGGCGCATTTTTTTGGTGAGAACATCCTTATTTCGGGATAGTTTGATCAGAAAAATCTCCAAAAGATTTTTGGTCATCTGGCTGGCGCCCAGAGGGGCGCCGGGGATCTTTTCCAGATTCTGGAGCAAGGGATTGTGTTCATCTACCAGCTTGAAGCAAGAGAGCCCCTCCTCAAAAAGCTCCGAAAGCAGGCTTTTTTCCTCGGCGCTCAGCCGGAAGATCTTGCCCTCAAAGTATTTCATCGCCCGGCTTTTACATTCAAAGGTGAGAATGCTCACGTTGGGGGCTACGCTTCTGTCTCCGGAAAGGTTATGGAACTCGTTGGGCTTATGAAAGGTCATCTCTCCGCTTTTCAGCACAAAACGGTTTTTGTCGGCGGTGCAGATCATCTCTCCCTTATCCACGTACACCATCTCCCAAAAATCGTGGCTTTCCCCCTCATAGGCAAAGTTTTTGGAAAATTCCATATAAAAAATGGTGATGATCTTTTCCACGTTGAAGATCTTTTCAAAACTGACCCGTGTAAAATTATCTTTCACAGTAAATCCCCTTTGTCTGAATTTACACATATTATAACCGATTTTACACTCCAACGCAACCCCTATGTTGTTATAATAAAATTAACAAATAAAAAAGGAGTTGATTTTCCATGTATACGGTTTTGGTTATTTCCTGCCACCCGGACGATATGGAGATCGCCTGCGCCGGCACCCTCCTGAAGTGCAAGGAGCGGGGCGATCGGGTGGTGGTCTGCCATCTTTCCAGCGGGAATCTGGGCCACGAGATCATCCCTCCCGACGAGCTTTCCGTCATGCGGGCGGGTGAGGCTCAACGCAGCGGGGCCCTGGGCGGCTTCGAGGTGATGTGGGGCGGCTTCAACGACCTGGAGATCTACGATAACAACAAGGAATCCCGGGATAAGGTAGTGGAGGTCATCAAAAAGGTGGATCCCGATTTTATCATCACCCACGACCCCAACGACTATATGCCTGACCACACCGCCACCAGCAAGCTGGTGTTCGATGCCTGCTTCACCGCCACCCTGCCCAACTATCACGTTGGGGTAGAGGGGAGAGCCCGGATGGTGCCCGTTTATTATATGGACACCCTCTGCGGGGTGAACTTTAACCCCACCGAATACGTGGACGTGACCCCCTATATTGATAAAAAACTGGAAATGCTGGAGTGCCACGAATCCCAGATCGTCTGGATGCGGGATCACGACCACATCGACTTCCCGGATATGGTGAAGACCTGCTGTCGGTATCGGGGCTTCCAATGCGGCGCCGATTATGCCGAAGGCTTCCGTCAATGCCAGGTCTACCTGAAGGGGACCACCAAACGGTATTTACCGTAACAACAGAAAAAGGAGAACAAAACAATGGATTTTAATTCAACTGTGAAGGGCTCTGCCCTGGAAGGCTTTTATCCTGCCGGATGGGATTTTGCCAAGATCGATGCCTGCATCGACGCCCCCGAGACCATCACCGAGCATCAGGCTCATTGGAACAAGGATTTCACCCCCGTCATGTGTAACGAGCTTTGCGAGTTTGAGACCTATATGGGTCACGAGATCGCCCTGAAGATCAAGGAAGCCAAGGATGCCGGCGAAAAGATTGCCTTTATCCTGCCCGTGGGCCCCATGGGGATGTATAAATGGGTGGTTTACTTCCTGAAGGCCTGGAAGGTCTCCTGCGAGCACGTTTACACCTTCAATATGGACGAATGGGCCGACGGCGAGGGCAACACCCTTTCCTCCGATAACCCCGGCTCCTTCCAATATGCTATGGAGCAGGCGTTATTTAATCCCCTGGGCGAACTGACCGTTCCCGCCGACCAGCGGAACTTTGCCACCAAGGAAAACCTGCCCACCTATCCCGAAAAGATCGCCAAGCTGAAGGCCGAGGGCGCCAAGCTGGTGCTGGTCTATGGCATCGGCAGAATGTGTCACATCGCCTTCTGGGAGCCCACCTTCGCCGCAGATTATGCCTCTGCCGCCGAATGGGAAAAGGCCCCCTATCGCATCGGCGCCAAGATCCACCCCCTGACCGTGGAGCAGAATGCGCTGACCAGCTTTAAGTCCAGAACGCCCCTGGTACCCTGCCGTGCCAACACCATCGGCCCCGGCCTGTTCCTGCAGGCGGATTACGCCATCGGCGGTGCCGACGGCACTTTAGGACGGGGGATGCAATGGCAAGGCTTATCCCTTTGGATGACTTTGCGGCACGAGACCACCCCCTGGATCACTTCTACTTATATTCCCACTTTGGCCGGTAAGCTGTTCTTCCTGAAGGATCTGGCCGGTCCCTTGGAAGCGGAGTGTAACTAAGATGACGAAACGAAACGGCATTGCCGTTGCCGGCACCGTGTTGGTGGATAAAATCAACGAGATCGCCGCCTATCCCAAGGCCGGGGAGCTGACCAAGATTCTGGGCGTGCAGACCGCCGCCGGCGGCAACGTCCCCAACGTGGGAGTGGATCTGAAGAAGATCGATCCCACCCTGCCGGTCTACGGCATCGGCCTGATCGGGAAAGACGATAACGGCCGGTATCTTAAAGAACTTTTGGCAAAAGAAGGGTTGGAACTCTCCGGCCTGAAGGAAACGGAGTTGCCCACCAGCTTCACTCAAGTGATGAGTATTCCCGGCGGGCAACGAACCTTCTTCACCTATGCGGGTGCCGATAGTCAACTGACTGCAGATCAGATCGATTGGGATCATCTGCCGGCAAAGTTCCTTCATTTGGCCTATTTTCTGTTGTTGAAAAAGGTAGACGAAGGGGAAGGGCTGAAAATTTTACAGGAGGCCACCGCCCGGGGGATCGAAACCTCCATCGACCTGGTCAGCGAAAGTTCTGACCGCTACAGTCTGGTGCGGCCCTGCCTGCCCTATACCGATTATTTGATTCTCAACGAGTTGGAGGCGGGCAAGTTGGCAGAAATGGAGCCCACCCGGGAAAACCTGCCCGCCATCGCCCAAAAGTTGTTGGCCCTTGGGGTGCGTAAAAAGGTGATCATCCACCTGCCGGAGCTGGGGCTTTGCGCCACAGCCGATGGAATCACCGTTGTGCCCTCCTTGGAGGTTCCTTCCGACTATATCAAGGGCACCACCGGGGCGGGGGATGCCTTTTGCGCCGGCGCCCTTTACGGCATTTACCAAGGCAAGACCGACCGGGAGATCCTGGAGTTTGCCTCTTGCACGGCGGCGATGGCTTTGGGCACCGCTGATGCCACTTCCGGGCTGAAAAACCAAAAGGAAATTCTGGAAATTTGCAAACAATTTAAGAGGAAAAGCCTATGAAAACGATCAAATGGAGCGTGATCGGCGCCGGAGGCATTGCCGACCGCCGGGCGATCCCCGGAATGCTGTTGGATCCCCAAAATGAGTTGGTGGCGGTGATGGATACCGCCGAAGCCACCGTTCAGGCGGTGGCGAAAAAATACGGCGTTGCCCAGGCCTTCACCGATGCGGAAGAGATGCTGAAAACGGTGGAGTGCGATGCGGTGTATATCGCCACCCCCGTATTTTGCCACTATGAGCAAGCAATGCTGGCCCTGCAATATGGCCGCCACGTGCTGATGGAAAAGCCCATCACCCTTTCCGCAGAAGAGGGCGAAAAACTGCTGGCTGCTTTCAAGGCCGCCGGCAAACAACTTTCCATCGGCTATATGATGGGATTTCATAACCTGCACACCACCGCCAAACGGCTGATTGCCGAAGGGGGTTTGGGGCAGGTGAATATGGTGCGGATGCAGTTTTCCTGCTGGTATCCGGATATCCCCGGCGCCTGGCGGCAAACCAAGGCTCTGGGCGGTGGCGGTGCCATTATGGATCTGGCCGTTCACTGTATGGAACTGTTCACTTCCATCACCGGCGAAGAAATTGCAGATTGTAAGGCCTATTTTGCTACCCGCAGTTTTCAATACGAGGTGGAAGACAGCGCTGTCATCGCCTTTAAGAGCGAAAGCGGGATCTTAGGTCATATTGACGTGAACTTCAACGTGCCGGACGATGCGGCAGTCAGTAAGTTAGAGATCTACGGCACCGCCGGTACTCTGATCGGCGAAGGCACTTTGGGGCAGACCGAAGGGGGAAAACTGCGCTATATCTATTCCCCCCAGGCCGGCTACGAGGCCGCCCAGAATCGGGGCGAAGCCAAAGCCCGCACCTATTACGGTAAGGGCGGTAATCTCTATACCAAACAGTTCAAGGCCTTTGATCAATTGGTGGGCTCCGGCCAGCCGGACTACACCAATGCCGAACGGGCTCTGCAGATTCAAAAACTTTGTGATCAAATTTATAAAGGAGAATAAACGCTATGGCTAAATCTACCGATTTCCGTTATAATACCGGAGAGACCCGGGTACCCTGGCCCGCCGTGGGCGAAAACTACAATAAAGAAGATCTGATGGCGGTGATCCGCTTTATGATGAAGGGCGAAGGCCCCGAGTACGAAGCCGCAATCAAGGCAGTGGAAGCCCAGGTGGAAAAACTGGATGCGCTTTCCACGCCCCCGGGCAAACTTTCCTTGGGCCCTCAAGTGGAAGCCGCCGAGGCCGCCTGTGACGAATATCTGAAGACCACCGGCTCCGCCTTTGTGGCCAACTGTACCGCCGGCTTTGAGATCGCCTATAAATATGCCAACCTGAAGGCCGGGGACGAGGTCATCCTGCCCGCCATCACCTTTATTGCTACGATGGCTTATCCTTTGGCAGTGGGTGCTAAACTGGTGTTTGCGGATCTGGATCCCAAGACCTGCAATATGGATCCCAAGGACGTGGCAAAGAAGATCACCCCCAAGACCAAAATGATCGTGCCCGTTCATATCGGCGGGTACCCCGTGGATATGGATCCCATTATGGAATTGGCTGAAAAGCACGATATCCTGGTGCTGGAGGATGCCGCCCACGCCTTCGGCGCAATGTATAAGGGCAAGATGGTGGGGACCATCGGTCATTTCGGCGCCTTTAGTTTCCACGAAGTAAAGAATTGCACCTCCTTCGGCGAAGGCGGGATCCTGACCACCAATATCGACGAATTCCGCCCCTATATGAAACGGGCCCGGTTCTTCGGCTGTAACTTCGATACCCCCATCAAGAACTGGCTGTACGACGTCAACGCCATGCCCGGTAAGTATGAGCCCTTCGTGGCCTTGAACAGCTCCACCACCGAGATCCAGGGTCTGGGTCTGGGGCTGCAGGTAGAGCGTTACGAAAAGATCCTGGCCGAGCGGAAGGCCGCCGCTGAATACGTGACCAAGCGGCTGAGCGGCAACCCCGCCATCATTCCCCAGGATCTGGGCAACGATGAGATCGTTCCCACCTATCATTTGTATCTATTGGAGATCGACCCCGCCAAGGCCGGCGGCGACGTGCAGACCCTGAAGGCCAAGCTCACCGAAAAGGGCGTAACCAATATTCCTCACTTCGGCCCCCTCTTCCACTTTGATATCCTGAAGACCTTTGGCTACGATCAGGAAGAGATCGCCAAGACCTGCCCCGTTTGTGAGGAGCTTTTCAACAATCGCTTTACCCATCTGCCCATCTACGGGCTGTCCGGCGAGCAGCTGGAATATATGTGTGATGCGATCCTGGAAGCTGTCGCTGAGATGCAAGCGGGGAAATAACCCAAAAAAGGCACGGAACGCAGAAAATAAAAGATAATAAATGGCTACTGGTTTTGTCGAATTGATAAAAACAGTAGCCGTTTTTCTTTTTCGTCAATTTATATTCAAAGGAAAAAACTCAGCATAGCCGAGTTTTTATTGAAATTTTCTGCTTTCCGCCAAAATGACCTCTCGCAGTATCACATACAGCTTCGGATCATTTTGACGAAATCCGCACTCTTTTTTGGGCCATTTCCGGGCGAGAGCAAAAAGAGCACGGAACGTAAAAAAATAGACTGAATACGGTGGCTGTCGTTTTAAAAAAACGGCGGCCACTTTTCGTTGACAAAGGATGAATATTTATATATAATAAAAGTATTCAAAAACGGGGGTATTTTTTATGAAAATTACCAAAAGAATCTTATCATTTCTGATGGTTCTGGTGCTGCTGTTCAGCAGCGTGACCGTTGCCTATGCGGCGGAATACCAGGACGTTTCCAAAAAGCATTGGGCTAAGGCCGATATCGAATGGGCCACCGCCCAAGGGCTGATGAACGGTACCGGCGCGGGTAAATTCTCGCCCGAAGGCTCCGCTGAGCGGGCGATGCTGGTGACTATTTTGTACCGCTCCGCTGGGGAACCGGCGGTCAGCGGCGACACGCCCTTTACCGACCTGAAGCAGGCCTGGTATAAAAAGGCGGTGCTGTGGGCTTACCAAAACGGAATCGTCAACGGCACCTCGGCCACCACCTTCGGTCCTTCTGCCAAGATCACCCGGGAACAGCTGGCGACAATTTTGTACCGCTATACCCAAAATATGCTGAAGTACAATGTTTCCGTCTCCGGCTCCTTGAGTGCCTTCCCCGACCAGGGCAAGATCTCTTCTTATGCTCGGGATGCTATGCTTTGGGCCAATGCCGTGGGGCTGGTCAACGGTAACCTGAAGGGCGGGGTTTCTTACCTGGAGCCCAAGGGCAACGCCACCCGGGCCCAGCTGGCGGCCATCTTCCATCGGTTCGATACCTATCAGGAGGCCAATAAGCCCGCCGATCCGGATCCCGAACCCGCTCCTACTCCTACGCCCACTCCGACACCTACTCCCACTCCAACACCCGATCCCGAGCCCACCTATGCCACCGTGCCCGACTTTGTGGGCAAGACCAAGGCGGAGGCCACGGCTGCCCCCCCAGCCGCCGGGGGTCAACTGGTCTTTAATAACGAATCCGTTTACAACCCTGCCTACGGGGATCAGGTGGTATTGCGTCAGCTGACCGCCGCCCAAAGCCAGGTGGCTCCGGGCACCGCCGTGGTGGTTTACCTGAACGTGGCACCCACCCTCTATACCGTGCCCGATTTCTCCGGTATGACCGAGGAGGAGGCCGTGGCCGCCGCAGCGGCTGCCGCCGGGCAGTTCCAGGTGGTGTTTATCGACGGTACCTACGACGAAACCAAGGAGCCGGATACCGTGATCGACCAGAACCCCGCCGCCGGGCAACAGCGCCCTGCCGGGGTGACCATCACCCTGAGCCTGAACGTGGAGCCTCCCTACGTGGAGCCCGAACCGGATGCCTCCCTGATCTTCCGGGTGGCTTCCTATAACGTGCGCCACTTTGCCCATGGCAGCGGCGTGAATTACGAGGTCTTTGCCGAGGAGATCAATGCCATTGACCCGGCGATCATCGGTCTGCAGGAGATCGATGACGGGACCACCCGTGTGAACGGCGATCACCAGATGGATAAGATCGCCGCCGCTACCGGTTATCCCTATTATTACTTCGGAAAATCCATCGATCTGCAGGGTGGTGGCTACGGTCACGGTATCCTGAGCAAATATCCCATTACCAAGAGCGAGACTATTAAGTTCAACGACCAGACCGGAGAGGAACGGACGGTGGAACGCCACGAGATCTGCGTGGATCTGACCAACGACAGTGTGGATAACGGCAAGACCCTGGTCTTCTATAACACCCATCTGGCCTATTGCGGCGAAGATGAGAACAATAATAATATCGTGAAAAGCCAGCCCAAGCAGATGGCCGAGATCATGGCTATGATGGATCGGGATACCTATCCCATCCTGGTGGGCGATACGAATATTGCACCCCTGGACTTCCGTAACGTGGTAGATACGGAGCGCTATACTCCGTTGAACGGCAGTAAGACCTTGACCGTTACCACCGATACCTACCCCCAGGGTAATGCCTCCTATATCCCCATTGATAACATCATTCTTTCCGATAACATCGGTTATCGCTCCACCCAGACCCAGCCCAACGGCCTGACCGTGAACCGCACCGATATCAGCGACCATAACCTGATCTATGCGGATATCTGGCTGAAGGAGGATCCGTCCATTACCCCCTTGCTCCCCTCCCAGCAGAAGGAAGTGCCCGATGTGAGCGGGATGTCCAAGGCCGAAGCCAAGAGCGCTTTGGAGGCCGCCGGCTTTGCCGTTGCCCTGGCCGAAGGCTCCAGCGAAGGGAACGACGGTATCGTGATGGAACAAAAACCTGCCGCAGGCTGTGTGGTAGAGGCCGGTAAGACCGTTACCCTCACCGTCAAGGTGATCTATCGGGTGCCCGATCTCTACGGTAAGACCGTGGCAGAGGCCAAGACCATCCTGGCCGGGATCGGGCTGGCTACCGCCTTTGCGGAAGGCTCCCTGACCGAGGATGCCGCCACCGTCACCGCCCAGAACCCCGCCGCCGGAACGGAGGTGGAAAAGGGCTCCGCCGTGACCCTGACCGCCAAGCAGGTCACTTTGGTGCCCAACGTGATCGGGCAGACCCCCGCCGCCGCCAAGGCTGCTCTGGAGGGCAAGGGCTTTAAGGTGGCCTTTACCAAGGGCTCCGATACGGAATCCGCTGATGCAAAGGTGACTCTGCAGACCCCCGCCGCCGGAACGGAATATACCAGCGGCGAGACCGTTACCCTGACCGGTCGGGTGCTGTATCCCGAATACCTGACCGTAGCCTCCTACGACGTCAAGCGGTTTAATCTGGAGGCTTCCACCGGCAAGGTCGACTATGATCCCTTTGTGGAGGAGATCAGCGCCCTGAACCCCGATATCATCGGCTTCCAGGCTGTTGACGAGGGGACGACCTCCAACGGCTATCAAACCAAGATCATTGCCGAAAAGCTGGGCTACAGTCATTATGCCTATGCGCCCGCCATTACCTCTCATAACGGTGGCTCCTTCGGTAACAGTATTCTCAGCCGGTTCCCCATTCTGGAAAGCTCCGGCGGACTCTTTGAGACCCAGGACGGCGAGACCCGGGGCTACGTGCGAGCGGTGATCGACGTGCAGGGTGTTCCCGTTACGGTCTATAACGTGATGTTCACCAACGGCAAGGAAAGCGCACGGAACGCTCAGCTGAAGCAAATGACCGATCTGATGGCCAAGGATGAATTCCCCATCCTGATGGGCAACCTGAATATGCATCCCAGCAACCTGAGCGGTAAGATCGATCTGAACGCCTATACCCCCTTGAACGGCGGTAAGGGATTGGATCAGGTTTATGCGACCTTGACCAGCAAGACACAGACTACCTACGTCAGCAATATCATCATCACCGATCAACTGGCTCCCGTTACCGATACCGACCATCCCACCGGCTTCCACGTCAGCGAGGAACTGAACTGCTGGCACAGAATGGTCTATACTTACGTGCGGATGAAAAACGCCCAGCCCACCGAAAACGAGCCCGGTGCTCCCAAGGTGCCTGACCTGACCGGTCTGACCGTGGCCGAGGCCAGAGCCAGGGCAGAAGCCGCCGGCTTTGTCTTCGCTTTGGCTCAGGGCGCCGACGAATCCGCAAACGCCACCGTCAGCGTGCAGACCCCCGCCGCCTACGGGGTCGCCGATACGGGTACCACCATCACCGTGAATACCCGGGTGCTTTACGGCGATTATATTACCGTTGCCAGCTACGATATCCAAAAGAATCAGAACTATGCCACGTTGGCGGCGACCATTAAAAAGGCAGACCCGGATATCATCAGTATCCAGGGCTATGACCACGGAACCACCAACATCACCGTAGATTGCCAGTTGGAGGAACTGAAAAAGGAACTGGGCGCTGACTACGAATATATCCTTTGCGGCGATGCCCATAGCTATAAGGGTGGCTACCTGTCCAACGGTATTTTGAGTAAATATCCCATCACTAAGAGCGAACACGGCCGTTTTACTGACCAGACAACCGAGACCCGGGGCTGGAACCGGGCCGAGATCAACGTGGGCGGCACCACTATCGCAGTGTATAACGTGAAGCTGGCTCACGGAAAGGGCGCTGCCTTGGACGAACTCCGTGAAAAGCAGCTTTCCGAGATCCTGGCGAAGATGGATCAGGATGAATTCCCCGTACTGATGGGGAACCTGAGCGCAGATGCCACCATGCTGGAGGGTGTTCTGGATATGGGCCGCTATACCCCGCTGAACGGCGGCAAGAGCCTGGAAAATATCTGTTATACCGCCTTTAACGGCGAGGAAAAGACCGCCAGCTCCAATATCATTCTTTCCGATGAATTTGAATATATGACCGATGAAACTGCGGCACCTTATGGCTTATATCTTTGCCCGGATGCAACTAACCAGCATCGGCTGATCTATGCCTATATCCGGTTAAAGGATTCCGTGTTACCGGAGAATGCAAAATTCATCGACGTGCCCGACTTTACCGGGATGACCCAATTGGCGGCCACCGCTACGGCGGCTGCCAACGGGCTGACCCCCACCTTCCGAGTGGGCTTCGACCAGAATTATATCGAGAAGGTCTCCGCCCAATCCACCCCCGCCGGTACCCGCCAGCCCCGGGGCAAATCCATCGAGCTGACCATCGGCCTGAAACTAGCCGACCCCGCCGATTACCCGGGCTACCTGACCGTTGCCAGCTATAACGTACAGCGGGCGGCAGGCGGCAGCGAATACGAAGAGATCGCTGCCGAGATCAAGGCCGTCGGCGCCGACGTGGTGGGGATCCAGGAAATTGTGGAAGGGAATGAATCCTCCTCTTATAAGAGCCAGATCAAAGCGCTGGCCGACGAAGCCGGGTTTGAATATTATGCCTTTGGTAAGTCTATCAGCCTGAACAGTAACGAGGATTACGGCCACGGGATCATCAGTAAGTATCCCATCACCAAGAGCGAAACCTTTAAGTTTGCTACCCAAAACGGTGAAGAACGCTCCTACGAGCGCCACGAGATCTATATCGATACCACCGACGACGACCAGGAGAATGGCTATACCATTGCATTCTATAACACTCACCTTTGCCTGGACAGCACCAAGGCGAGCCAAAACGCCCAGTTGGCAGAGATTCTGGCAAAAATGGATGCCGAAACCATCCCTGCCGTTCTGGTGGGCGACCTGAATGCAGAGCCCATCCACCTGAAGGATACCATCGACGCCAGCACCTGCACCTCCCTGAACGGCGGCAAGGATCCCAACGTGAACGCCATCACCTGCCATAACGGCAAGCCCATCGACCATATCATCCTGACCGATGATTGGGATCATTTTGAATATGATAACGGCTTGGGGATCATGGTGATCGAATCCGAATGGAGCGATCATAACATGCTCTATACCTATATCAAACTGAAATCTTAACCCAACGGTCCCGAAGGGATTTTCCCTTCGGGACCGCTCAGACTGCCAAAAAAGGCACCGACCGCAGAAAAAAAGAAAAATGTATGTTCCCCATAAGCGCCCCTTGCCTAAAGGGGAGAGGGCCACGCGTAAGCGTGGCGAGGGGATATTTTAAAGGGAAAAATGCGGCTAAAGGCCGCATTTTTATTGAATTTTTTCTGCTTTTCGTCAAAACGCTCTCTACCGTACCTTTGTACGCCGACGAGATCGTTTTAGCGAAATCGGCACTCTTTTTTGTTCGTCTGCCAGCGTGTCAAAAATAACAATCAGAGTTTTTTGACACGCTGAACGGTCCCGAAGGGAAAATCCCTTCGGGCCCGTTTTTTCTGTCTCTGAAGGTAAAATGCACAATTGAATTGTGCATTTTGCTTTTCCTTCGGTGGCTGAGTATAAGTTGCGCCTGTCGGTTTTCTGCGAATCAGATCAGAAATCCGGGCGGGGCTTTTTGCCCGGATTTCCGCCGGCGGGTGTGTATGCCCCCTGAAACCCCCTTTGGGGGTGCGGGGTCCGCTGACCCCGCGGGGGCAAGCTTGTTCCTCTGTCCCCGCAGGGGGAAGGTGCATTCCCTTGCGAGCATTGACAAGAAGAGCGTGGATTTGCTATAATGTTTCTGTTAAATCAAGGGGCTGAGTGCCACCTTTCAAAAAGGAGAACCACGATGAAATTTCATATGCGTTTGATCTCCATAATGGTTGTATTGGTGATGCTGCTGGGCAGCGTCACCGTGGCCTTTGCGGCGGAATATCAAGACGTTTCCAAAAAGCATTGGGCCAAGGCTGATATCGAATGGGCCACCGCCCAGGGTTTGATGAACGGTACCGGTGAGGGCAAATTCTCGCCCGAAGGCTCCGCTGAGCGGGCCATGCTGGTGACCATTTTGTACCGCTCCGCCGGTGAACCTGCGGTCAGCGGCACCCCGCCCTTTCCCGACTTGAAGCAGGCTTGGTATAAGGCTCCCGTGGCCTGGGCGTACCAAAACGGTATCGTCAACGGTACCTCCGCCACCACCTTCGGTCCTTCTGCCAAGATCACCCGGGAGCAGCTGGCGACGATCTTGTACCGCTATACTCAAAATATGTTGAAATATAACGTTTCTGTCTCCGGCTCTTTGAGTGCCTTCCCCGACCAGGGCAAGGTTTCTTCCTACGCCAAGGCGGGGATGTTGTGGGCCAATGCCGTGGGGCTGGTCAACGGCAACCTGAAGGGCGGAATCTCTTACCTGGAGCCCAAGGGCAACGCCACCCGTGCCCAACTGGCGGCCATCTTCCATCGGTTCGATACCTATCGGGAGGCTAATAAGCCCGCTGATCCCAGCCCTACACCCACGCCTACTCCCGAGCCCGAGCCGGAGCCCACACCGCCGGCTCCCCAGGGGATCACCATTCCCGACCTGACCGGCAAGACCAAGGAGGAGGCCCGGGCGGCGATCTCTGCTTTGGGTCTGTATGCGGCTTTTAACAATGGATACGACCCCGCCAAACCGATGGAGCGGGTCATCGGTCAAAATCCCGCCGCCGGCAGTACTGCACGGGCGGGGGATACCGTCACCGTCACCCTGAACGTGAAGCCGGAGCCCCAGGCGGTGCCGGATCTGATCGGCATGAGCCGGGCCGATGCGGAGACCGCTCTTTCCAAAGTGAATCTGACCCTGACCGGTACCGTTCGTCCCTATCGGCTGGATGCGGTGCCCGGGCTGATCAGCAGCCAAAACCCCGCCAAGGGGACGAAGCTGGAATACGGCTCTGCCGTATACGTGGAGATCAACGGTGCGCCGGAGAATATCCAATTGCCGGACTTCCGGGGGATGACCCGGGAGGAGGCGGAGGCCAAGGCGGCGGAACTGCTGATCCGATTGGACTTCTATACCGGCGAGTTTACGCTGGATTATCCCGAAAACACTGTTACGGTACAGCATTCCACCGGTGCCTTCCTCCAAGGCAAAACCTTGACGCTGGCCATGAACGGCACCCCCAAGAGGGTGACCGTTCCCGACCTTCCGGGAATGACCAAAGCGGAGGCGCTGAACGCCTTGAAGGCTCTGGAACTGAGGGCGGCGCCCACGGCAGCACCTTATCGGTTGATTTACGGAGCAGAGGAGGTCTATGCCCAGGCAATCGCCAAGGAGACCGAACTGCTCCAGGGCAGCGAGGTGGGCTTTACCTTCAACGGCGCTCCCGCATCGGTGGAACTGCCGGACTTCCGGGGGATGACCCAACTGCAGGCTCAGGCCAAGGCCAATGAGCTGCAGATTTTGGTGGAATTTGTGGGGGGCACCGCCACCGTCGATTATCCCGCCCAGACCGTCGCCGCCCAATCGGTGGCCGCCGGTAACGGAATACAGCAGGGCACTTTGCTGACCCTGACCGTCAACGGCGCACTCCAAAAGGCCACCGTTCCCGACTTTAGGGGAATGACCCGGGTAGAAGCGATGACTGCTGCCTTGGCCGCCGGCCTGAAGGCCACGGTGGAGGCCAACACCCCGGATCAATATAACTCCAACTATCGGGCGGATCAGATCAATGCCCAAACGCAAACCGCCGGCACCCAAGTGGCCTGGGGCACGGCTGTGACCCTTTATCTGAACACCAAGCCCCTGATCACCGTGCCCGACCTGACCGGCATTCCTTTGACAGAGGCGGTCGCAACCGCGGCAACGGCGGGGGTCTATCTGGAATATACCGAGGATTCCGATGGGGAGGACGGCTCTGCCATCATCACCAAACAAAAACCGGCCGCCGGAACGAAAATGCCCATCCACGAGACGGTGACCCTGACCGCCCGGGGCAAAAAGACCTCTGATTTCTTCACGGTGGGCACCTACGTGGTACGGCATTTTGCCGATGCCGCCGGCGAGATCAAATATTCCGCCATCGGCGCCGAGCTGGCTTTGATGGATCTGGATATCGTGGGTCTGCAGGAGATCGACTATAAAACCACCCGGGCAAACGGCGACGACCAGATGGCCATTATTGCCGAGGAGGCGGGCTACCCTTATTACGCCTTCGGTAAGGCAATGAATTACAACGGTGGGGAATACGGTCACGGCATTTTAAGTAAATACGAGATCAAAAAGGCAGAGGTCTTCCCCTTTGAGACCCAGGGCGGTGAGCAACGTGCCTACGGCCGTTACGAGATCGACCGCAAGGGCACTACCCTGGCGGTGTACGTCACCAGCCTGGACTTTAAGAATAACGGCGTTTTGACCTGCCAGCCCCAACAGCTGGCCGAGATCCTGGCTAAAATGAAGGAGGAGACCGCTCCCACCCTGTTGCTGGGCGACCTGAACCTGGTTCCCTCCGGCTTTGCCGAGGTGATGGAAGAAGGGTTCACCGCCCTGAACGGCGGCCCGGAGCTGGATCAGACGGTCAAAACCGCTCCCTCCGGCAGCGGCGCCAAATATCCCTTGGATAATATCATCGTCAGCGATCAACTGACCTACCTGACCGATGACACTGCGCCCACCGGTCTTTACGTGAACGTGACCGATAACAGCCACCATAACCTGGCCTATGCTTACCTTGCCTTGGCCGGGAACGGGAATAACGCCGGAACGGTGCCCGATTTTGTAGGGATGACCAAGCGGCAGGCCATTGCCGCCGCCGCAGAGGCCGGTTTTGCGGTTCAGATCTGGAACTCCTATAATCTGGGGACTGCCAGCGGGCTGATCTCCGGTCAATCGGTGGGCAAGGGCTATCGCCGCCCCGCAGGCAGTGTCATTGACCTGAACTATAATCAAAATTACGACGGATACCTAAAGGTGGCCAGCTATAACGTCAAGCGGTTTATGGATTCCAGCCAGTTCGATCAGATCGCCGCCGAGGTGCTGACCTTCGAGCCGGATATCATCGGCTTCCAGGAGGTGGATATCAACACCGGCCGGAACCCCTACGACCAGATGAAGGAGATCGCCAGCCGCACCGGTTATCCCTATGCTTATTTCGGCAAGGCCATTAACTATAGCGGCGGCCAGTACGGACACGGCTTTTTGAGTAAATATCCGTTGCAGAATACCGAAACGGTGCTGTTCCAATCCCAAAACTGCTCCAGCGGAGAAAAGCGCTCCTACGACCGCACCCAGATCACGGTGAAGGGCGTGACCTATACGGTCTATAATATGCACCTGGCGCTCTCGCCCGATAGCGATACCAATAAAACGGCGGGCACCAGCCAGCTGAAGGAGGCGCTGGATCGGGCGAAGGACGATGCTTATCCCATTGTTATGGGTGATATGAACGCCCAGAGCCGGTTTATCCGCAACGTGGTGGATACCACGGTCTTCACCTGCCTGAACGGCGGTAAGAATTACGATGGGGTGGTCAATACCTTCCCCCAGGGCTCCGCTCCCTATACGGATATCGACCATATTATCGTAAAAGACACCATGGTCTATGCCACGGACGAAAAGACCGGCGCCGGTCTGTTTGTGAACAAAACGGATCTGAGCGACCATAATATGATCTATACCTTCGTAAAACCCCGCGCATAAACAACGCCTCCGGCAGAAGCATTTCTGCCGGAGGCGTTGTTATTGACAGAGACAACAAAACGTGACATTTAAGTCGCATAAAATGATTGGACATTTCCTTAAAGTATGGTATAATGACTATGTATGCTGGTGTATTGTCACCTAAATTTGCATATTTCCCGGGGAGGAAGCAAAATGTTCATGAGAAAAACAAGATTTTTATCCGCACTGCTGGCGGCTTGCATATTAATCAGTATGCTGGCCTGTTTTGCGGTGCCCGCTATGGCAGAGGCTGAATCCGCCCGCGTAGGGCTGGTGGATACCTCCGATATGATCGACCTGAAGACCGTTACGGTCTATAAGGGGTCCGTAGACGGCAAGAATAAAGACGGGTCTCCGTTGACCGCTTCCCAAAAGAATGACCGTACGTTTGGCGAGTGGACCGAGGAGTTGGGGAACACCCCGGATAATAACAAAGGTACTTACTATAAGATCACCGACCGTGCGGGATTGGAGCGCCTTGCCGAGATTGTGGCGACCTATACCTGTTCCATGGTGGGGAACTACGTCTATCTGGCCAACGATATCGATATGGAGTGGGTGAACTTCAAAGGCATCGGCCAGACCGGCTCCTCTGAAAACGGCAACTATGCCTTTAAGGGCACCTTTGACGGCAACGGTTTTGTGATCAAAAATCTGTTGATCGATCAGCCGGCGCATTATCGGCTGGGACTGTTTAACCATTACTACGGCGGGAACGGCGGTGTCATCCGCAACGTGGGCATCGCCAACGGGCTGGTGATCGGCGGTGTAAAATATACCGGCACCGCCACCAACGATAATTTCGACGGTGTGGGCTCCCTGGTGGGCGATTGCTGGAAGGGGAAGGTGGAAAACTGCTGGTCCGCCGCAACGGTGATCTCCTCCTGCGGGGCTCCGGTGGGCGGCCTGATCGGGCGCTCCTATCGGGATTCGACCGCCGCTGTGATGAACAACTGCTATTTTTTAGGCACCGTTAACAGCGCCGCCGATACGGCTACCTACGGCCTGGGCGGGGAGCCTACCCATATTACTGCCTCCTCCTCTTATATTTTGGGCCAGGACGTGACCGCCTCTTCTTTGAACGGCACCGGTCTGGCCAATAAGGGGCTGCAAGCCTCCTATGCAAATCAATATACCGTTCAATATACGGATCATGCCAACGGATACCCGGTGTTGACCTATTATAAGACCGGCGAGACGGAGCCCTATATCCGGCGGGCGATTGCCCAAGATCCCTTGTCCGATGCCTGGAACCTGAACCGAGTCAATGCAGCCGGGCTGAATTGGACGGTGGATGCCAACGGTCAATTGGCCGTAAGCGCCGACGGAACGGATCAGATCCGGCGGCTCACCGTTACCGCCACCAAGAACAATAACCGGACGTTTACCGTCTATGGTAAGAACGGTGAAACCGTAAACCTGAATGAACTTTTACAGGTGAAAAACGCCACCTTTGTTGCCGAAGAAGGCAGTATTGGCACTCTGGGCGAGGGGAATCTCTTTACCTTTGGCGCCGGGGACGGAGCCTATACCACCGAGGCACTGCTGGGCAACGACGTTGAAGTCCTGCGGGCGGTTTATGAAAACGATAAGGCTTTTTGGGATCTGAAAAAGGTGGGTGAGGCTCTTGCAGAGCTGGAAGCCGCCGTTGAGAACGGTACCTTTACCGACCAGGCCGCCATGGATGAAGCGGTGGATCGGGTGGCAGATCTGATGATCCCCACCACCGAAGAAAAACTGCCGGTGACCATGAACCGGGGCGCTACCACTCTGTATACCGGTAAGGTACTCCCGGCTATCAACGCCGCAACGGATACCGCCTATCCCAACCTGGGTATTTATACCGTGGCGGATCTGCAGGCCATCACCGCAGATAACAGTAAGGGCAGAACCTTCTACCTCTGCGCCGACTTGAATCTGAAGAACGTTCAACTTGCCTCCCTGAGCTTTTACGGCAATCTGGATGGTCAAAATCATACCGTCCGTAATTTGACGAAGGTGGCAACAGGCCTGTTTGGGGAATTTTACGGCAGTTATATTAAAGATCTGGTATTTGAATTTGATGCGGAGCAGACCGTTACCCAGGCCAGCGGTTACAGCGGTTATTTATGTGGAACCGTGCATAACGCCGCCACCATCGACAATATCATTGTGCGGGGCGGGACCTTTGCAACCTCCAATGCCGGCTTTGGTTTGATCGCTTGTCGGGCTGTCAAGGATCTGACCGTCAGCAATATCCTGGTGGAAGGCTGTACCTTTAAGTTCGAAAGCAACAATACCGGCGTTATTATGGGGCGCCATTACTATACCTCTACGGTTACCCTGAAAAACGTTTCGGTTATTAACAACCATTGCGAAGTGAAAAAAGATTCCACAAGTATGACCCATTCCTGGTTAGTGGGAAGTCTGGATGATAACAACGTCGATCCCTCTATAGCAACCAATAACTCCACTTTGGTGCTGGAGAACGTGCTGATCGCCAATAACAAGAAAAATGCAAACAGTACTTACAACATATCGGCGATCTTGCTTGCGGAATGCTATACCCGCCGTGCGGCCGGTACCCACAACCTGACCATGACCAACGTGATGGTTTTTGGCAACGATGCCAATAAGCTGATGAGATTGCGGAGCAATACAAGTAGCAATACCACCTTTAACGTCAACAACGTAACGGTCAGCAATTTTTATACCGATAACAAGGTCTTGACAAATGGGGCGGCGTCCACCATCACTGATATGACGGATACCTACTATTCCAATGCCATGTCGCTGAAGAACAATTCGAGGAGGTATAGTAACACAGCATACTTTACAAACGGAGCGGCTGTTTATAGCTTTAATACGGCTTCGTCCGGTATGAAGGTAGCCCTGGACACCAACGGCAACCCGGTAAAACCCGCCGCCACGGCAAAGGCCCCGTATCGTATTAGTATCGCCAAAAGTAGTGACACCAAATACTATTATACCGATTGCGACGGTAGAATTCTTTCATACTGGCATACGAACTTGAGTTCCTGGATGCCTTGCCTTGCCGGCGGATATACCTATTCGGCGCTTATTAAACGCCAATTTACCGCAAATACAACGCTTGCCGCATCGGATCACCTGCTTCAGTATACCAGCAATGAGGATAAGACCCATACGGTGTCCTGTGCAAGAACCTGTGGGAATTATACCGCCACCCGGGAAAATTGTACCTTTACCTCCGCAGATCTGGAGGGCGGTGCCAAAACCCAATATACCTGCAGTTCCTGTGGCTACACATATACTGTGGTCAACTTTATCCCGGTGACCGGGGTGACGTTGGAACAGGCAAGCTGTGAACTGGACGTGGGCGAGAGCAAGACCCTGCAGGCCACCGTGCTTCCGGCGGATGCCGATGATCAGAGCATGACCTGGGCTTCCTCCGATCCCTCTGTGGTGAAGGTGGAAGAGGGTGTGATCACCGCCCTTGCTCCGGGTGAGGCCACGGTGACCGTTTATGCGGGGAACGGAGCCTTTTCGGATACTTGCACCGTAACGGTACCGGATCCGAAACTGAAGGCCGCCGTTGCGCTGTTGGATGCCGAGATCGGCTATGCCGAGGAACTGAAGGCAGAACTGACCCTCAGCGAGGAGGCCGAGGCGAACGTGCCCTTTGGCACCCAATACGTCAGCGCCGGACAAATGGCCGCCTTTGAAGAAGCCTTGAACGGGGCAAAGACCGCCGATCGGAGCACCGTTTCTACCGTAGAGGAGTGCCGCACCGCCTTGAAAACGGCCGTGGCAACTTTAAAGAAGGGGATTCGGATCGGCCAAAAGATCACTGCGGTCGTGGCCGATGAGTTGAAGGGGGACTTCCTCTATGCGCAGGGGGTTCGTCTGAAGGCCTATCAGCTGGCAAGCCTGGAGGGCGATATCTATTTTGTTAACGATAGCCATCGGATCCTGCGGAATGCCCGGGTTTATCTGACCGAACAATTGGCTAATGCGGCGGGCTTGCCTGTTGGCTACTATTACTTCAATAATGAGGGCAAACTGGATTTGAAAAATGGCCCGGTGGACGGTTATTTCTACCGTAACGGGGAACAGTTGAAGGCCTATCAGCTGGCGGAGTACGAAGGATATTACTATTACGTCGGCGATGCGCACCGGTTGGCCAAGAACGTGTTGCTTTACCTGCCCGCAGATCTGGTGAAGAACACGGAACTGGCCGTAGGCTACTACTACTTTGATGCCGAAGGCAAGCTGCGGGTACCGAACGGACCTGTGGGAGATTATTTCTATCGCAACGGACAGCGGTTAACGGCTTACCAATTGGTGAAATTTGAAGATCATTACTATTTTATCAACGACGGACACCGGCTGGCCAAGAATACGAAGTTATATATGACCTCCGCCACCCTGGAGGGGACCGGCCTGCCTGCGGATTATTATGAATTTGATGCCGAGGGTAAGATGCTTCTGCGGAACGGTCCTGTCGGGGACTACTTCTGGCGGGAAGGCATCCGGCTGGATGCTTATCAGTTGGCGGAATTTGAAGGCTATTATTATTTCATTAACGACTATCACCGATTGGCCAAGAGCTGTCGGCTGTATCTGACTGAACCGTTCCTGGAAGGGACCGGTCTGCCTGTGGGCTATTATGATTTTGATACCGAAGGCAAGATGCTCCTGAAGAACGGGCTGGTGGACGGCTTCTTCTGGCGGGATGGGATCCGGCTGGATGCCTATCAGTTAGTGGAATTTGAAGGTGAATACTATTATATCGGCGACGGTCATCGGATCGTGACCGATAAGAGGATCTATCTGAATGCCGAACAGTTGAAGGGGACCGATTACCCCGCCGGCTATTACAGTTTTTACACCGATGGGCGGATGATCCGCTCCGATCGGCTGGTACGGGTGCCCAATCTGAGCGGGATGACCCGTGAGGAAGCGGCCAATGCTTTGGCTGCTCTGGAACTGAAGGTCAGCTTTACAGAAACTAATTATACCCTCAAGGTGCCCGAGGGCACCGTTGTAAGCCAGGCAGTGGCGGCTAAATCCATCGTGCCCAAGGGTGCGACCCTTTCTGTGACGGTGATTGGTGCTCCCAAGGGGGTGGAAGTGCCTGATCTTTCCTATATGACTCTGGAAGAAGCAACTGCCGCCCTGGAGGCTCTGGAACTGAAGGTGACCAGCGAGACGGTCTCCTATCATCTGGATTATGAAGTGGGCGCAGTGGTGGATCAATCCAAACTGGGGTTGCTGCTCCAGGGCAGTACCGTGACCCTGGCCCTGAACGGGAAGCCTCAAATGATCACCGTTCCCGATTTCTACCGGATGAGCGTTGCCGAGGCCGAGGCCGCCGCCAAGCAGGCGGGCCTGCGGGTGGCCTATGCCGAGGGCTTTGATCCCAAAGCGGAAAGTATGGGAATTCTGACACAATCCGCTTCGGCCGGTGAACAACTGCTGCAGGGCAGCACCGTGACCCTGGACGGTAAATTGATGCTTCTGAACCCCTTGACGGTGGCCGCTGCCAATATCGGCATTTTCGTTGTTTCGGACGGCTCCGCTCAATACAAAGCCTTTGCTGAGCATCTGCGGGAATTTGCACCGGAAATTGTGGCCTACGCTCGAGTAGACAAAAATGCTGAACGCACCAATCAGGAAGATCAGATCAAATTGATGGCCGAGGAGGCAGGTTATTCCTATCATCATTTTGGGAAGCTGATGGACGTTATGAGAACCCAAGACGGTGTTTCCGTCGATAAAGGCGATTACGGTATCGGCTTGATGAGCAAATTCCCCATCCAATGTACCACCACTATTTTCGAGGCAAACGAGTTGGACTATGGAGCAACCTCTTACGAGGAACGGGGCTATATCCGGGCCGAAGTGGATCTGGGGACCGAAACCGTTGCGGTTTACTCTGCCTGGTTCTCCGGCAATGCCAATTGTCGCAAGGCCCAGTTGGCGGAACTGATGGCGGTTATGGAAAAGGATGAGCGCGCCATTTTGGCCGGTATCTTTTCCGGAGCGCCTTCCACCTATGCGGATACGATCCCCGAAGGGTATATTGCCTTGAACGACGGATCCGCCGCGAATGTGAATAACTATAACATCATCACCACCGATAATTTCACTCCCTTGACGGACGGCACTACCGCCAAGGGCTGGCGGCAGAGCTCCGTTACCCATAATAACCGTTATTATGCTTATAGCGACCTGCTGATGGAGGGGATCGACGCCCCCGAAACTGTGAAGATTCCTAATTTTGTTGGTATGAGCAAGGCCGAGGCTGAAGCCGCCGCCAAGGAGGCAGGAGTCAAGGTGGTCTTTTCCGAAAAATATAAGGCCAATAAGGTTGGCGTATATCTCCAATCCGTCCCTGCCGGTGCCGAATTGATCAAGGATAAGGGCTACGTGACCCTGACCCATTGCAAGGATTATTCCGATCATGTCAAGGTGGTCAGCTATAACATCCATCATCTGTGGACAGACCTCAGCGGAAATAGTAATTCCAGCAATGAAACGGACCGCACTGCCGCAGTGATTAAGATTCTGAAAGACCTGGATGCAGATATCGTATGCCTGCAAGAGGTAGACGTAAACTGCACACGCTCCGGTAAGGTGAACCAGCCGCAATTTCTGGCGGAAGCTTTGGGATATCCCTATCATGAGTTTACCCATGTGCACACCCTGACGGATGGCGGTCATTACGGCACCGCAATCCTCAGCCGTTATGAAATTCTGGAAGCCGAGACGGTGCTGTTCAATTCGTCCTATCAGGCTGCCGAAAAACGCGGATACGGGCGCTTTACCTTGGACGTAAACGGCTCTGAGGTTGTTGTCTTTAATACCCATATCACCACCACGAAAGAATATCAATATAATCAGATGCAGGAGATTAGCGGCGCTATGCAGGCTTATATTGATTTACCAGGCGATCAGTATACAATACTGACCGGCGATATGAATATGAATATCGGCAAAATAGCGCCTCACCTGAATCTGGAAACCGTTACTCCGCTGAACGGCGGCAAGGATCTATTGGGACGTTCTTCCTGTAATATCGATCACATCGTGGTCTCAGATACCTTTGATCATTATGAGGAGATTAACGGTCTTGGCCAGTTGTACGTCAATGATATCGGCAAATCCACCAGCGCCAGCGACCATAATCCGGTCTATACCTTCCTGAAGATCGATGAATCCAAAGGACATTCCGGCCCCTTGAAGGTGGCGAACCGGAATATCGCCCGTTGCAAGATCGGCGATACGTATAACTATGAGTTCTTTATCAATGAACTGAAGAAGATGGATGCAGATATCGTGGGGCTCCAGCGGGTGGAGAAGAATATGACCATGCTGGATGGGGAATACGTGGATCAGACCGAATATCTGGCGAAAGCCGCCGGGTATCCCTATTCCCACTTCTTCTGCAACGTGCCCCAAACGACCGGGGAATACGGCATTGCTCTTTTGAGTAAATATCCCTTGGTGGAGATTACTGAAAAACTGTTTAAGGACCAGGATACCACGGAAAAACGGGGCTTTATCAAGGCTAAGGTGGATTTGGGTGCCGGCCATTTTGTAACGGTGTATACCGCAAATGCATCTACTATGGGCGAGGCTTATGCAATCCCCCAAATGGAGGAAATCTTCGGTCTGATGGAAGCAGATCCTTATCCGATATTCGTGGGGATGCCGTACATGGTGCCCAACCAGTATCGGGAGGTTATGCCCGAAAACTTTGTCGCTTTGAATGGCGGCAAGGAATACGACCATATTTTGACAGGTCCTTCGTCGGTGGTTTCCACCAACATTGTCATAAGCGATCGGTTCACGCCGATTGCAGACAACACCGCTCCGGCGGGCTTTCGGGTTTACGAGAATAGCACTGCCGCTCATCGGTTCTGCTATGCCGATCTGATCCTGCCCTGGCATCAAAACGAGGATGTGACTACGGTACCCGACCTGCGGGGCAAGACTGTTGCTGAGGCAAAAGCGGCGCTGACCGAAGCCGGGCTGACAATGGGAGTCGCATCCACCGGCTATAGTCCCAACTACAAGGTGGGCGAGATCTTCTATCAATCCTTGGAGCATGGAACTGCCACTGTTAAGAACAATACGGTCAATGTTCAGTATAGCGCCGATTACTCCGGATATTTGAAGGTGGCCAGCTATAACGTTAAATGCTTTGGCCATAGCGCTCAGTACGAAGAGATCGCCGCCGAGATCAAGGCCATTGATGCAGACGTGGTTCTGTTGCAGGAGGTGGATAAAAATACCAGTCGAAATCCACAAGATCAGATGGCTGTGATCGCAGAACTGACCGGTTATCCGTATTATAAGTTTACCCAAGCCCACGAGACCATAAGTTACGGACATGGGATCCTAAGTAAATATCCCATTGATGCGTATACCAGGAATATTTTTGGAAGCCAGAATGATAAGGGTGGTGAACAGCGGACTTACAGCCGGTTCCAGGTTACGGTGAACGGCGTGACCTATACGATCTATAATACCCATCTGGCGCTCTCGCCCGATGCCGATACCAATAAAACGGCGGCGACCACGCAGCTGAAGGAGATCCTGGATCGGGCTGCAAATGATGATTATCCCATCATTTGCGGGGATATGAACGCCAAAGGGCAGTATATCCGTAACGTGATCGATACCGCCAAATTCACCAGCCTGAATGGCGGTGAAAAATATGATGCGATCGTTTACACTTACCCGCAAGGAACCGGATCAAGGTTGGATATTGACCATATTATTGTGGGGAAAGATTTGACTTATCCGGTGTATGAAGCAACCGGCGCCGGGTTGAACGTGAACGTGACAGATCGAAGCGACCATAATATGGTTTATACCTGTGTAAAACCCCGCACATAATGCCCCTTTCCCCGGCAGGAGAATACCTGCCGGGGAATTTTTTCGGCGTATCCCTTCGGTGTGATCAGAGAATGGGGCGTTGACAAGGTTACGGCTGATTTGTTATAATAAAATATAAAATAAACGACCCGACGGGTCGTTCAAAAGGGGTAACAGGATGAAGTTGACAAAAAGATTCATCTCCATCGCACTTGTGGTATTGCTATTGCTGGGCAACGTGACCGTGGCCTTTGCGGCGGAATACCGGGACGTTTCCAAAAAGCATTGGGCCAAAGCTGATATTGAATGGGCCACCGCTCAAGGGCTGATGAACGGCACCGGCGAGGGGAAATTCTCCCCCGAAGGCTCCGCCGAACGGGCCATGCTGGTGACGATTCTGTATCGCTCCGCCGGGGAACCTGCGGTCAGCGGCAGCACGCCCTTTACCGATCTGAAGCAGGCCTGGTATAAAAAGGCGGTGTTGTGGGCCTACCAAAACGGGATCGTCAACGGTACCTCCGCCACCACCTTCGGCCCCTCTGCCAAGATCACCCGGGAGCAGCTGGCGACGATCTTGTACCGCTATACCCAAAATATGTTGAAATATAACGTTTCTCTTTCCGGTTCCCTGGGCGCCTTTCCCGATCAGGGGAAGATCTCTTCCTATGCTCGGGAGGCTATGCTGTGGGCAAATACCGCCGGCCTGGTCAACGGCAACCTGAAGGGCAACGTTTCTTATCTGGAGCCCAAGGGTAAGGCGACCCGTGCTCAATTAGCGGCCATCTTCCATCGGTTCGATACATACCGGGAAGCCAATAAGCCCAAGCCCACCCCCACACCTACGCCCACACCCGATCCGGATCCCAATCCGCCTACTCCTACGGGTATTACGATCCCCGCTCTGACCGGCAAGACCCTG